>RDXI01000265.1 GCA_004292795.1 Bacteroidota bacterium | reverse complement strand
TGGAGGCATTTGGTTTATCAAATACCATTATTCATGCATTTCAGCGACTTCTATCTTGCCTACAATGTGTTGGTTGAATGTAGCCAATTCTTCGGCAGGAATCCAAAGTTCGTCAATATCTTTGCCTCCCACATTTTGCACCTCAAATTTTTGTAGGTAAGCTGTTTCTACAGCAAAGCGTGTTACATAACTTTTGCCATACGCAGGCACATTCCATTCTTGGCTGATGCGTCTTGCATAGTCGATATTGGTAACAGGATAAAAAATGGGTTGTTCGGGTAGGCGAGGAGGGAAGCCTTGCCAATCAAGTTCGGCTATCAAATCTAACTCTTTTTGATTGACAGGACGAAAAAGAATAGTGTATTCCATATTTGTAAAAATAAAACAAACAAAGCCTTGCCTATAGACAAAGCCTTATCGGTTTCTGCCATATTTTTCGTGGCTCGATACCCAGTCAGACGAAGAAATAGCGGAAGCAAGGGAAATCTCACCTGCCAATACCACACCTGCAATAATTTCAGCCAATTTGTTTACGCGGTCTCTGCCGTAGCAGTCCATGATTTGTAAACATTCTTTTTGAGTAGCCAAGCCCACGCCACCGCCATACGTAGCCACGATGAGCGAAGGAATGGTAATAGAAATATACAAATCTTTCTCTGGCGTGATTTCAGAGTAAATGATAGCCGCAGAAGACTCTGAAACGTTGGCAACGTCTTGACCTGTAGCTATAAACATAGCGGTGATACCATTGGCAGAGTGGCAACCGTTGTTGTTCGCACCCGAAAGGATAGAACCTACATTGGCAATACCTGCGTGGTAGGCAAGTTGTTCAGGCTCTACGCGCATACGCTCTATCAACACATTGCGTTTCACTACGCACTCTGCCACTACGCGCTTGCCACGAGTACGCATGATGTTTACTTGCGAGGCTTTTTTGTCCGTAGCGAAGTTAGACTCAAGGTAGAAGTTCGTAATTTTTTGCTCGTGGTAATTATCCAAAATCCAGCTACAAGCCGCAAAAGTGGCACGTCCTACCATGTTCTGTCCTGCCGCATCGCCTGTAGTGTAGTTGAAGCGCAAGAACGCGAATTTGTTAGACAAATAATAATCGATGTAGTGCAATTTGGCGATGCTCGAAGTAGCTTCAGCTTGTTTGGCTATTTGGGGCTTGTTTGCTTCTACCCATTTGCAAAACTCACGCGCTCCGCGTGCATCTTCGAACACAAATACAGGGGCGCGTTGCATATCATCACCCACTACAGTACACTTCACGCCACCGCTTAGGTTGATAACCTGCATACCGCGATTGTAAGAAGCAATCAACGTGCCTTCTGCCGTAGCCATAGGCACAAGGAACTCGCCTTGAGCATATTCGCCATTGACCAAAAGAGGACCCGCGATGCCTATAGGCACTTGCGCCACACCAATAAAATGCTCGCAGTTGCCTTGCGTGATGTGCGGGTCAAACGAATATTTGTCCACGTGTTGTAGTTCCACACCCGAATAATCCTTCACAAATTGTTGGCGTGCTTTGATAGCCGAGTCGCCATAATCGTCCTCGTCATTGCGAGGGATTTTCACGCGGTTTTGGTGTTCTTGTTGGATAGAGTCATCGATGCTAAACTCCAATTTGCCAAAAGGAGAGGCTTCGAAGGCTATCGTAAGCGTATATTTGCCTACGGGCAACTCGCTTGACTTCACAAAAAGCGTAACCACTTTTTTCAACGGAAAGTCGAAAGGACTTTCAGGCGTTACAGCCGAAACGGGTTGCACATTGCCATCGCCTGTGTCGATGCCTGAAACTTCTACCGCATTGCCGTTGATTTTTACGCCCACTACGCGCTGTAGTTTCGCGTCTGTGAGGCGGTTTTTGAGGCTGAACGCTACGCCATGCTCGGTGTTTTTGAGGCTACCATTGGTGTAGAGATTCTTGAGGAGTAGTGAGGGAATTTCCATGTTTTTTTGTTACGTTTTAAAATCGCCTCCAAAATACAGTTTTTTCTTAGATTGTTAATAATTTCTTATATTTTTTTTTGAAAATATCTGCTTGCCTACCCAAATCTGCTCGCAAAGCTCTTTCTTATGTTTGCTATTCTGCTGTTTTGGGCGTATTTTTGGGGAAATTCTTGTTTTTCTCTCTGAACAAATGCGTTTTTTCTTTTTTACCTTTATTTTCCTCTGTAGCTTGCCTACTTTGGTTGCCCAAAATTATACAAGTTGGATAGTGGGCAATAGTGCTGACTCGCCTGCTGTACCACAACAAGGTTTGCTTCTGGCTGGAGGCGGAACGGACAATGATAATGCCATGCGCTGGTTTTTGCAAAGGGCGCAAGGCGGAGATGTGGTCGTGATTAGGGCTTCGGGTAGCAACGGCTACAATGATTATTTGATGACCGAATTAGGGATTTTGGTTCATTCTGTCGAAACCTTGCTTATTCCTTCGCGCAGTGCGGCGGAACAAGCTTATGTAGCCCAACAAATCCGCAACGCGGAGGCTCTTTTTATAGCAGGAGGCGACCAATACCAGTATTACCAATATTGGAAAGATACGCCTGTAGAAGAGGCTATCAATTATTTGTTGCAAGAAAAAAAGGCTGTCGTGGGAGGAACAAGTGCGGGTATGATGGTTTTGGGAAAAGCCTACTACGCGCCTTCGAGCAATGGCGTTACAAGCAATGAGGCTATGCTGAACCCTTACCATGCGAATATGAACCTGTTGGGCAAAAATGATTTTTTGAACGCGCCTTTTATGCAAAATACGCTGAACGATACGCACTTCGACCAACGCACACGCGGAGGCAGACTCATGGCTTTTTTGGCAAGAATGGAAACCGATTGGCGCGTAAACTCTCGCGGGATTGCGTGCAACGAAACCACCGCCATAGCCGTTGATGCCACAGGCAAGGCGCGTGTGTATGGCACAAGCACCGAATACGCCTATTTTCTGCAAAGCAATGGCGAATATCCTAACTCTGTTCCCGAAACGTGCCGTAACGGGCAACCGCTCAAATGGTATTTGGGAGGCAAGGCTGTAAAAGTCTATAAAGTATCAGGCACAACCACAGGTGCGAATTTTTTTGAACTCGGCACTTGGCGCACAGGCGAGGGCGGGAGTTGGGAAAATTGGCACATACAAAATAGTACCTTGAGCAAAGTTCCCACTACTGAACTTCCTGTCTTGCCTGCAGGCGAGCTACAAATGAAGCAAAGCACTACGCATTTATCGCACAATGGCGAGTTTCAAATGGGATATGCCATTGTGGGGCAAACACCTTTGAGCAAGACTTTTACCATACAAAACACAGGCGAGGGCGGACTCCAACTGCAACCACCGACAGTCGATAATCCGCTTTTTACGATTGAAAATGCATACAATGCCCAAACCTTGCCTGCAGGGGACAGCCTTACGTTTGCGGTAAAATATATGCCCACGACAGAAATAGGAAGCGAGGCTTTCCTGCAAATACCAAGCAATGATGCAGACGAAAATCCGTACCGTTTGCGCCTATTGGCTATTGGTTTTGCTACAGCTATAGAAGATTCTACGTGGTGGAAAGACAAAATAAACATCAGCCCGAACCCCACACAAGGCGACCTTACGGTAAGTTTCCAAGATACGAAGGGCAAAAATATCGTACTTTTGCTCAAAGACGCACAAGGAAAACTCGTGCATCAAACCCAAACCAAAGAGCGAGCAGTCTTGCCTACCCAATCGTTGCCTTCTGGCGTGTATTATCTACAGGCGCAAGTAGGCAAGCGCAAGAGCGTTTTTGTGGTCGTGAAGCAATAACATTATGCAAATTTTCTTCATACCTTCGTGGTATCCTTCGCCCAATAGCCCCTTGACAGGTATTTTTTTTCGTGACCAAGCAGACGCTATAACCGCCCTCTATCCCGAACACAACGTAGGCGTGAGTACGTGGGGACAAAATGACGAAAGACTGTTACTTTGGGCGAAAGAACCTTTGAAAAGTTGGCGCAAGATTTGGCGAAAACCCGCGCCTTGCATCACAGAACACCGCGAAAATTGGTTAGAATTTTTCTCGCCTACGCACACATGGACGAGGCGCGTGTGGGCAGGCAATATGCGCCAAATTATCCGCGCCAACGAACAAAACTTGCTACAATTTCAGGTAAGAAAAGGCAAAGTTTCGGTTATTCATGCCCATGTGGGCTTTCCTGCGGGACACATAGCGCGGATTTTGAGCCAAAAATACAATATTCCGTACTGCACAACGGAACAAATGAGTCCGTTTCCGTTTCCGTATTTTTTGCAGGCAGGTAAGCTCATGCCCGCGTTGCAACTTGCCTACCAACACGCCCAAACGAATTGGGCTATCAGTCAGTCGCTCTTGGCAGATATGCAAGCACAGGGCGTTCCGCGTCTTGCCTACTTGCCTAACCTGATAGACGAAACATTTTTTACACCACAAGAGCCTCGTTATGAACACTTTACGTTTTATTTTTTGGGGCGAATGGTGGAGCAAAAAGGCGTGTCTGTGTTGCTAAAAGCCATTGCGCAAGTGGTCAAGGAATTTCCTCGCGTGCATTTCAGGTTAGGAGGGGAGGGCGAAGAAAAACTTGCCTACCAACGCCTCGCTACTGAACTGAAAATAGAGCCACATCTCACTTGGTTGGGCGAACAAAGTAGGCAAGAAGCCCGTAGAGAGTTTCAAGATTGTCATGCATTTGTGTTGCCGAGTTTGCACGAAACAATGGGCGTGGTTTTGGCAGAAGCTCTCGCCTGCGGAAAGCCTTTGGTAAGCACCTATTGCGGAGGCGCGGAGTCGGTTGTAACACCTGAAAATGGTGTGTTGGCGCAGGTAGGCAAGGCTGAAGACTTGGCTGAAAAAATGATGTATGTCCTACAAAATTATACCCAATACAAACCCGAAACACTTAGGCAAGATGCCCTTACGCGCTTTTCGCGCAAAGTAGTTGTCGATAAATTGTTAGCAGGGTATGAGGGCGCGGTTTGCGCATAGGGAGTAAACCCCGCCCACACATTTTACAAATATCGATTGTCGCTCAAATACTTGCCAATACTTTGCAAGGGCGCACTTGTATATTCTACTGATACTTGAGT
>RDXI01000264.1 GCA_004292795.1 Bacteroidota bacterium | reverse complement strand
AGGGACGTTATATTAAGCTTTTTCGTCAGTAACTTCTGCCGTTGTTTCAGTAACTTCGGTAGCAGAACCTTCTTCTTTCTTGCCACCTTTGCCACGACGACTGCGACGCGTCTTAGTTTTTGCACCTTCGCTGGCTTTCAACATAGTTTCGTTGAAATCAACCAACTCCATCATACAAATTTCAGCACCATCACCTTTACGCATACCCAATTTGATAATGCGGGTGTATCCACCGGGGCGGTCTGCAATCTTATCTGCAATGTTATCAAAAAGCTCTTTTACAGGCTCTTTGTGTTTGAGATAAGAAAACACAGTACGACGAGAGTGCGTGGTGTTATCTTTAGAACGAGTAAGCAAAGGCTCAATGTATTTTCTGAGGGCTTTAGCTTTAGCGACTGTAGTGGTGATTCGCTTGCGCAAAATCAAAGCTGCCGCCATATTAGATAGCAACGCCTTGCGGTGCGAGGCAGTTCTACCGAGGTGATTTATTTTTTTACCGTGTCTCATATCATTAAAAACAATTTGCTAATCCTCTTCGAGCCTGTACTTACTTACGTCCATACCAAACGTAAGGTTCTTATCTGCAACCAGCTGTTCCAGCTCTGTGAGAGATTTTTTACCAAAGTTGCGGAATTTCATCATGTCCGCGATTTCAAGTTTTACAAGGTCGCCTAACGTTTTGATGTCCGCAGACTTCAAGCAGTTGTATGCACGCACCGAGAGTTCGAGGTCGCTGATAGACGTTTTGAG
Source organism: Bacteroidota bacterium (assembly GCA_004292795.1). Taxonomy (GTDB): domain Bacteria; phylum Bacteroidota; class Bacteroidia; order Cytophagales; family Microscillaceae; genus RDXI01. The sequence continues at coordinate 4,000 of RDXI01000264.1, read as the reverse complement.
GAGCTTACGCATATGCAAATAATGCTCATCTACTTCCTCTGTTTCTTCCTTACGCGTTGTTTCAATCGTAATGGTTTGGTCAGAGAATAATAAGAAGTGTTGAATAAGCACCTGCGCCGCGCCTTTGAGAGCGTCTTCAGGGTGGATTGAGCCATCGGTTTCGATGTTCAAGACCAATTTTTCGTAGTCAGTGCGTTGCTCTACGCGTGTATTCTCCACACCATACTGCACATTTTTGATAGGTGTAAAGATAGAATCGATAGGAATGTACCCAATGACATTATCCAAGTGTTTCTGCTCTTCAGCAGCCACATAGCCACGCCCTTTGTCTAAGTACAAATCCATTTCGAGTTCCACTGTTTCGTCAAGGTGGCAAATAACCAAGTCCTTGTTCAGTATTTCATAAGTAGAAGTGAACTTATTGATATCCCCCGCCGTAAAAGTGCCTTGATTGCTGATGTGTATCGAGATTTTATTCTCGTGTACGTCAGAAACCTTTTTGAAACGCACTTGCTTCAAGTTCAAGATAATATCTGTTACATCTTCCACTACCCCCGCTACAGAGGAGAACTCATGTGATACACCGTTGATACGGATACCACAAATAGCGTAACCTTCTAGGGCTGACAACAATACGCGCCTGATGGCGTTGCCTATTGTAACGCCATAACCACGCTCTAAAGGTTTAAACTCGAAGGAGCCGTGAAAATCGGTGGTTTTTTCCATAACCACCTTTTCAGGCTTTTGGAATGGTAACATAGTTTTCGGGTAATTGAAGAGGCTAAAAATTACTTAGAGTACAATTCGACGATGCGCTGTACCTCAATCTTTTCAGGAATTTGATCCAAAGTAGGATACGCAATGAACTTACCTGCGAGTTGTGTAGCATCCCACTCAAGCCAACCATAAGCGCGTGCATTATGCCCTGCAAGGCTATTCACGACTACTTCTAGTGATTTTGACTTTTCGCGTACTGATACAATATCGCCAGGCTTCAAGCTGTAAGAAGGTATGTTCACTACTTCACCATTTACCATGATGTGTTTGTGTGATACCAACTGACGCGCTCCGCGACGGGTAGGCGCGATGCCCAAACGATATACTGCGTTATCAAGACGAGCTTCCAAGAACTTCAACAAGTTTTCACCTGTGATGCCCTCTTTGTGCAAGGCTTTGTTGAACAAGTTAGCAAATTGACGCTCCAATACACCATACGTATATTTCGCTTTTTGCTTTTCAGCAAGTTGGATAGCATATTCCGACTTCTTACGACGTTTGCCCTTACCGTGCTGACCGGGAGGATAGTTCTTTCTTTGAAGAGCCTTACCCGTACCGAGTACAGGCTCACCAAAACGACGTGATATTTTTACCTTAGGTCCTGTATATCTTGCCATATTTTTTTTAGCTTACAGTGATGAGAATGGAGTTGTCGTTATACTCTCCTACGTTTAGGAGGGCGACAACCATTGTGAGGAAGGGGCGTTACATCATAGATAGTCTGCACTTCTACATTGCAAGCTTGAATTGTGCGGATAGCCGCTTCGCGACCTGCACCAGGTCCTTTTACAAAAACTTCTACTTTGCGAAGTCCGAGAGCATACGCTGCTTCTACACAGTTTTTAGCGGCTACTTGGGCAGCGTAAGGCGTATTTTTCTTAGAGCCTTTGAAGCCCATACGTCCTGCGGAAGCCCAAGAAATCACCTGCCCTGTTAGATTCGTTACAGATATGATGATGTTGTTGAAAGAAGCTCTAATATGTACCTGCCCTTCAGCAGTTACCACTACTACGCGCTTTTTCGCTTTATCTTTTCTTTTTTGGCTCATGTCTATGAAGAGAACAAGATAATGATTAAATTACTTAGTAGCTTTTTTCTTGTTGGCTACCGTCTTACGCTTACCTTTGCGAGTACGTGAGTTGTTTTTGGTTTTCTGACCACGCACAGGCAAGCCTTTGCGGTGACGGATACCACGATAACAACCAATGTCCATAAGGCGTTTGATGCTCAACTGCACTTCAGAGCGCAACTGACCTTCCACTTTGTATTCTGTACTGATGATGTTACGTACAGCGTTCAACTCCTCATCATTCAATTGCGACACCTTTTTTTCAAGGCTAATGTTCGCTTTCGAGAGGATAGCGCGAGCAGTGCTACGACCAATGCCGTAGATGTATGTGAGGGCTACTTCGCCCCTTTTTTTGTCGGGAATATCAACCCCAGCAATCCTTGCCATATTTTATCCTTGTCTTTGTTTGTAACGTGGATTTTTTTTGTTGATAACATAAAGTTTGCCTTTCCTGCGGATAATCTTGCAGTCGACACTTCTTTTTTTGACAGATGATTTGACTTTCATGCAAAAATTGAGTTAAGATTATGAATTTTCGAGTAGGGAGTTGGGGAGGTGAGAGTAGGGAGATAGGAGGTGAAAGGATTGGTTGTTGGTTGTTGGTTGTTGGTTGTTGGTTGTTGGTTGTTGGTTGTTGGTTGTTGGTTTCCAACATCAAAGAACTAACATCTAACATCAAAAAACTAACATCTATCCTTATTCACTCGTTCACAATTCACTCACTCACTCATTCACAATTCTCTTTTTACTTGTATCGGTAGGTAATGCGCCCTTTGCTCAAGTCATAAGGCGACATTTCCAATTTTACTTTGTCCCCAGGTAAGATTTTGATGAAATTCATACGCATCTTTCCTGAAATATGGGCAACGACTTGGTGTCCATTCGGAAGCTCCACGCGAAACATGGCGTTGGAAAGAGCTTCTAAAATAGTTCCGTCTTGCTCTATGGAAGGTTGTTTTGCCATATATGGTTAGTTTTTTTCTATATAATCAAAGGTGGTCAATACTTCACACTTTCCACCAATAATTGCAACTGTATGTTCAAAATGTGCTGAAGGTTTACCATCACTTGTGCGTACAGTGCCATCAGGTATTTGTTCTACGTTTCTTGTACCCAAGTTTATCATGGGTTCTATCGCCAATACAATACCTTCACGCAATATTACGCCATTGCCTCTCCTGCCATAATTAGGAACTTGTGGTTCTTCATGAAGGCTCTTGCCTATGCCATGTCCTACCAATTCGCGCACTACCGTAAAGTTGTGCTTTTCTGCGTGCTTTTGGATAGTATATCCTACATCACCCAATCTTCCGCCTTGTTTTACTTGAGCAATGCCCAAATACAAACATTCTTTTGTAACACGCAAAAGTTCCGCTATTTCTGGCTTTATTTCCCCAACTGCGTGTGTATAAGCCGAATCACTGTGAAAACCTTTGTATAACACCCCGCAATCCAACGTAACAATATCGCCCTCTTTCAATTCATAGTCGCTTGGCAACCCATGTACTACTGCTTCATTCACAGAGATACAAAGTGAGGCAGGAAAGCCACCATAGCCTTTGAAGGAAGGCAAGCCATTATTATCACGGATATATTCTTCGGCGTATTTATCCAAATTTTTGGTTTTCACACCGGGTTTCACCATTTTGGCTAATTCGCCGTGTAGTTTGCTAAGAATAGCTCCACTTTGGCGAATTAACTCAACATCTTCTTTAGTTTTATAGAAAATACTACCTGACATATTTTATTGTGCTACCGCTATATCTTGTGAACGACCTTTTACCTTTCCTGATTCCATCAAGCCTTCATAACGGCGCATCAACAAGTAACTGTTGATTTGTTGTAGTGTATCCAATACAACACCCACCAAGATAAGCAAAGATGTTCCACCAAAGAATGCTGCAAATTCCTCGCCTACGCCCAAACCTTTTGCAAAAATAGGTAAGATTGCGATAAGTGCCAAAAATATTGCACCGGGTAATGTAATTTTAGAAAGTACATCATCGATGTGTTCAGATGTTTGGGGACCAGGTTTGATACCGGGGATAAAACCGTTATTACGTTTGATATCTTCCGAAATTCTTACAGGATCTACTTGAATAGCTGTATAGAAATATGTGAATATCACAATCAACAACACAGTCAAAATAGCAT
>RDXI01000263.1 GCA_004292795.1 Bacteroidota bacterium | reverse complement strand
CAGGAGGAAGGATAGACCTCCTGTCATTTTTTTATACACAAGAAAGACAGAAACTCAAAAAAAGACAATTTTTAATGATTAAAGTACCATTTTGAAAATAAAAAAATAAAAAAAAATCCAAGAACGCTTACAATACATGCAAAATATAGCACATTTGTATTTTTTGGCTTATCTTTGCTAAAAAACTGTTTATAGCTCCTATATGACACTTATAAAATCGATATCAGGCATACGCGGAACAATTGGAGGTAAAAGTGGCGAAACGCTCAGCCCGCTTGATTTGGTGAAATTTGCATCGGCTTATGGCTCTTGGCTCAAAACACAAACCGAACTCCACAAAGTTGTGATAGGGCGCGATGCTCGCCCTTCGGGACAAATGATTACGCAAATCGTATCCGCTACCCTGCAAGGTATGGGGATTGATGTGTTGGATTTGGGACTTTCTACTACGCCTACTGTGGAGATGGCTGTCGTGGAGGCGCAAGCTGGCGGTGGCATCATCATCACAGCAAGCCACAACCCTATCCAATGGAACGCCCTCAAATTGCTCAATGCACAAGGCGAATTTATCGATGCCGAGTCAGGGCAGGCTATTGTAGAAATGGCTGACAATCAAAACTTTACGTATGTAGAAAGCAATCAATTAGGCAAGTACAGCCTCGACGAAGAAGGTGCTTACCTACAAAGTCATATAAACAAAATTCTTGCCTTGCCTTTGGTGGACAAAGAAGCCATCGAAAAACGCAATTTCCGTGTCGTGGTAGATGCGGTTAATTCTTCGGGGGGCATTGCTGTTCCTCGCCTGCTCGAAGCCTTAGGCGTGAAAGAAGTTACCAAAATGTTTTGCGAACCTACAGGGCAATTCCCGCACAATCCTGAACCCTTGCCTGAAAACCTGCGCGACATCTCGAAAGAGTTGGACAAAGGTGGCTATGATTTGGGCATTGTGGTCGACCCTGACGTGGACAGGCTCGCGCTTGTGTGCGAAGATGGCGGAATGTTTGGCGAAGAATATACGCTTGTGGCGGTGGCAGATTATGTGCTACAGCACACCGCAGGCGCGACTGTTTCAAACCTATCTTCTACGCAAGCCTTGCGCGACATCACGCAAAAAGCAGGACAGACTTACGAAGCCTCTGCTGTAGGCGAGGTAAATGTAGTGAAAAAAATGAAGGCGATTGGCGCAGTGATTGGAGGCGAGGGCAACGGCGGTGTGATTTATCCCGAACTGCACTATGGGCGTGATGCTTTAGTAGGCATTGCGTTGTTCTTGACGCACTTGGCAAAATCCGAGAAAATGATGACTCGCCTGCTGGCTACATATCCCAAATATTGGATTTCTAAGAACAAGATTTCGCTTACTGAAGACATAGATGTTGATGCTATCTTGGAAACAATCAAAGAAAAGTACAAACAACAGCCTATCAATTCGGAAGATGGGGTGCGCATTGATTTTGAGCGTAGCTGGGTGCATTTGCGCAAGTCGAATACAGAGCCTATCATTCGCATTTATGCCGAAGCCACTTCACAACCTACTGCCGACACCTTAGCGCAAAAAATCATTCAGGATATAAGAGATATAGTGTAATTTTTTATCAAGTCCTTATGTTACAAATTCAATTAGAAATACCTGATATTTACCAAAGCGTTTACAATGCGGTTGAGTTGCGTGCTTACCTACAAACACAACTCAATGAGTATCTTGTAGAACGGTTTGGTAGTGCATTACAGCAAAGTTTTTCTGAACAAGACCTTGACGACTTGGGAGAGGAGGCAAAAGCAAAGGCTTGGGAGCAATATAAGGCGAGTTTTTTAAAAAACGTCAGAACGGAGGAGTAAGGCATGGAACTTATTGTTGATGCTAATGTTTTATTCTCGACACTCATAAGTGGGAAAGGCATTTATAAACGTATGGTGCAAGACTTTCAGGTGTATAGTTTGGATTATATTTTTACTGAACTAACTTATTATCAGGAAGATATACTAAAAAAGACAAAACTAGACAAAGAACAGTTTGCACCTTATACTATAGCCATCTTTTCTAAAATCAAAGTATTACCCTCTATTGTGTTGTCAGATGAAGCTAAACAAAAAGCATACGATTTGTGTTTAGGAATAGATTTGAAAGATGCGCCTTATGTGGCATTGGCTATTCAAATGAACATTCCTTTGCTTACACGCGACAAGGTACTACTCAATGGATTGCAGAAAAAGAAGTTTAAAAATATTCTTTTCTTACCTGATTTCATTGAACAATATATGTAATTTTTATTTGTAAAATGCAAAATACTCCTCTTTCTACTACCCGCGTAGGGTTAAAATATGGGTTCTTTACGGCTATTGCTACATTGGTGATAGGGCTTATTTTCGCGTTGTTGTTTCGTAGCGGAGGCGAAAGTAGCTTTACCATTTTCATCTTTGCCATAGGAATTGTGTATGGTATGCTCGAATTTAGGCGAGCCAATGAGGGAGTCCTAAGCTACTTGCAAGCCTTCAACTTGGGTATGATTGTGAGTGTGATGTCGGGCTTGTGCATTGGTTTGATGAGTGCCTTGTCTATTGCCTTTGTGCCTGCCAAAGATTTGGCAAAAATCAAAGATATGTACCTACAACAGTTTGAGATGCAAGGCTATAAAGACGCGCAATTAGAAGCCATGAAACCTGTAGTAGATTTTATGTTTTCTACAAGTGGCGCGTTCATGGGTACGTTGATAGGCTGGACATTTCTTGGTTTTTTGATGACGGTGTTGATTGGCTTATTTATGCAAAGAAAAGAGGATATAGCGCATAATGACAAGGATTTTAAATCCTATTGAGAAAAATAGAATGTTTTTTTACATTTTTTTACTTTTTGTTTCTGCCTCCTGATGGACATTTCTGTTATTGTTCCTTTGAAAGACGAAGCCGAGTCATTGCCCGAACTATGCGCTTGGATAGCTAAAGTTATGAACGCACATAACTATAGCTATGAGGTTTTTTTGATTGATGATGGAAGCAAGGACAACTCGTGGGAGGTTATTCAACAATTAGCCCTCGAAAATACTTGCTTGAAAGGAATTTCGCTCAATAGAAACTACGGCAAATCGGCGGCACTCAACACAGGCTTTCAGCACGCAGTAGGCAAGGTCGTTATCACGATGGACGCTGACCTGCAAGACTCGCCTGAAGAAATTCCCGAACTGTACCGCCTGATAGTCGAAGAAAAATTTGACCTCATTTCGGGCTGGAAAAAGGAACGCCATGATCCTATCACGAAAACGATACCCACCAAACTTTTCAACTACATGACGCGCCTCTTTTCGGGCATACGCTTACACGATTTTAATTGTGGCTTGAAGGCGTACCGCTTGAAGGTCGTAAAAAGCATAGAAGTATATGGCGAAATGCACCGCTACATTCCCGTTATGGCGAAATGGGCAGGTTTTGGGCGCATAGGCGAGAAAGTAGTGAAGCATCAAGCCCGCAAATATGGCAAAACCAAATTTGGACTTGAACGATTTGTATATGGTTTTCTCGACCTTTTGTCCATAACGTTTGTTACGCGCTTTCGCAAACGCCCCATGCACTTTTTCGGCACGTTGGGTATTTTGTTTTTCTTGTTGGGCTTTGGGCTAACGGCTTGGCTTGCCTACGAAAAATTCCACAATGTTTTTTACAGTGGCATCAAAGGGCGCGAAATCACAGACAAGCCCATTTTTTACTTGGCACTCGTGGCTATGCTCATGGGTTCGCAACTATTCCTTGCGGGCTTTTTAGGCGAGATGATAACCACTAACTCGCACCGCGCCAATGAATATGTGATAGCGGATAAGGTGAATGTTTGATAAATCATAGGCAAGGGCTATATTTGCACAACAGCAGATTTTTAGCTTGCCTACATACACAAAAAAAACAATGAATAGTTTTATTTTACAACTTAAAAATTATTAAATTATGCGACAAATGAGTGCTGAGGAGTTTATTAGTGCTTTAGAAAAACAACAAGAAATTTCCAATGTTAAGATAATTCAAGACGTACACTTACCCACAGATATTATAAACCTTGTAATATATCGGACAAGGCTTATAAAAGATGTATTTTTTTCAGGTGTAGTAAAATTTAATAGCCTTAATAATCAAATTAAGAGAATTGTTTTTGAAAGTTGTGTTTTTGAAAACGATGTTTTTTTTGTAGATATAGATGATAGCAATGATATACTAAAAATAATACTATTTAAAGATTGCAACTTTAAAAAAATTACAATTAAAAACAATACATTAGTTAAAACAGATATTAAATTTCACGGAACAGATAATTTGAAAAATAAGATTGAAACTTTTTATATTTCAAACAATAATACTATACTATCCATCAGTATATTTGGTATGACAACTAAGGATATACAATTATATGATACTATTTTTAATTACTTTAGTATATCTAATATTGAAAATGAAATAGTTAATATATTTAATTGCATTTTCAGTAAAGACTTTTGGATTCAAAATATTAAATCTAGTATTATATTTCATTTATCAAATAATAATTTTGGCATCAAAAACTTCTGTAACAATCCATGATCATTGTTTTAATTTCTTTTTCAATAACGTATTAACATAATGATCTAATGAACGTTTTCAAACGATATCAGGCTTTAGTAAATCAGCTGTGTTTCTTGACCTAGCGCAATTCTTCAACTCCATGTACTGCGTTCTGAAGCATTTTTATGTTTTGAAGGCTAGAAAAATTATCTGATGACGGGACTTGTCGCTCATAAAGTCT
>RDXI01000029.1 GCA_004292795.1 Bacteroidota bacterium | reverse complement strand
GACAATGAATAGCCGTAGGTGCAAACCTACGGATACACGAAATATAAACCATTCATTTACAATTATTTAAGTCCTTTTTAATCCCGAACTCACGTTATTCAGGCAAACACTACAGCGCAAAAAACAGAAGACTTGCCTGCCTTTATAGCAGAAAAAGTCAAAAAAGCCAAAGAAACACTGGCTAAAGTAGGCTTGCCTAAGCCCGAATTTTTAGGTAAATAAGTTGTTTTCTTGCTTCAACCATTACACCTGCGCATTTAAGGAAATCATACATTGCATCAAGACTACCAATGATAATGCAATATTTCTTTTGCTTCGCGTTCAAGCCTTTCGCGGTGGGCAGGGTGCGCTATCTCTATCAGTTGTTTGGCGCGGTCTCGCAAATTTTTTCCGTATAAGTACGCTACGCCATATTCTGTAACCACATAATGCACGTGGGCGCGAGTCGTAACAACGCCTGCGCCTTGTTTTAGTATGCTCGTGATGCGACTTTCGCCCTTCGAGGTCGTGGAAGGCAAGGCAATTATCGGCTTGCCTCCTTCGGATAGGCTCGCGCCACGAATGAAGTCCATTTGTCCGCCTACACCCGAATAAATCTTCGTGCCTATCGAGTCCGCGCACACTTGCCCCGTCAAGTCCACTTCTATTGCACTGTTGATAGCCGTAACTTTGGGATTTTGGCGTATCACGTCCACATCATTCACATAGTCAATTTCCAACATTCGAATCAAAGGGTTGTCGTCTATGTAGTCGTACAAGTATTGCGAACCCATCACGAACCCACTCACAATGCGCCCTCTGTGCTTTACCTTGTGTTCGTTGGTAACAATGCCTCGCTCTATCAAAGGAATCAAGCCATCAGCAAACATTTCTGTATGAATCCCAAGTTCTTTGTGGGAGGTAAGCGAAGCCAAGACCGCATCAGGAATAACGCCAATGCCCATTTGCAAGGTCGCGCCATCTTCTACTATACCCGCCACGAACTCGCCTATTTTGCGCTCTACTTCGGTAGGGGCAGGCAAGATATGTTGGGGCAAAGGTCTATCTACTTCCACAACCTTATGCACTTGGCTGATATGAATAATGCCATCGCCCAAAGTGCGGGGCATTTTGGGGTTTATTTCGGCTATGATGTAGCGGGCATTTTTGGACGCGGCTACAGAAACATCAACCGAAGTGCCAAAACTGCAATAGCCATGTTTATCAGGAGGCGAGAGTTGCAAAAACGCAACATCAAGCGGAATGAGTTTTTTATGAAACAAATTAGGAACTTCGCTCAAGAAAATAGGCACATAGTCAGCCCTGCCTTCTTGTACTGCCTTGCGGGCATTCGCGCCTGTGAAAAGGTTGTTTACGCGAAAGGACGAAGCATATTGTTCTTCGAAATAGGGCAAATTGCCCTCTACGTGCAAATGATGAATATGTACGCCCTGTAGCTCGCATGCCCTTGCTACCAATGCCTCGATGAGCGACAACGGAGGCGCGGCTACGCTATGAATAAAAATATTATGATGAGATTGCACAAGGCTTACCGCCTCTTCTGCACTGACAGCTCGGTAGTGATTGTTCATGGCGCAAAGTTAGACAATTTATGTCTTTTGCAGTACAACGCTGTAATAGCCTTGTACGTCAGGGCGCATCGCGTGGGGCGCGAGCAAACCCGTCATGGCGTGCTTCAGCAGGGGAGCAGGCAAGATGCCACGCCGTACCAAAGGGCGAAGCCACACCGCATATTCGAACAACCGCCTCGCGTCTTGTTGGAAGCGCGATAAATTGGGAAGCAACGTAGCGTGCAAGTCTGTACATGCCAATAGTTGCAAACCCGCGTCTTGGCTACTTTGTTGCAAATCCGTAAGTTTGTCCCATTGCGCCACCGCGAAGCCTATAGCGGTCAGTTGGGAGGCAAGCTGTAGGGAAGGCGAGGCTTTGTCGAAGTCAGGCTGTAGGAAAACATCAAAAATAATAAACTTGCCTCCTTTGCGCAAAACACGCGCTACTTCAGCGAGGTCGTGGCGTAGGTCTTGGCTGTAGCAAAAGCTCTCCACTGCAAACACCATATCCAAACTTTCGGACTCGGTAGGCAAGGAATCAAACGTTCCTTGCCTGAAGGTAAGGTTCGTTAGCCCTTCTTTTTGCGCAAAACGCCTTGCCTGCCTGACGTGCTTGGCAGTGGCATCTATGCCTTGATAGGTAGCAGTGGGCTGTAGGCGAGCTAATTGTCGAAGGTTAAACCCCGAACCGCACCCTATTTCGGCAATGTGCCTTGCCTGCTGTGCGTGTTCTGCCACAAAACTTGCCTGCACAGCCAAACCTTCGAAGTGATTGGTCGCGCCATTAGGCAAGTACAAAGGGAAGTGCATCGCGCCCTCTGCCGAGTGGAATTTGCGATAAAACCAATTTGTCCAATGGTAATATTGCCCGACTGCATGGGCATCGGGCTTTTCTTGGGCTATGCGTGTGAGGTCAAACAAACGCGCCAACAGCGAAAGGTCTTGAGATAATGTATTCACGTTGCAAAATTGGGAAACTTTGTGCGCAAAAGCGAATAATATACGCCCCATTTACACATAATACAAAGATACATATATAAAATGCACGTGGTAGGCTTTTGAACCCTGTTCTTATCCTTTAAAATGGGCAATGACAAGGATAAATATAAGTAAATACATAGCAGTTATATCAATATATCACTTATTTAAGCCAGCGTACTAGTTCGTTAAGCCAGCGTACTACTCCGTTGAGCCAGCGTACTACTCCGTTGAGCCAGTGTACTACTCCGTTGAGCCAGTGTACTACTCCGTTAAGCCAGTGTACTACTCCGTTAAGCCAGTGTACTACTCCGTTAAGCCAATGTATATGAATTTGAGCAAAATAAGTGATACATTGACCTAACGTAATAATACATTGACCTAACAGAGTGATACATTGACCTAACGAAATAGTACATTAGATTAAATGAGTTATATTTGATGTCTATTCACTTTGCCTTGCCTGCATTTTTGCCAATCTTTCTAACATATATATGAAATTGTATGAGAACTTGCGTGTAGTCTTTTTAACCTTACCTAAACGCTCCCTAATTGATGAAAGAATGGGCGTGATATAAATTTTGGGATACGCATTTATATTTGCATCTTTGCAATATCATTATGGACGTACATCAAGATTATACCCAACTTACGCTCCCATACCTTGCCATTCACAATTATCGTGAAGAAGCCGAGCAAAAAGCCGTTGCCTTTTTTGTGTCCTTAGCAGGCGAGCAAAAAGAGGCTTTCTTTGCCTTTTTCAAGCAATTATACACCAAAAACAAAGGTGTGTATCAGGACTTGCTTCATAACTTCGAGGCAATGCAACAAGAACATAAAAAAATAACCAAAAACCACCTACGCCACATCTTGGCGGTCTTGCCTAAGTTCTTGCCTGCTGACCAAGCGATAGAACTCTTTGCATACGAGGTACAAGACCATATCCAAAAACATAAATTAGCCCTGACGCGCCATTTTACGCTAAAGCCTACTATTCGAGAAGTTTTTGAGTTGTTTAGTAAATTTCAGGCGAGCATATCGCACCTCACGAGCCACCCTTCTTCGTGGTTTCATAGGCTTGCCTACCAAGACGCAGAAAGGCGCGAAACGGTGGAGGCGGTGGCATATATTGCCAAAATGCGCCTGCAAAACAGTATGCAAAATTTTGTGAAGGACGTACAAAGCATTTTGCAACAAATAGCCAAACTGAACCATCACATCGAGTATTTTGTAGGTTTTTTGGGGGTAGAAGTGAAGATAGGCAAGGACGAACCCGCGCCGAAAGACCTTGATTTGCCTCCGCTTGCCTTCCCTGTTTTTCAGACAGCATTTGCGCCTAACCTATACGAATACCTTGCCTACCAAAGCCAAGAAATAGCCGTTGCTGACACGCTCCAAACCATGAACAAGTCTTTGCTGGCGCATGATTTGGAAATAGCCCTGAAGCACTACCAAAACAACAACGCGCTGACCAACATTGTCGAAATTTCGTTTGCCCTGAAAGGCGGTGCAGGCATAGCCAAGTTAAGCATCAAATCGTGGTTGGCAAGGTTGGTAGCTCTTGACTTCACGCGCCAAGAAATGTTTGTTTCGTCTGTTGTGTTTGTGTTTTTGGCGCAATATTTCACTGAAGAATTTTCGTGGTTCAGGCTATTGGGCTATGCCTTTTATCCGTTGATGTTTTTTTCTTTTTTGTACTATGTGAATAGGTTTGTGCGCAAAGAAGAAGAGCAACACGAGCAAGAACACAGCCATGAACGAGAGCGAAGCTACAGGCAAGAAATGTTTGTGCAACAATACGAACAGCTTTTGCGCGACAAAAAGGCAGAGAAGAAAACAGTGCGCATTACCGAAAACGTACCCGAAAAAATAGAAGAATACATTTTGCGCTTATTGGAGAAGGAAATAGCACCCATAACGGGGCATTATCCCAATTCCATTGTGGTGGTGTATCAAAAGCAAATGCAGTGCTTGTATGCCTTGCGCGTGGAGGATATTCCATTATTGGAAGGCATCGAGGGAAGTGAAGGCGACAAAGAAGAATTGCTTGAGGCAGTGCGCCATGTGCTGTTGCTCAAAACCAAAAAATCGTTTATAAGTTTTGGGACAATGGTGCATTACTTGCTCCAATACAAAACTACCGCCAAATATTATGTGCATTTGTTGGGGAAAGAGTGTGCTATCTTGCAAAGTTTTTATGAAACAAACGCACAAAAAAGGCAAGACGAAAACTATTTTCAGCAATACCAAAACGAAGTGAAAAGCACCAAAGAGAGCTTCGACTCGTTGGAAACCTTGCCTACCTTTGCGGGACAATATGCTGAAGCATTGCAAACGTGGGCGCAAAACGAAATGGACAGCATCACACAGTCCACCCTCACGAAAGAAGTTGCCCAACTCAAAGAATACTTGGGTATGGTACAACGCAACCTGAACACGCCTTACAAAGTCTTGCCCCTGATACTCGAAGGCGAGGAAGGCATTTTGTATATCTAACGCAAATTTTGCAACACAAAAATTGTGGTATCTGATTTTTCTTCAGTGCGTAGGCAAGCCTTGCCTGCCAACTTGACAGTTTTTCGTTAATTTTCGTTAAAAAACTGCCATAAAACAGTTTGGAATACAACTTGTGAGGGCTTTTTGCTGTTTATATACCAAAACAAATAACGTAATTACATCATTCCAGATATGAAAACAAATTATGTTCCTTTGGTGCTTGTCGCGCTCTTTACGAGCCTTAGCACTATCTTCGTGTATCGTTTGGCAGGCTTTGACCGCAAGGAAGTGGTGTTTCAAGAAGCCAATGGCAAAAAAACACCTCTTGCACAATTCGCTAAAAAAGGAATAGCAGGCGCACCCATTGACTTCACCGAAGCCGCAAGCAAAGCAACGCCTATGGTCGTTCACATCACGACCACGCAAGGAAGCACGCGCCAAAGCAATACACAACGCAATCAACGCAGGGACGTTCCCGATTTGTTCAAAGAATTTTTTGGCGATGACTTCAATGGTTGGCAACAAGGAGGCGGAAATGGTGCGCCTCGCCAAGCTCCGCAAAGTTCGGGTTCAGGCGTTATTGTGAGTGCAGACGGCTATATCGTAACGAACAATCACGTGATAGACAACGCAAGTGAGATAGAAGTGGTATTGAACGACAAACGCTCTTACAAGGCAGAAGTAGTAGGCACTGCGCCCTCGACAGACCTTGCGGTTATCAAAATAAACGAAAAAAACTTGCCTGCCATTCCTTTCGGCAATTCTGACGACCTGAAAGTAGGCGAGTGGGTATTGGCTGTAGGCAATCCTTTCAACTTGGAGTCCACCGTTACGGCGGGCATCATAAGCGCGAAAGCACGCAATATCGACCTTTTGCGTGGCAATTCGGCAGGCGAGGCTATAGAGGCATTTATACAAACTGACGCGGCTGTAAACCCAGGGAACAGCGGAGGCGCACTCATCAACACAGCAGGCGAGCTAATAGGCATCAACACTGCCATTGCTACGCAAACAGGCTCTTTTTCGGGCTATTCGTTTGCAGTGCCTTCGAACATTGTGAAGAAGGTTATCCGTGACTTGATGGAATACGGCTCTATCCAACGTGGTTATTTGGGACTTAGCTACTTACCAGAATTTAACAGCAAAATAGCGAGCGAAAAAGGCATCGAAGGCATTAGCGAAGGCGTGTATGTGCAGGACGTTACGCCTGATGGCGGGGCAAAATTGGCTGGCGTACAAGCGGGTGATGTTATTGTGGGTATGAATGGCAAGCGCATTAAATCGGGACCTGAATTGCTCGAAGAAGTAGCGCGTTTCCGCCCCAACGACAAAGTAAAATTGGAGCTTTATCGCAATGGCTCGCGCCGAAATGTAGAGGTTACACTCAAAGCAAAAGATGGAAGCACGAACCTTACAGCTCGCAAAGACAATGAAACCTTGCGCGGTTTGGGTGTGGAATTGGCTGAACTCTCGGCACAAGAAAAAGGCAAACTTCGTGTGCGTGGTGGCGTGAAAGTAACGCGCTTAGGACAAGGCAAACTTCGCCGTACAGGTATGCAAGAGGGTTTTGTGATAACGTCTATCAATGACGAACCTATCAAATCAGTAGAAGATTTTACAGAAAAATTGAATAAGTCTAAAGGAAGTGTCGTGATTTCGGGTGTGTATCCCAACGAGCAAGGCGAGTTCTCGTATGGCTTCATGCAATAAAAATTAAAAATATGCCAAAATGCAAAAGGCTTGCCTGTGTAGGCAAGTCTTTTTTGTGGTTGTGTTGAAGTTGTTTTACTCAATTTTAGTTTCCAAAGCATTTGGATTTTGACAATATTTGCAATGCTAATACTTTGTAATATAGACTTACATGAGAAGTTGAGGATATTTATGTAGTTGTTCGAGTATAGTTTGATGTGATACAACAGGTTCATTTTCAAGGGATTGTAAGCCTTTTTGTATTTTTTGTTGCTCCCAATCGGATAACCCATGTTGATGCTGTAGATAGTTTTCTAACATAAGCGTAACTTCTGATAGCACTTCGCCATCTTCCAAAGTATCTATCAAAGTATGCAGGTTATTTTTCAAAACAAGAATGTTGGTACTCATAAATGTAGCTATATTTCTATCGAAACGCCTCCAAAGAAAATTTATTGCCTTGCCTACCCACAACCAAAAACTAATTTTAAAGGCGCAAAAAATGCCAAAATGCAAAAGGCTTGCCTACATAGGCAAGTCTTTTTTTGTTGTTTTCAAGAAAATCGTTTTCCTATGCCTTCAAAAAACCATATTCATACACTTTTGGCTCTATTTTCTTTGCCAACTCTTTCAGTTTCTCGCGCAAAGTGCCTATCAAAGCTGTATAAGTTTCGTCTGCACTCTTGTTGTTCATTTTGCCTTTTTCATTGCGGGCTTGAAAGTATTCTTTGATGTCGTAAAGGGAAGCATTGACTGTCCATTTTTGACCGCCCAAAATCGGAAAGTTGTAAATGGTAGTGTGATAATATGCCCAAAGTGCCTTGCCTGCCTCAAATACGGCTTGTGCTTCAGGCGAGAACACTAAAGGCGTTTGGCGCATGGGTTTGTCTTTTTCAAATAATGCTATATCTTTATCGTTTTTGAGCTTGCCTGCTATGAAGTCCGACATAAAATTACTATCAAAATTATCTCGTGCATCTACTTCATCTTCAGTAAAAGGAATCCAATGATTTGTACCCTCGCTTGCGCTAATTTTGTTTTGCCCATGAAATAGTGCATAAGCGATACAATCGCTTTGAAATTCTGTGTCAGTTTCCCAGTTTCCATTGGGGAATAAAAATTGGTCGCGGTTATTTGTCCAATCAGGTTCTACACAATGCCTAACAGACAAATATATCAACATTTGCACAATGTTATTTTGGGTAATGGTGGTTGTTTTGTGTTGCTCGATATCGCTTTCTGTTGGTCGTGAAGTTATATATACTCCATTTTGTTGTTGCATATCAACCCCTGGCAGTATCAAATAGCCTATTTCAGCGTTCTTTTTATCATAAAACAAACGTAACCAACTACTTATAAAATCATTTGCCCCAAAAGAATAAAATACCTTTTTTCCTTCTAACCAAGCCATAGTACGGTTCACGTTATTCAAAGCTATGTCGGTTTCAATGCTATCAATGTCTTTTTTGTTAGACAAGTCCCATATCGAAAAAGCTATAGGAAATTTCCCTTTTACATTATCGAAGCTATTGGCTTTGCAAATAAAACCTTTTTTGTAGTCTGCCTTAAAATATTGGCGAAATTTCAAAAAATTTTGAGAATTTACAAACTTCATAGTGCTAAAGGAGGCTAATATGGCTTCTGGTATGTCTTTGTAAACACGCAAGAAAAATTGAGCAAAGAGTTCACGAGTCGCAGTACCTACTATGCCTTGAAAGTTCTCATGAACTTTGCTTGCAGTTGCTACGCTTGCTTTATGCTCTCCTTGTGCGTTTATGGTAGCCCTGCTTCCATGCTCTGCATAAGGTGGATTGATATAAATAATAAGTTTTTTTCTTTTTTCAGTATCATTTATGATATTTTGTAGACTTTTAGGCAATTTAGAAAAATCGTCATTCAAGAAGTCAAATTGGAAAACGCGGTCTTCCAATAGGTTCGCGCCGTTTTTGATGCGGTCATGCATCACGTCCACGTCTTGCCTGTCGAGGGTAGAAGCCCAAATTCTACGCTTGTTCGTAAGCCCTGCAAGCAAATTGCCTGTACCTGCGGCACAGTCCCAAATGTAGTATTCATCTTGCCAATCTTCGCCCAAGACATCAGCCAAATATTTTTGGGAAAGTTCCACCCAGATTTGAGGCGTGAAAAAGCTCCCTTTGCGCTCTCGTATGTCTTGAGGCACAAGCAAATCTCGCCTACCCACGATGTAGTCCCAATATTCCTCTTTCGGAGGTCTTTCGTATTTGTTCCAAAATCGCTGATGCGCCTTTTGTTTGTCCAAAAAATAGGCTTTTCGTGGGTTGAACATACCCATTTCGTCAAGTTTTCGGTCTAATTCGTACTCATTTTTGCGCAAAAGTACATAGAGTTTGTCTTTCAGCGTTTCGTTTTCATGCGAGAGCAAATATAATAATCATCTTAATAATAAAATAGGGGCGAATGAAGATAATATTAAGTAAAAGTATTCTTTGTCATCTTTTCCAAAGGTAAAAAGCAATAAATAGGTGTCAATCGTGCTTTTTGTCATGTCATACACCTGCTTAAATTCCTTTGTTTCGTGGTTCGATGGCGTTACATTCCAATTAAAATCGTTTTGATAAAAGATTTCTTGTATTTCGTTGTAAGGCAGGAAAGCTATCTTTTCAGCATCAAACACGCCCAAAAAAGGGGGAGGCAATAGTTTGTCGAAAGTTCGTGCCTTGCCTATAGTGAGTATAAGTTGGACTATAGGGCTATAAATGTCCGCAATGCCTTTTTTTGCTTCTGCCCAAAGCAAAGACTGCGTTTCAACAACCTCCTCTAAAGGAAGTCCTTCAGGTGTATGTGTTTTGGTAGGCAAGGAGACACAAAAGTCTATTTTGCCTAACTCTTTCGTAGCATCAAAACCTTCGAAGTAGTCTTTAGCTACTTTACCCTTTAGTTCACCTTCTGGTACATGGGCGTATTTCATACAATTTTCTGTTAAGTTGCTACAAAGATAAACATTGTATTTTAAAAAAGATAGGAATAAGCAAAAAAACTTGCCTGCTTTTTATCGTTCAGTATAACTTAAGGTATTCATTTGCTTTAATCTTTCAGGGATATACATATTTTCAGGTGTATCAGCAATGTAGATGCCTGTACTTTTGAGGCGACAAAGTTCTTTAGGCAACGACTGTAAAGGGTTGTTGCTCAAATACAAGTAGTTCAAATTTTTCAATCGCCCTATTTCAGCAGGCAAGGTTTGAAGTTCATTGTTTTCTAAATACAATTTACCCAGTTTTTTTAATTTACCTATTTCAACAGGCAAAGTTTTAAGTTGATTGCCCTCTAAACTCAAATAGTCTAAATTTTTTAATTGCCCTATTTCAGGAGGCAAGCAATTAAGTTGATTGCCATACATAAGAAGTCTATACAAGTTTTTTAATTGACATATTTCTATAGGAAAAGTTTTTAATTTGTTGTATCCTACATTTAACGTAGCCAACTTCTGTAGTTTTCCTATTTCAGCAGGCAAGGTTTGAAGCTCGTTATTTGCCCAATATGCCCTTGTTAAATTTCTTAATTGCCCTATTTTAGGGGGCAAGCTTTGTAGTTGATTATTGCCCAAATCCAAATTTGTTAGATTTCGTAATAATCCTATTTCAGGAGGCAAGCTTTGTAGTTGATTATTGCCCAAATTCAAATTTGTTAGATTTTGTAATTGCCCTATTTCAGGAGGCAAGCTTTGTAGTTGATTATTGCCCAAATTCAAATTTGTTAGATTTTGTAATTGACTTACTTCAGAATGAATAATTTGTAATTGGTTATTGTCTAAATATAAATACTTTAATTTTGATAGATATCCAATAGCTTTGGGCAAAGCTGTAAGATTTTTTCTTGATAAATGTAACACCTCTATCTCCCAAAAAGCCGTTTTAGAATCCCAAGCCTCGTATTGCATCAAAAAATCAAATAAAGCCTCCAAGTCTTGCAAGCTATAGCCAAAATGCGCCTCTATCTTTGTGGTGTAGTTACGCGCTAATAGCAGTCCCAAACGCACATTTGGCTCATCTGTGCTTGCGAGTAGGCGCAAAAGATTGTCAAATTCTGTATTCATATTGAACAAGTTGATAGAATGTAACTACAGTTGTTTGTCGAAAGTCTTTGCCTACTATCAGAATGAGTTGCACAGCAATCTATTTTTAAGTTCTTCTTCTCGTATGTTGGCGTATTTCATACAATTTTCTGTTAAGTTGCTACAAAGATAAACATTGTATTTTAAAAAGATAGGAATAAGCAAAAAAATGCCTATCCTCTATGACAAAAAAGGAATAAGAGATAATAAAGATGCACCGCTTAAACCTTTGGTTATCAGGGAAATATCAAAAGAAAAGGTAAAATGTATGTTCTACAATCCTTTTACTAACAAATTTACAGAGCATTTTTTTAGTAAAGAGGCGTTGGTGGGGGGTAAAAACTTTATAAGGTAATATTTTAAGTCCTATCGCCCCATGCTTCTTTGCGTAATTGTGTGGCATCTATGTTTTGCCCTGCCCATATTCCAAAAAAGTCTTCAGGATTGAGGGAAGAGTCGCGTTGGGCAGTGGCTTTATCCACCAAACGCTGTAGGGCAACTAAAAACTGTTGTTGTTCCAAATATGGCAACTGCTCAAAGGCTTCTAAGAGTTCTGTTGCATTTTCGAGGATTACTTTCATAAGATACTTGATTTTAATTTAATTCCAAAATTCCTGCCCCATGCACACAAGTTCAATTTAGTCTTGAAGCAATAGTTCAGTGGTTTTTTGCCATTGTTTGGGTGTTAGCTTTATCTTGCCTGCGAGTTTGCTACCTGTATTGTGATAGTCATTCTTTTTAGCCTATGCTTTTGTACCGCCTGCGACTAATATTTCTTCTACCGTTACGGTTTTCATTTTTTTGAGGACGTTTTTTTAAGGTAAATATGCTACTATAACGCAAAATACGCTATTTTCGTTTATAAATCCAACAAAACAACCTTAATCAAAAAACATCCAATCGAACCCAAAAACAAACTGACGGCGCATAGCAGGATAGACAGGCGCGACCAAGTAGCCACGATTGGGCAGTTGGGAAGCATAGCCGAGTTTGAGGAAAGCACGCAGGTTTTTTATCCTAAAATTGAAAAAAACATCTGTAGCGAAATAAGCAGGAATTTCTACCGTATTTTGCAAATAAAATAGCTTCGAATAGGGCGCGTAGCCATCAGCCTTGTAAGCCGTTTTGTAGTGCCATTCGATGCCCAACTGCATTTGCATTTTCTTGCGCAAAAAACAGTCTTCGCAATACAGTTGCCCAAAACCCGAAAGGGCAGGTTGGCGCAAAACGTCCTCGCCTGTGCGCACTGTGTAGTGCGTTTGGCTGTTTAGGTGCATACGCCTCACGCGCAAAGCAAAGCGCAAAGAAGGTTGCAAAAGTTGTATGATGCCACTGTTTTGTTGCACAGTAAGCGAGTCGTTGTAGATATAATTCGCCAACAAGACATAGCGAAAAGCGGGCTGAAAACGCAACCATTTGTTTTGAAAAAGCAACTCGCCTTCAAGGTCATTGGCTAAAGTGCGCTTCAAATCCTTGTTCCAAAATACAAAATTGCTCACAAAACGCTCTTGCACAAAAGCAGGCGAGTACAACATACTTTTGCCCGAAAACCTGAAATTCTTGCCTACCAATTCGCCCTGCAAATGATAATCTCCTGCGGGTTGATATTCGGCAAACAGTTTCACGCCGTAGCCCTTTCGGGTTTGGTAGGCGAGCTTGCCGTCTTGGTCGCGGCTTGTACGGTAGGAAACATAGCGAGAACGCACAAATGCCTCATAGCTAAAACCTTTCCAAATACCTTTTATACCGCTTTCCTGCTCATAATTGGCGTACCAAGTGCCTTCGGCATCTGCATCAAACGCATAAAAAGCTCCCACGCCTTGCAAATAGCGCGTTACGGGATAAAACGCATAATTGCTTGTGTCGCGTTCTGTATAAACATCACGTTGCCAATTTGCCTTCCAGCGTGTGAAAATGGTAAAAGCACTGTCCACGCGGTATTGTTGGTAGAGGTAGAGCGTGTTTTGGGTTTGCCAAGAGCGCACCGAGCCACCAAGCCATGCCTGCGCAAACCGCGCTAAGTAAATGCTATCGTTCAGCTCGCCTGAATTGGTACGCGCTCCACCTGTTTCGTATCCTTGATGATTGAGGTTAGAGAAATGGAACAAGGCAATGTAGCGTTTTTTCTTGCTCTCATAGCGCACAGGCGCGGAAAAGCGTATCAAATCCGCCAAAGGGTCACGGTTTGTCGTGCCTCCGTATTGTTTGTTGGCATTTTCGCGGGCATAATGCAGGGCAAAGTTCCATTGCTTTTTGAGGCTTCGCGTAAAAAGTACGTCTATCGATTGGTCGCCTGCTGTGCCTTGTACGTAGTGCGCTTGTAGGAAAGGCGACTTCGTGTCGAAATAGCGCATTTCTTCAGACGAAAAAGTATAAGGCGTATAGGCATCTATGCCAAGCCTTGTGCCTATGCGTGTGGGCGTTTGGTAGAAAAGAGGACGCGCAGGCATACAAAAAATACCCAAATCTTGCCACAAATACGCCCCGCGTTGGGTGGCGGTGTAGTGGTGAAAGTTTTGGAGCGTTGTGTCGACATTTTTTTCCTTCAAATCCTTCTCTTGTATGTAAAGGGTAGTTTTGGCACTATACACTTGCTCCGTGCTGTCATCAAGGATTTGAGCAGTCAAAGGGGCGCACACAAGAAGCCACAAGGCAATAGACAACAATAATTTTCTTTCCACGCTGTTTTTGGGGCAAAAATACGGAGTTTATGGCAATTTTCCGTTATTTTGTAATTTATCAAAAAAATAAATATCTTTATACGAAATAAGCAAAAAAAAGTTGTAATTTGCAAAAGAATTTTGTGAAAAATTAAATTCTATCGTTGTGTTGTTGCTAAAATTAAGTGTTAAATACCTGAAAATCAAGTCTTTGTAAATAAAAATGTTTCGACTAAGGGGTACAGCTATTCGTATCTTTCTCTATGTCAATTTGATAAGTTGGCTCTTGCTACTCGCTATACGCTTGTTGGCATGGGCGGGCTTTGTCGAAACGTCAGGCGATAATTGGAACTTGTATTTGAAGGGGCTTTTGCTCAACTTCTTTTTGTTGTTCTTGTATTTCTACTATCAAGCTCGCGCTGAAGAATTGGACAAAATGCGGTTGGTCGAGAGGTTAGGGCGGTTGTTTGTGGTGGGTTTGGTAACGACTGTAGTGTCGTTTTTGGCACAAGTAGGCATCAACAATTTGCGAGGTTTTTCGAGCTTTCCTGCCCATCAACAACTCGTGGAAGTGCTGTATCATGTGAGTATTGGGGCAGGTATGCTATTTTTGACGCAAGCCTATATGCTTTGGAAGCACATGATTTTGCAACCGAAAACCGAAAAATTGGTCAAGCAATGGAATTGGTTTGAGTACATTTTATTGATAAGCCTGTTGTTCAATTTCTTTGAATTTGGCATTGATGACGTGCCTTTTATCTTGGCTATGTTGGGCGTGTTGGGTATGGGCATTTCGCTTACGTTTTATTTGCGTTGGGTGGCTTACCTGAACTCCAAAGAAAAGTGGCAAAGTATTTTCTTTCTTTCTTTCATTGTCATTTTTTCTTACTACTTTTTCTATACAGTCGTTCAACATTCAGAAAGCCCTTATTTTAGTACCAATTTGATGCACAGTGTGTATGTATTGGCTATTTTGGTTTTTGTGTTGTTTTATGGCATTTTTTCTATTTTGGTTATCTTGTTCAACTTGCCTACGTCTTCTGTTTTCGAACAAAAATTAGAGGAAATCACAGGCTTTCAACGATTGGTTATGGTATTACAAAATGGCGAAAAAGAAGAACAAATTTATGAGGCTCTTTTGGATAGCACCATGCGAGCTGTAGAGGCAGACTCGGCGTGGGTGGAGGTGCAAAACGAAGCAGGCGAAACAAAAATAAGCGTTTATAAAAACATTACCTTAGAACAAATACAGCAAATCCGCACCGAACTTCCGCGCAACCGCTTCCAACACAACGAAGTGCGCGACAGCAAAGAGGCGGTAACGGTAGGCGAGTATGCCTCGATGCTCAACGTTGCCCTTACCTACAACGAAAACTACATAGGCGCGTTGGTGTTGCTGAAACGACAACCCGAAACTTTAGGCGATGAGCAAAAACAAGTGGTGGTTACGTTCACAAGGCAGGCAAGTATTTCTATCGAGAACTTGCGCCTCTTTCACCGCGCCCTCGAAACAGAACGCTACAAAGAGGAGGCGAAAATAGCCCGACACATACAGCAAAGTCTCTTGCCTACCAATTTACGCTTTACCGAAGGCATCAAAATAGGCGCGGTCTATAGCCCTGCTTCCGAAGTAGGAGGCGATTATTACGACACGTATCCCATCAGCCCTACCCGTTTGATGTTGATTATCAGTGATGTATCGGGCAAAGGTACAAACGCGGCTTTTTATATGGCGCAAATGAAAGGAATTTTCCAAACGTTGGCGCAAATAAACTGTTCATTGAGCGAGTTCCTGCAATATACAAACCGCGCTTTGGGAAATTGTTTGCCCAAAAATACCTTCATCACAGCAAGCATCTTGATAATAGACACAGACGAACACACGATAGACATCGCACAAGCAGGACATTGCCCCATTTTGCGCTATGATGCCAAACGCAAACACACTTACTACTTGCCTGCACAGGGCTTGGGTTTTGGGATTTTGAGAAACAATAGTTTTTCACAACACATTGATATACAAAGCATTGTCTATCAAAAAGGCGATATTTTTGTGTTATACACTGATGGCGTGATTGATGCGCGAAACCCCGAACAAGACGAATATGGCTATGAACGCTTGCACGACTGCGTGCATCAAAATGCCCAAGACTCGCCTACTGTTCTGCTCCAAAAAATGCAAACCGATTGGGAAGCCTTCGCACAAGGTACGCCCCAATATGACGATTATACAGCTTTGGTGTTGAAAATAGAATAGACTGCTTGCAAAAGTAAAAATCGTCTAATTCGTAACTTCTCAAATACTAATTTTGCAAAGAAAAATCCAAAATAACCCAAAATACGTATATCTGTTATGCAAGAACGTACAATATACAATCCTATCCAAAAAGATTATGTTACTTTTTTGGAAATGTCGCATGAAACGCAAGCTAAACATACCTTGTTGCAGGTAGATTTAGCTCCTTCGGGAGGCGTAGGACTGCATTATCACAAACATTATTCCGAAACTTTCGAGGTTGTAGAAGGGGTTTTGGGTGTGCAGATAGGCAAGGAAATTAGGCACTTGAAAGTGGGCGAAACCGCTACAGCAGAGGCAGGCGAGCGACATCGCTTTTTCAATGATACGCAGGCAAGGTGCGTTTTTCGTTGCCTTGTGAAACCCGCTTTTCGTGGCTTCGAGGAAGTTCTGCAAATGGGCTATGGTTTGGCGAATGATGGCGAAATGACCGCTACAGGCTTGCCTAAAAGCAGTCTTGTATTGGGCTATCTCGTGTGGCGTGGCGAGGTGCATCTCACGGGGTGGCGGTCTTTGATGGAGCCATTTATTCATTTTTTGGCTCGAAGGGCTATCAAAAAAGGTGTCGACAAGACTTTGCGCGAAAAATATGTGAAGTTTTAGACTTGCCTCTACACTTGTACGCCTATTATCAATACATCATCAATCTGTGTTTCCTTGCCTGCCTCTTTCCACGTTTCAAAAGTATCGTCAAGAAAGTTTTTTTGGGTTTGCATGGGTTGTTGATGTATTTCCAACAAAAGTTTTCGCATACGCGAGAGCATAAATTTCTGTTTGTTCTCGCCTCCGAATTGGTCTTGATAGCCATCTGAAAAAATATAAAACGTAGTTTTTACGCGCTCTTTTTCTTCATCTATCAACGGTATGATGTGTTGCTTGAACACGCGCCTTTCCTCCTTTTGCTCGCCACCTATGGGCATTTTGTCGCCTTTTATCTCAATGAGTTCGTTGTTTTGGATATAAATGAGCGGGTTTTTCGCGCCAGCATATTTCAAACATTGGTGTTCGTGGTCTATCACCACAAGGCTCAAATCCATACCATCTTTGTTTTGGTTGTTGGACTGTTGCAAGGCATTGCGGACAGCTATGTGCATTTCGTTCAATATCAAATCAGCTTGGTGAATTTCGCGGTCATGCACGATATTATTCAAAATAGAGTCGCCAATCATACTCATAAACGCGCCCGGTACGCCATGCCCCGTACAATCAATGGCGGCAATGATGCACTTGCGTTCCTTTTCGGCAAACCAATAAAAATCGCCTGACACAATATCTTTGGGCTTCAGCAATACGAAGTGGGTAGGCAAGGCTCTATCTAACCGCTCTTGCAAGGGCAAAATTGCCGTTTGAATTCGTTTGGCGTAGTTGATGCTGTCTGTGATGTGTTGGTTCTTTTTCTCCACTATTTTTTTCTGTTCTTCTAAGGCTTCGTTTGCCAGAAGCAAAGCATGCTTCGATTTTATCATAGCAATCGTGAGCCTTCTCCGCGTTTCGATGAGCAAAAACATAAACAAACTTACCACTATCAAGAGCAAACCGCCATTCACAAGGGCGTGTTCGAAGTCTAAGCGGTGGTTCATATTGAAAAAAATGGCATTGGCAACCATAGATAACAAAATGATAGCCAATGAATAATACCAATTCCACATAATGAACATACCCGCCCCAATAAAAAGCGCGATATAGTTCAAGGTATGCCCTGTAAAATCGCTCACTTCAATAAGGCTATAGGTGTAGGCATTTTGGATTGAAATAAGCAGGAAAGGAATAAACACCAATGTTTTGGTCGAGTAAGGCACGTACCTTCGCCCCAACAACGCCAACAAACAGACCACCGTAATACTCAATCGAAAGAGCAGTAACTGTTTCCAAGCGTGCTGAATGTTGAAATAATCCGTAATGCCAAAAATAGGATTGAACACAATGGCGAGCCATGTTGTATAAATGTGGTACTTGTCGCCAAAGTTCCGTATATCCTCCTTCCAAACCTTGCTATTTGCCATAAAGTCATTTTTTAAATTTTTACGCCCAAAATCAAAATATCATCACGTTGTTCTGTATCTCGCATATAGTCTTTTATTTCAGTTTCAAGCTTGCTTTTTTGTGCAAGCAAGGATAGTTTTTGCTTCGATTCTATAAATTGCATGAGATGCTTTCCCGAATATTTTTTGCGTTGTACGTTGTGTTGGTCTGCATATCCATCGGAGGTAAGATACAGCACACTGTTGGCAGGCAAGTACAGCGTCACGTCATCAAATGCTGTGCTGATGTTATCAAATCCGCCAATCGTTTTGCGCGTTCCTGCAAGTTTCATTAATTCTTGCGAGCCTTGTGGCAAATAATACAAAGGTCGTTTTGCACCCGCAAAAGACACTTCCCAATCTTCCTCATGAAGGTAGCCAACATTTGAAAAAGCGTAGGTTAGTTTAGCCTCTCACTTACGTTAGCGAAGTTTTTTTGGATTATAAATTATTTTCTTTTTTTTGTAATCCAAAAGGCGGAAAATTGCGTACATATCGACCTAAAAGCTAATCCTGTATGAAAAAATACTTCGAATTGGGTTGTATGTGGTCGGGGCTTTGGTGAGCGTGTTGGTATTGGGGGCAGGCTATATACATTTTCGCGGAATCCCTACTGTATATATTTTTATATTTTTGTAATATTGCACTATGAAAAGTCAGGTAGAAAGCCAACAAATAGTTTTGCTTTTGAAACAGAAGTCAGAAGAAGGTTTTAGCCTACTTTATGACAACTACAGTGCAAACTTACTAAGCCTCATTACTTTCATTACCAAAAGCAAAGAAGTAGCGGAAGATATTTTGCAAGACACTTTCATCAGAGTTTGGAAAAACATTGAATTGTATGATGCTCATAAAGGGACTTTCTACACTTGGATGTTGAACATTGCCCGCAATTTGAGCATCGACTATTTGCGAAAACAGAAAAAACACCTTCAGATAGACAACTTGCAGATAGAAGAAAGCGGTGTGTTTCGGATAGAGTATATGGATTTTGAAGATATTTTGAAGTTATTAGATGTCAAACAAAGCAAAGCCATTGACTTGGTGTATTTTCAAGGCTACACACACGAACAAGCCGCTGTTGTGCTTAGTATTCCACTTGGAACACTGAAATCACGTGTTAAATTGGGACTCAAAAAACTAAAAAACCATTTTCGTTGTTTTCATCACGCCTTATGAACTCCTCTGAAGAGGGAATGGCGCATTTATTTGCGGACGCATTTCCCACCAAACCCTCGCCTGCCCTCAAAGACAAGATTTGGCACAGTATTGTGCAAAGTTCTGTTTTTCCTCTATTGACCGACAATAGAGAAGTTAGTTGGTGGAAAGACGCTACCAAACATTATATGCCTAAAGAGTTTTACAAAAAATGGTATATGGTGCCTTTGGTGCAGACTGATGCCCAAGAGTTATTTTTGGTATGGCTGAACGACACACTCCAAGAGGAAGCGCATCAAGAGATGCAGGAAAGTTTTTTGATATTGGAAGGCTCTTGTACGTTCATAGCCGAAGGACAGCAAACGCATCACAGCGAAGGCGATTTTGTGATAGTGCCTCCTGTTTTGCACACTGTTCAGTTGCCACCCGAAACAGAAATGAAGGCTATCGTACAACGTGTACGCATGGCGGTATAAAAAATAGAGAAGTCAAACAATGGCTTCTCTATTTGTTTGTATCTCCCGCGATATTGATAGGTGTCATTTTGGCGAGAACACTTTTTTGATAATTTGATGTTTGTTGTCCATGATGCGCAAAATATAGCATTGCCTTTCGGTCATATTCGACACATCACACACCATTTTTTTGTCGGTTTGGCGTAAAGTCTTTGTTTGGGTATGTAGCAAAGTGCCTTTAGTATCATACATACAAATGCGTATGGCTATATCAGTGCAGGCAAGTTTTGGGAAGTGAATTGTGAATTGATTGGCGTGTTTTTCGACAACAACATTAGCAAGCATTATTCGATTGTCAGGCGTTATTTTTACTAGGTCAGAACACACTACTTGCCTGCTGTCTTGCATAGCCACTACGCGAAAATACCCTTCACACATAGCCTCTGCGATTTCATACTCGTGTACTTGCCTCGAATGGCAGGTTATTTTTGTGATGTCTTGATAAAGGTTAGCTTCCCATTTTTGGATTATGTAGTGTGTGATGTCCGTGTTTTCAGGCGCGTATTCCCACACCAAAAACGTTTTCTCGCCTACTGTTTTTTGCCTTGCGGTTATGGCAGGCGAGGCAAGCAAAACCCCTGCGCAAGAAGTACAATTTTGTGTTATTGATGCACTCCCAAAACCTCCTCCTGTATTTACGGTTGCGCCTCCTATTACAGAAGTTGTGGCAGTTCTGCAAATAGCCAAAGAATTTGTATTGCTCAAATCCTGATTCAAAGTCGCGCTATTCGCTATTTTGACGCACCCAAATTGGGGAAAAGTGGCTGATGAAGTAATGGCATTCAAGCCATTGTTTACCAAACTCGACACGGTCATATTGGAGCTTGCACCCACACAAACGCCTCCGTTATTAGACTGCAAGTACAGCGTGCCTATGTTCGCTGTGCCGTTGTTGATAAGGCGCGAGGTCGTACTGTTGAGTTCCAAAGTTTGCCCTCCCATATTCCAAGTACCATAATTTACAACCAAATTATTGTTATTTTGCATGGTAATGCTCGCTGTCAAATCAACCGTGCCATAGTTGATAATGGTAATGTTGCCATTCAAATAAATCGTGCCTGTAGCAGGAATGTTGAGCCTTCCTCCGCTCTCAATCACAATCGTCCCGCTGTTTAGGTTGATGCTTGTGATGGTCAAATCGCCACAAATTCTTAATATCCCTCCATTCAAGTTGATACCGCTTCTTGTGGCGGTAGTCCCTGATGCAAACCAATACGTTTGCCCACCGTTTATATTTTGGTTGTTGGTCACTGCCCCATTTCCTCCTCCACAGCTCGCGCTTAGGTTTGTGTTGGGTGTACATTGCGCACACACATTCGTTTTTACCAATAGAACCAATGTCATGGAAATACTGATAAAATGTACAAAGGTTGAAGTAAGTATCATAAACAAAAATGTATAAGGATTGAAGAATGAAAGAAAGAATCAACCAACATACGTTTTTGCTATATTTTTGGATTGAAACGAGGTTCTAAATTAATCTGCTGATGTTTTATTTCTTGTAAAATATTGAATATCAATGTATTGTCCTGATATTTCTTCGCAAATACGCTGAAAAACAAGGCACATTTTAGGGAAAATTTTAGCCTGCCGATTATTTGACTGTGCAGGTGGGTATAGAAATTTTTGCGGAATGGCTCATTTTTAGCTATTTTTCTGAATGTCTTTCGTAAAAAAATATGCCTACAAGCCATTGATAATCAAATGCTTACAAGTAATTTACCAACAACAAGCTGAATAGGGAAATTTTATAGCAATAATATCCAAGGAAATGTTGTGGTAAACATTTTTTTTCTCTAATTTTGCCCCCCACAGGCAGGCAGGGATATTTTTGTCGGCTTTGTGCAAACCTTTTGCAAACTATTGCGTTTAATACTTTATTTCAAAATTATCTTTTTTGACTTTGGATATGAGCGATCAACTAACTAAAAACGGATTAAAGAAAAAGTTACTTGAATACTGCTTACAACAGCAATATGGGCGCGTGCAAACAGCAGAGAAGGCTGTAGAAGACGCGGCAGAAATGGCTACGCAAGAAGACACAAGCGCGGAGGAAAAATACGAAGGCTTCCGTACACAAATGCAGGCAGACCGCGATATGTTCAACAAACAACTCAGCGAGGCGCGTGATGGCTTGAATACCTTGCACAAAATAGAGCTTGACCGCGAAATGAATACGGTAGCTCTTGGCACAGTGGTTATTACCTCTGCGCAAAAACTGTTTTTGTCCATCAACATTGGGCAAATCAAAATGGACAATGAAACATATTTCGCTGTTTCTCTCGAAGCTCCTATCGTCAAAGACATGATAGGCAAGCGCGTAGGCGACTCTTTTTCGTTCCGCGACAAAACAATTCAAATTCTTGAAGTGTTTTAGGGTGGAAAGGTAAAAGGACTAAAAGGTAGAAGGGCAAACAGCTTTACAGATAATACCCTTCCACCCAAAAAAATAAAACCCATTTCCCCCCTATATATAAATGAGCTTAGACCTCGCAACCCAAAAAGCAACCGAAAAAGCAACCAACGCGGCACCTATTGACGCTACAGTAAAATTCGCTTTCCACGAAGGCGGAGTTATCCACGTAGATGGTTTCAATGGCAACGCTGTAAGCAACGAAGACAAAGAGGCTGAATGTACTGTAAAACTTGCCCTTGAAGACCTATTGTCTATGCTCCATGGCGAACTTAATCCTATGTCAGCTTTCATGGAAGGCAAGATGCAGATTGAAGGCAACATGGGTACAGCTATGAAGTTGCAAGCCTTGTTTAGTTAATTTCTTGCTTTTTAACAAAAATGGTTAGCGGACTACAACCCACTAACCATTTTTTCATGTTCCCACTCTCTCACTCATTCACTTTCTCATTCATTCACTCTGATATATGCGTAAAAAAATAGTAGCAGGAAACTGGAAAATGAACAAAAACCTCGAAGAAGGCTTGAGCCTTGCTTCGGAGGTCATCAACATTGCCGTTGATGAAATAACGCCAAGTGCAGGCGTTACTATAGTCTTGAACCCGTCTTTTGTGCATTTGGCTTCGGTGCGCAAGCTCATTCCCGCAGGCAAGCACGTATTCTTGGGTGCGCAAAACTGCCACCACAAAGCAAGTGGCGCGTTCACAGGCGAGATTTCAGTAGAAATGCTGAAGAGCTTGCCTGTAGATTATACTATCATAGGACACAGCGAGCGCAGGGAATATTTTGGCGAAACTAACGCCCTGATTGCCGAAAAACTGAACTTGCTTCTTGCAAATGGCATCACGCCCATTTTTTGTTGTGGCGAAGCCTTGCCTATCCGCGAGGCAGAAACACATCTTGCCTACGTAGCGCAACAAATCACGGAAAGTCTTTTCCACCTTTCGGCAGAAGATTTGCAAAAAGTGGTTATTGCGTATGAGCCTATTTGGGCTATTGGCACAGGCAAGACTGCAAGCTCGGCACAAGCGCAAGAAATGCACGCACATTTGCGCCAACACTTGGCAGGCAAGTATGGGCAAGACGTGGCAAATGAAATTTCTATCCTATACGGAGGCAGTTGCAACCCTTCCAATGCTCGTGAATTGTTTGCTTGTGCAGATGTTGATGGCGGATTGATTGGTGGGGCTTCGCTCAAAGCCCGCGATTTTATAGAAATTGCTAAGTCGTTTTAAGACAAAGCATAAAAAAACTAACTTTCCTGAAAACATGCTTTTCAGGAATTTTTTTATCTTACCAATTTTTGTTATTATCAAAAAAAACGATAAATTGCCCCAAAAAAACGCTTATGCTAAACCAACCCGTTTTATTGGCGCGTATAGCCATTCTTGCGCCGTTAATTTTATCTGTTCTTTTCTATATCTTGGGAATACAGAATGGAATATTCCAATTTATCCTACAATTTGCACCATCAGCTGTACTACTTTACTGCTTCAAGCAATTCAGCCTTGCCTACAATAATCCCAAACTATTTATTTATGAGCGAAATAGTTTTATAATATTGGTAATAAATCTTTTGTTTCCTTCTGTAGTAGGCTTATTTTTGCCACCAATACCAGCTGAAGCACTACAAGACCCCCGTATTTTACAAGAATATATGGTGGCTATGTTCACTAATCCGATTGTGATTGCTACCACCATTTTTGGTTTTGTGCTATGGATTGCGGCTTTCTACTTTTTTCGTTATGCGCATTTGGAGTTGAGTAGAAGCTCTGGAGTGCAAGGTTTTGATAGCGGGTCTTTGACTGTATTGATAGGCATACCTTTGATATTTTTATTCGGTGTGGGGGTAATTGTCATGTTTTTAGGGGGTATTGTGCTTTTGGTAGCTTATTTTGAATTGACTGATGCCCAAGTAGCAACAGCGCGTGAGGAACACATACGACAAGCGCATTTTGAGAATGATGAAGATAGTATTTTTCAATAAATTGCCCAACTAGCGCAAATGTCCCACTTGTCCAGCCTGTGGCAACCACAGAGCTACACAAAGAACTCAGTGTTTCTTAGTGCTTCTCTGTATCTCCGTGTTAAGTTTTTGGCGCATTTTAAATTTTATTTTGGTATAAAATCTTGAAAAACAGCTTTTTGGTGCGATTTACATAAACAAAAAAATACCTTTTTGCCGTAGCAGAAAGGTATTTTTGTTTACAAAATGCAGTAAGCCTATTTTACTTTGTTTACCACAGCCTCAAATGCTTGAGGGTGATTCATAGCAAGGTCAGCCAACACTTTGCGGTTTAGCTCTACACCTGCTTTGTTCAATTTGTAGATGAATTGAGAGTAAGTAAGCCCTTGCAAACGCGCTGCAGCGTTGATACGCTGAATCCAAAGACGGCGGAAATGTCGTCTTTTCTGACGGCGGTCGCGGTAGGCATAGCCCAAGCCTTTTTCTACGGCATTTTTGGCTACAGTCCACACATTTTTGCGGCGACCAAAATAGCCCTTAGCGAGCTTGAGAACATTTTTGCGTCTTTGACGCGAGGCTACGTGATTGACGGAACGTGGCATTGAAAAAAAAGAAAAATAATCGATGAGCGGCGATTGCTCCCTTGAGCAATACTTGATAGCCGAGAATCAGATGGAAGTGAAAAAAGAGAGTGAGTGAATGAGTGAACGAGAGAGTGAGTAGGGGAGTGAATGAGTGAGTTTTTACTTGTTCACCTGTTACCCTTTAACCTTTCAACCCTTCCACCCTTCTACCTTTTCCACCGTTATCAAATTTTGAGCAACGCTTTCACGTTGTTCATGTCTGACTCGTGTACAAGACCTGCATGAGTCAGTCTGCGCTTTTGCTTAGTCGTTTTTTTGGTTAAGATGTGGCGTTTGTAAGCGTGCTTGCGCTTAATTTTGCCTGAGCCTGTAACCTTGAAACGTTTAGAGGCGCCTGAGTTGGGTTTTACTTTTGGCATTGTGATTTTTTTTTTGCAATTTGGAGGCGCAAAAGTAACTATACTTCTTTGAAAACCCAAAACTTTTATGGTTTTTTTCCGAAAGTCTTGCCTAATAGGGCTATATTTCTTGCAAATATCCTATTTACAGGCGCAAATTGATGAAAAGCCCACGCGATATTATGAACCAGCTTATAAAATTACCCATGATTCTATGCGCAAATATTGGGTGGATAGGCAAGCAACACGCAACTTTTTTTGGACAGGCGTAAGTCTGGGCATCTATAATCCTGACTTTGTGCGGGTTTCAGATGAAACAAACTTTATCCCCAAAAAGAAAAATGATGTTTATACGTTTCGAATGCGCCTTTCCTACAGCCGTAGCTATGCAGGCTCGCCTACCTCGTACATACGCGAGATAGCCCCGATGTATGGCAAGGTATATCGAAATTATCATTTTATGGCAACTGTTTCGGGTGGGCTAAGTTTTTTGTGGGGCAATCGTTGGTTAGATAAGCAAGGCAACATCACAAGCCCGCCTGCACGCGGTTTGCGACAAACGCAAAGCAATGTGCCGTTTTACACAACAGAGCGTTTTTGGTCAATCGGTGTGCCTTTGCGCACTCAAGCCTTTTTCATCATAGGGCGGGAGTTTGCTTTTGGCGTTACGCTTGGCACTACGTTGAATGTCAAGCAGTTATGGGGTGATGCTATGTTTACGTTCTTGTTAGGTATCAACTGATGTTTTCTATCCGATTGGCGCAAGCAGAAGACTTGCCTACTTTAGCCCGCATAGCAGGCAAGACTTTCATGGAAACCTACACAGACGAGGAGGAACGCGACAACAATCTTGCCTACGTGCAGGCAATGCTAAACGAAACAAAGTGGCGCGAGGCTTGGGAAAATCCGCATCAGACTATTTTCTTGCTTTTCGAGCAAGCAAGTTTAGTGGGCTTTGCCAACCTTGACTCGGAAACCTTGCCTACCCAACTGGCAGGCAAGCAGGCTTTGCAAATCAAACGTATTTACCTCTTGCAATCCGTACATGGTAGGGGGGCAGGCAAGTTGCTCATGGCGCATTGCAAGGCGTTTGCGTGGCAACAGGGCTATGATAGCCTTTGGCTTATCGTATGGGAGCAAAACAAAAAAGCTGTGCAGTTTTATGAAAAGCAAGGTTTTCAGCACATAGGTTTGATGCCTTTCAAGGTTTTGGAAAAAGAATATGAGGATTGGCTGATGTATTGTCCACTTTTTTTTGAAAATTAGGAGAAAATTATTAACCTTTGCAAGTTCTTTTTGGTTTTAATTTTGCGGAACTAATATTTGCTCCACTTTCCTCTCAACATCAATGACTATTGTATATCGTTTCTGTCTTATTTTTTGCTTCCTTGTCTTTGCATCAAGCGTCCAAGCACAACTCCAAGATGCTCTCATCAAAGCGAATGAACTGAAAGACATCAACCCCGATGAAGCGCGGAAATATGCCGAACAAGCCGAGAAATTGGCAAAACAAGGGGCAAATGATAGAGGATTAGCAGACTCCTATGCTGTCTTGGGCTATTTGCAAGCCTATCATTTTGATAGACCTGACCTTGCCTACGAAGCCCACGAAAAGGCATACGCGCTCTACAAACAACTCCACACCAAAGGATATTTGGACAATGACTCTTTTTATCATTTCTTGAACGAGGAGGCTATCCCTACTTACAAGTATGTGAAGGGCGTGGAGTCGAAGAAAAAGCGTTACAAAAAAGCTATTCAAAATTATGAAATGCTCAATGGCAAATTTGCTGTCGACCTCGCCTCCATAGCTACCGTTATGAGGCGCGACCTCGAAGCCAAGCAAAAAGAAGTGCAAGACAAAGAGAAAAAAATAGAAGAAAAAGATAAAACACTCAAAGAAAAAGATAAAAAAATAGCGACTACTTCCGAAATCTTACAACAAAAAAAGATGAACGAAGTAACGCTCATAGCTGAAAGAAGCAAACTCTCGAACTCGCTTTCGGACAAAGAACAACAAGCCTTGCATCTCATAGACAGCCTCTACGACCAGCAAGTAATGCTACAAGAGCAGGAAAAAGCCGCCGCAGAAGCCAAAATGAAACAAGCACAAGCCGAAAAAGCGCAAGCCGTTTCGGAAAAAGACAAACTCAAACAAAAAGCGGACTTGGACAGGCAAGGTTGGTTCTTGATGCTTATGGGTATAGGTGGTGTGTTGGGTATTGTCTTGTTGATTGTTATTGTGAGCGCGCTCATTCAACAGCGCAAAGCCTCCGAAAAAATATCCAAACAACGCGATACGCTTGTAGCGCAAAATGCCGAAATCAAACAGCAACAAGAGGAAATAGTGGCACAAAGCGAAAACATCAGCCAACAAAATACGATGCTCCAACAACAAACGGAGGAGATAAAAGCCCAACGCGACAACCTCGAATTGCAACACCAACTCCTCGAAAAACACAAGGTAGAGATTGAAAAACAACGTGATGAGTCAAACCATTTGCTACTCAATATCTTGCCTGAAGCCGTAGCTGACGAACTGAAAACCACAGGAAAAGCCACGCCACACTCTTACGACATGGTTACGGTTATGTTTACGGACTTCAAAGGCTTCACGAAAATAGCCGAAAAACTCACGCCTGAACAAATCGTAGCAGAATTGGATAGGTGTTTCTTGGCATTTGATGAAATCCTCGAAAGGTTTGAGATGGAAAAAATCAAAACCATAGGCGATGGCTATATGTGTGCAGGTGGCTTGCCCATCTCGAACAAAACAAACCCCATTGATGCAGTGCGGGCGGGCTTGGCAATGCAGGAATTTATGCAAAAGCTCAAAGTAGAGAAAGAAGCCAAAGGCGAACCCGTTTGGGAACTTCGTTTGGGTATTCATACGGGTCCCGTAGTGGCGGGTGTGGTAGGCAAGAAAAAATTTGCGTATGACATCTGGGGCGATACCGTGAACGTGGCGAGCCGTATGGAAAGCAGTGGCGAAACAGG
Organism: Bacteroidota bacterium; assembly: GCA_004292795.1. Taxonomy (GTDB): domain Bacteria; phylum Bacteroidota; class Bacteroidia; order Cytophagales; family Microscillaceae; genus RDXI01. The sequence continues at coordinate 17,623 of RDXI01000029.1, read as the reverse complement.
CAAGGTGAATATTTCGGGAGCTACCTACGAGTATGTGAAATCGTACTTCAACTGCACGCACAGGGGCAAAGTAATGGCAAAAAACAAAGGCGAGATAGATATGTATTTTGTAGAAAATAAGTCCTCGCTATTCCAAAGTGTACAAAACCTACTTGCAACAGAAAAACCATGAAAGACAAAGATTTGAGTCGTTTCCTAAGTCTTGTACTTAGGCACAAACCTGAAGAAATAGGCATCACCCTTGACGCGCAAGGGTGGGTGGCTGTTGATACGCTTTTGCAGGCATTGAACGACCGCAAACACCCGATAGACCGCGCCAAGTTAGAGCAGATAGTAGCCGAGAACAACAAAAAACGTTTTGCCTTCGATGAAACAGGCACGCTCATTCGCGCTAACCAAGGACATTCTATAGAAGTCGACCTTGCCTTGCCTGCTTCAGAGCCACCCGCTACGTTGTATCATGGCACTGCTACACAAAACATAGAAGCTATCCGAAAAGAAGGCTTGCAAAAACAATCGCGTCAGCATGTTCATCTTTCGACAAACAAAGACACTGCTACGCAAGTAGGAGGGAGGCATGGCAAGCCCGTTATCCTTGTGGTGAGGGCAGGCGAGATGCACCAAGCGGGTTTTGCGTTTTATATTTCTGAAAATGGCGTTTGGCTTACCGACCACGTGCCTACTGCCTATATAGACTTTCCTACTCCACTTTGAGGCGTTTGATGAAGAAAATATCATCTTTCAAAACCTGCGAAGGAAATCTGCGGAGGCGTACACTGATAGTACCCTCCTCTTTTTTATATTCTGTCCAGTCTGCCTCAAACACAAAATCTTTGGGATTGACATTATTGGCTTGCGACTCGCGCACACTGTAGTTCACAGGCAAGGACAATGTTTTTTGATTTTTGCCACTGCCTATTACTATAGGTACATTGATATTTTTTTGCACAAAACGCTCCACATCAAAGGAAATATGCACGCGCTGTTCGTCTTGCGTCAATAGGTGAGGAGGTACGCCATGTATTTCTATTTGAAACGTTTTGCTAAAATGGTCTTCGCGTATCGTAACATCTCGCATATCCAATAGGTACGGATTAGGCAAGGACTTAAGCATTTTTTTAGGACCCACCACAGCCACAAGCGCGGGCTGTACTTTCACAGGACTAACCACACGATAGTCTTTTTTGAGGCTTAATTTTGTGCTGTCTATGCCTATGCGCAAAACGCGCTTGTATCTATAATCCATGCTCAAGTTTAGCGTATCTTTCAACACATCTTCGAGGCGCACATTTTCTATTACCTTTTCTGTTTCGCGGAAAAGCTCGGTACGAAGCAGGTAAGGGCGTTTCATTTGGTATTCAGGCGAGAGTTCGTACTTGATGGGCGCGATGCGCAAGTGAAACATTTTGCGCAAGATTTGCCAACCGCTCCCTTTGACCAACACAGGCACATCTGTAGGCATTTTGCCCGTAATCATGTACTTTTCGCTGTTGAAGTCAAATTGAATGGGGTAATAAATGGTTTCTGTATGCTCTTTGCGCAAGGCATTGAACAGCCATAGGCACGTAGCTACAAAGGCACACACCAAAAACGTTTTCAAGTTTTTGGTATTGAGGTGTTGGACAAGGTAGCCCACCTGATACATCACGCGCCTAAGGGTTGGGAGCATAGTAGCCGACAATAGTTGTAACGTCATTGCAAAGATACAAAAATCTTGCAGAATGAAAGCCTTTCCTATTTTTTCTCCATAAACAGAGGCGTTTTGCCGATTTTGTCCTTGCCTACAAACTTTAGCGCGGGTTGGTGCGTTTATATGAAAAAGTGTTTTTATGTTACCTAAAATTGTACCTATTACCCACAATCAAGAGCATGGCGTTTTTATCAACAGTGCGGAGTGGGAAAATTTTTTGAAGCAACACCAAATGCTTGAACATTTGTTCGAGTGGCGCAATGGCTTGAAAGAGGCTTTTCAAGAAATACGCGACATTCAGGCAGGCAAGACAGACTATATCACAATGGAGGATTTTTTGAATGAGTGTTGAAGTTATCCCAACCAAAAACTTTCAAAGAGAAGCAAAGCCATTGCTTAAAAAGTACAAATCTTTGAAAGGCGAACTTGCCTCCTTTACAGAAGAAGTCAAAGAAAACCCTGAAATGGGAACACTTATCAAGGAAAATACCTACAAACATAGGTTAGCTGTAGAGAGCAAAGGAAAGGGCAAAAGTGGTGGTTTGCGCATAATCACGTACCATGTGGAATTTGTTTCTGAAGATTTGTGCAGGATTTTCTTGGTTTCTGTTTATGATAAATCAGATTTGGAAAACATACCTGACCATATTCTCGATGACTTAGTGCAGGATATTCAAGACGAATTGGAGGAGAAATAACGCTAAACTTCCTTTATCCTTGCCCTTCAAAATAACCCAAAAAAACACCCCGCATTTGAATAGGTAGGCAAGTTTTTCGTTTTGATTCTATGGAAACGCTATCAATGGATAATGAATTGCTTACTTGGGCTGAAATGTGCGCCAAGTATCCCAATATGTGGGTAATGGTAGGCATACCCGAAAGCGAAGCAACCTTGCCTAAAGACACGCGCAAAGGCAATGTGCTGTACGCGCTTGCAGACAAAAAAGCCTTTACAGCCTTTTCTGCTAAAACTATAGAAAGTTTTTATGCCCAAAATAGCCATGCACGCTATTTCACAAACTATACAGGCGAACTCACGCCTTCCATGCAAGGCAAAAAGAAACGTTTGGTAGGTACATTGAAAAAGTAAAATGAAATCTTGACTATCGATTTTCGTAGGCAAGTTTTGATTTTGGAATAAACACCCCAACCTTCAGCTCTCCAATATCACACGAGTCCCTTCATTATCAACCTCTGTGATGATGCTTTTGGCTTGCACGCCATGCAGTAGGAAAGAGCGCAACATAGCATCTTCGATAAAACGCGCCTTTTTCAAATCGTCAGTAATGGCAAAAACCGTAGGTCCCGAACCCGAAATAGTCATACCATCTGCACCCGCTTTCAAGGCATTGGTTTTCACATCATCAAAACCTTTGATAAGACTGGAACGAACAGGCTCTATGACCGCATCATGCAGGCTTCGCGCAAAGAGGCTATAATCATCTTTGGCAAATGCGGCAGTAATGAGGCAAGAGTTCGCCATATTGAAAATAAAATTTTGCATCGATACTTGTTTTGGCAAAATGTCGCGGGCATCTTTTGTCAAAACTACTATATCAGGCGTTACCAACACAATGACCAAATTCGAAATAGAACCTATTTTTGTAACATCTAAGGGCAGGCAAGACCGCGTAAGCGTGGCACCGCCCAACATACAAGGGGCAGTATTATCTGCAAAAAAAGCACCTGAAATTTGCTCCTCCGCTTTGGTGGCAGGCAAGACAAGTTCTTCTTTAGTCAAAATATTGCCATACAAATAGTTCGTGGCATACGCCGCCGCACAAGCCGAAGCCGCACTCGAACCCAAGCCCGAACCCGAAGGCATACCTTTCTTTATTTTCAGTTCTACGCCTCCTTTGATGCGCAAGAGCTTCAAAACTTCCTGTGCCGCTATGCCTGCGGTGTTTTTGTTCGCATCAGTCGAGAGAGGCATGGGCGAGTCTATCTCTGTGGTGACAACGCCCTCGTCAATTTTGCGTGCTTCTACAATGTCGCCTATGTGTTTGACTGACAAGCCCAATACATCAAATCCTGGTCCCACATTGCCTATAGTGGCAGGCGAGAAAACTCGTATCCATTCCATGTTGTTCGGAGAATAATTTTTACAAACCTACTAAAAAATCTTTGAAAACTTGGTAGTCGTTGGGCATCGAGATAGCCTTGCCTACTCTTTTTTCTATTTGCTTCAGGGCTTCGCTCTTTTCTACCTCAATAGGCAAGACCTTCTGCACAATGTCCGCAAACTTCGCGGGGTGTGCCGTTTCTAAGCAAACAGTCTTGCCTACCAAACCCAAACGCTGAACAGCCTCTACTGCTACTGCGCCATGCGGTTCGAGCAATACGCCCAATTTTTCGTAAGTTTGGGCTATGTTTTGCAAAGTTTCTGCGTCTGTTACAGCAAAAGATAAAAGGTTTTGGCGCATTTCGGCAAGGGCAGGCAAGCTACGCACTGTGCCATGTTTGTCTATGCAACCGCCATACAAGTCAAAATAACGCGCTAAATTGCTTGGATTGCCCACATTCATAGCATTCGAAACGCTCTCGATGGAAGGCTCTATTTTTTGGTAAATGCCCGTTTGCAAAAATTGGTGGAAAGCATCATTTTGGTTCGTAGCGATAACCAACTTGCCTACAGGCAAGCCCATTCTTCGCGCTATCTCACAGCCAAGCGAGTTGCCGAGATTGCCTGAAGGCACGCAGAAGTTGAGCGTTTCGTGTTCATTTTCAGCAAGTTGCAACCAAATATACACATAATACACGATTTGAGGCAAGACGCGCCCAATGTTGATAGAATTGGCAGAACTAAGGTTCAGGTAGGCAAGGTCAGCATCTGCAAAAGCCCGCTTTACGAAGGCTTGACAATCATCAAACTTGCCTGCCAAGGCGATAGCCTGTGTATTGCCTCCCATACTGTCTAATTGATGACGCTGAATGGCACTCACTTCTTGCGCAGGATACAGCACAATGACGCTTGTGTGGGGCAAATGTTTGAAAGCCTCGCCTACCGCACTGCCTGTGTCGCCTGAAGTAGCCACCAAGATAACGCTTTGTTGGTCTTGTGGCTTGAAATATTGAATCCATTGCGCCATCATTTGCGCCGCGAAGTCCTTGAAAGAAGCCGTAATGCCTTGGTCAAGGCGTGCAATCGTGATATTTTCGCCCAAACGCTCCAAAGGAATAGGAAAGTTATATGCCTTTTGGCACATTTCGAGCAGGGTTTCGCGTGGTAGCTCGCCTTCCAAAAACTTATACAAAACTGCACACGCTACTTCGGCATAGCTTTTGCCTCGCAAGGTTTGTAGCTCGGTAGGGGAGAGGGTAGGCAAGGCATTAGGCATATACAAGCCATTATCAGGCGCGAGTCCCTGTAGCAACGCTGTAGGAAAGTCGTGCAAAAAGGACTTAGCCGAAAAAGAACGATTGGTGCTATAGTATAAAATTTTGGAGGGCATAATCAAATAACTTTTTCTGCTTAGAACTCATAGTAAAATCCGCCTGTATCACCACCCGCCCAACAATCGTCTAAACCGCAAACTTCCCTTGCTTTTTCCGAATAGCGAGAGCTTGCAACGGAAATATCGCCCCTGAAGCCATCAGGTCGGGCTATGTGTCCATCATAAAATCCTTTCCACACATAATACCCTGCTACCACAATTTCCCCTTCATAATGCGTGTAGCAAGCGATAACTACTTCATCATCTTGCAATATGTCGGGCAACATAGCCAAAGCACCTGCCATTTGAGGCGTACCTGGTGCCAAAAAATCATGTAGTTTTCTCATATCAATACAAAGTTTATAAATTTTCGCTCTGCTGTAGTTTGTGTCTTCACAAACCACGAATAGAGGAGGGCATATTATCGAAGAGCTAATTTTCTAAGGCGCACTCGAAGCGTTACAATCCACCACGCCAAGAGCGTCCAAGCGATGATAGAAGGATAGAACACAAGGCGCATATTGCTATCCAAATCATAAGAATTAAACCCAGGGTTTCCGCCATTGCCCGGGTGCATACTTGCCGTGAGGCGAGGCAAAATAAACAACAAAGGAATCAAAGCCGCATAAGCAAAGATATTGTAAACCGAGCTAATCGTGGCGCGTTGCTGTTCGTCTTTGAGCGAACCACGCAAAATACTGTATGCCAAATACATCAACAAGCCAATAGCCGAAGCGTTTTGTTTCGGGTCTCCGTGCCAATACGTCCCCCAGGTATATTGCGCCCATACCATACCTGTAACCAAGCCCAACACACCCAACAAGATGCCCGCATTGGCACATTCCACAGCATACAAATCATCAACAGGGTTGCGATAGCGAAGGTAGCGGATAGCATAAATAACCGACACGAGCAAAATAATGGTCATTCCAAACCACATAGGCACGTGAAAATACAAATTGCGGATACTTTCGTTTACAATATCGAGGCGCGGGGCTTTGCCCAAAAAGCCCATAAACAAGGTATAGAACAACAAAAAGATAGTTAAACCTTTCCACCAATTTTTCATAGCTTCAAAAATTTTATGTCTGCAAAGATAAGCCATAAGTTTAAAAATTCATACCTTTGCATAGTCAGGAAACATTTATCATTTATCATTTAACAGGGAACATTTATCATTTAACATTTAACCCTTCCACCTTTCTACCCCTCCACCCTTCCACCTCTCCACCCTTCTACCTTTCCACCCATGAACCTCTTTAAACGTACTTTCTCGCCTGAACAAGTCGCTATCTTTGAATTTTTGAAAACCAGCAAGTTATTTGCTCGCCTGAATGAGAGCGAGTTAGACCTGTTTTTGCCTTACCTACATTTGCGCCAATACAAACAAAGCGAAGTGATATTTTTTAGGAATGACCCCGCACAAGCCCTGTACTTGGTGAAAGAGGGCAAAATATCCATTGAGATTGATATTTCAGATAAGTTCGAGCCTTTGTCGCAGGTAGGCAAGGGGAGTTCGTTTGGCAATAGTGCCTTGTTGCGCTACACAAAACGCACCTACAACGCCTTCGTGCAGTCGCCTTTTGCACAACTGTACGTTATTCCACAAGTGAATATACAAAGTATCTTTGAGCGCAAGCCCGCAGTGCAGGCAAAGATTATGGAAGCCCTCGCCGAGAGCTACCACGACACTTTTCACGCCCTTATCCGAAGCTACCGCACTACGCAAGGTTTCTTGGAATTAACAGACGTTTTCAAGGATTTGTCGTATGGTAATTAGATGTGAGTTCTTATTGAAAAAACTTTTAAACAAACCAACAAACCAACAAACCAACAAACCAACAAACCAACAAAATTCTTTACTTGCCTACTTCACGCAAAACCTCCAAAGATTTCAGTTGTTGCATACCCTCAATATGCAAGCCATAAAAGTCTATCAGCGCGTCCAACAACTCGCCGCGCCACGCAGGCGAGAGGGGAGTGGGATTATTCATTTGGAGCGTATTTTCCAACCATGCTTGTACGGCTTCTTCGTGTTGCGCAGGCACACGCCAACGCCCCGCTTCGCGGAGTTGGGAGGCAAGCTCGCCTGCACTTGAGGGCGCGAAACCCAAAAACACCGCTAATTGCAACAAAAAATGATAGTGAAAATCCTCGAAATGTCCTTGTACTTGGTCGAAATGCAGGAAAGACTGCTCGATGAATTGATACAGTGCTAAGTTCGCGCTTTCTTCTTTCAATGTTTTGGTCAAGACCTCTGCCAAAAAGAGCGCGACTGTGGTTTTCCGAATATCGAAAGGAATGGTTTGATAAGGGACAGCGCAACGTACTTCGCTTATTCTGAACAATTTTTGTTTTTCGGGTTCGTAATACACCACCAAATCCAAGAGCGTAAGCGGTTGATACAGCGCGATTTTGCTACTTTTGGACTTCGCACTGCGCACTCCATTCACAATATAGGATTGTAAACCCAACTGCTCGGTGTATATTTTGACAATAACCGAACTATCGCCATAACGTATATAATGCAAGACTATCCCGCGTGTTTTGTGTAGCATACTGATATAGGGCGCATAACCTTTGCAATGTTACAAAAAACTGTGCATATACAAAACACCCGCCACGAAAAATCTTGCCTACCCAAACCCATTTGAGGACTGTGTAGGAAAGAGTCGGACTCAGCAATAAACTCTTCCCACGTTCCTTGCCTCCATATTTGAGCAACTGCCCTATTTTTGTAATCTATGATGCCTTGGGTAGGCAAGGCTTTTTTGCAAATAGAACAAGATATGCTAACTTTGCGCCTTCAAAAAAACGTAAAAATAGTACCTTGTAACCCATACGCAATTTCTTAACCCCCTTTCAAAAATATGGAAAATAAATCTTTGTATGAAAGATTAGGCGGTATCTACGCTATTGCCGCAGTTGTTGATGATTTTATTGATAGAGTCATGGAAGACCCTCGTTTGAATTCCAATCCGTTGGTAGATGAAGCGCATCACCGCGTGTCGCGTGCAGGCTTCAAATATTTGGTAACGGAAATGGTAGGTTGGGCAACAGGTGGTCCTCAAAAATACTCTGGTCGTAGTATGCAGGACTCCCACGCACACCTTAAAATTACAGCGCAAGAGTGGGAAAGTTTTATGGAGGACTTTCATACAACGCTGAACAAATTTGGTGTCCCACAAGCGGAACAAACAGAATTGGCTGCGATTGTCAATAGCACAAAAGCCGATATCGTGATAGCATAACGACACAAAATTTCAGCTATAAAACCCTTGCCTGCCACAACGGTAGGCAAGGGTTTTTCTGCTTTCTTGATAGTGGCAATAAGCAAGTAAATATTTACTTCTAAGCTCTCAAAACGCCTTTATTGACCTCATAATTTCCCCACTACTACTGCGGTGGTAGGCAAGTCGTTGTGTTGGTCAAGGTTTGATTATCAAACTTTCATCTATCTTGGCTAAGGACGTAGGCAAAGTAACACGCATTTTCCAATATGCTCCATGTTTGTTGTTGTCAGTAGCTTCGGGGTGAAATTTATAATTGCCTTCTGTAGCTTGGTTGGAGAATGGTTTGAACCACGAGTTGGCTTCCAATACTACCTTTCCGTTGGCTACCCCAAATTTGGTAACTTCTAAACTATTCGTTTTATCGACAGCATTGTGGTTGCCTTCGTTGGTGCGCGACACTAAAAAAGTAGCTTTTACTATCTTGCCTGTAGCAGGGTTGAGGCGTGCCAATACAGCCACCTTCGCGCCTCCACCTTTGCCATAACCGCTCAAAAACGAACTGCTAAACGGCGTGCCTTCTACTTCCTTACGTGTTATATAGCCTGCTTCGCCACTCCCGCCATCTATGCTAAATATTACCCAAGGCGTGTCGTTTTCGTCAAGTGCTATCCAAACACCGCGACCATCTGGGGCTGTGTTCTCATAATTCAATCGCCATATTACCTGCCCGCTTGCGTTCTTCTTTTCTACATACGCATCTTGGTTGATAGAGGTAACTTGGTCATAACCCACTCGATAGACATGGTTTTGTTTGTCTGTAATGGTATTTACGGCAGTAAGCACCACTTCAGGCGAGGGGGTTTCTTGTGCGTTCTTGTCTTTCTGGCAAGCACACAAGAAAAGAATCATAGCAAAGCAAAGATTTTTTTTCATATCGTCTTTTTTTACAAAAATAATACTTTTTTACACAGCTTGTACACCTCATTGCCCTACCCTTCGATGTTTTCCAACAGCGTTTTGTAACTTGCCTGAAACGCGCTAAAATTTTGCTTCAGCGCGTCCCATACGGAGGCGAGGTTGTAGTCTTCTTGCCTATATTGCGTTTCCATAGCGAGGGCATTTTCATAGACTTGCATGATGCCCAATGTGCCAGCATTGCCCTTCAAAGTGTGCAAAGGCGAGGCGATTTGCGCATAATTTTCAGTGGCTAAGGCGTTCTCGATGGCTTGTAGGAAAGAGTCGGACTCGGTGATAAATTCCTCCCACGTTTCTTGCACAAGTTCCTTGCCTCCATATTTGAGCAACTGCCCTATTTTTTCGTAGTCAATCAGCCCTTGTGTAGGCAAGGCTTCAGGCTCGCCTGCTTGCTCCGTTGGGTAGGCAAGGCTTTTGCCTTTGATATAGCCCTCCACTTTCGAAATCAACTCTTGCGCATTGATAGGCTTGGCTATGTAGTCATCAAGCCCTTTGCTCAAGAATTTTTTGCGGTCTTGGCGCATGGCGTAGGCAGTCATGGCAATAATGGGAGGCAAGTCAATGCCCAACCCGCGCAAATGTTGTGTAGTTGCCACGCCATCGAGTTCGGGCATTTGAATATCCATCAAAATCAAGTCGTAGCGGGTTTTTTGGGCTTTGTCTATGCACGCCCAGCCCGAGTCGGCAAGGTCGACTTTACACCCTACTTTTTTCAGAATTTCGGAAGCTACGCGCCTGTTTATTTCGTTGTCGTCTGTGATGAGTATGTGCGGTTCGTAGGTTTCGAGGTTGGTTTTCCACACTTCGTTTTGTTTCGTTTGCGTGTCTTGCTCGCCTACAGTGCGCGAAGTGATGTTTGCCTTGAACGTAAACCAGAATGTACTGCCTTGTTGGGGCGTGGATTCTACGTTTATCTCGCCTTCCATCAGGCGCGTAAGCTCTTTGGAAATAGCCAATCCTAAGCCCGTTCCGCTTTGGGCTTTGGCGAAGGAGTTGTCGACTTGGCTGAAAATATCGAACAGCAGTTTGATGTCTTTTTTGGCTATGCCTATGCCTGTGTCGCGGACTGCCACTTTGATATGGCATTTCCTGCCCTGTTTTTCCAAGACTGTCGCGCTCAAAGTAATAATACCTTGCGAAGTAAATTTAACGGCATTGGAGGTAAGGTTCGCCATGATTTGCAAGAGGCGCGTTTCGTCTGCCATCAGGTATCGAGGTACATCTTCGGCAATTTCGAGCAAAATTTTGTTGTTTTTTACTTCGGCTTGTTGGGCGAAAAGGTGTTGTATTTTCTCAATCGCAGTGTGAAAGTCCGTAACGCGCTTGTGCAGTTTCATCTTGCCTGCCTCAATCTTCGAGAGGTCGAGGATATTGTTCAGAATGTCCATCAATGTTTCCGAAGATTTTTTGACGGTTTGCATATAACCTTGCTGTGTTTCATTCAACGAAGTCGTGAGCATCAAGTCAATCATACCAATTACGCCATTCATCGGGGTACGAATTTCGTGGCTCATGTTTGCCAAAAAACTCTCCTTCACGCGCAAGGACTGTTCCGCCAATTCTTTGGCTTTCAGGGTTTCTTCTGTGGCGCGTTTTAGCTCTGTGATGTCGCGCACCACGCCCTCAAGCCCGATGGGTTGCCCTTCTTCGTCGTAGGTAAGTTTCACATTGGAGATAGACTGCACAATGCGCCCTGTTTTGGTGCGCAAGCCCGTTTCGTAGTTTTTGATTTTGGTTTGCACAAAAATCTCTTGCAAAAAGTCCACAAGTCGCTCGCCTGCTGTGGTAAAAGTAGCCAAGCTTTTTCCTATGATTTCATCAGGCGTATAGCCCGTTATTTCTTCTACCGAAGGACTAACCAAAATAATTTTGCCGTTCAAATCTGCGTGATAATAAATATCTTGGAAGGACTCGAAGATATTTCTAAATTTTTTCTCGCTTGCTATCATGCCAAGTTCTGTTCTCTTTCGGCTGATAGCCAATGCCACCTGCCCCGAAATGAAGTCCAACAGCTCGAGGTCTGCGTGGTTGTAGGTTGCTCGGCTTTTGTACGATTTCACAGAAATAAGCCCGATAACTTCGTTCTCAAACCACAACGGAACACCAATCCACACTTTCGGCACCTTGCCTACCATTTCTATTTGGCTATGCACGTTCAGTTCCAAAATTTCCTCTTCATAAAAAAAAGCGGGGCGTTTCAACTGCATCACATAATCCGTTAGCCCTTTGCCAAGCGGTCTTTTGGGTAGGCGAGGCAGGTGTACGCGCTCTTCATCAACGTAGTAAGGGAATAGAATTTCTTGCTTGTTGTCGCTGTAGAGTTTGATGTAGAAATTATTTACTTCTATCACTTTGCCCAATTCGTGGTGAATACTCTGATACAATTCTTGCAAATCTCGGCTCTGAACGGCAAGGTTGGCTATGCTATAGTAAAGTGTTTGCGCTTTTTCGGCGCGTATTTTATCGGTGATGTCATACAAAATTCCTCTAACGGCTATGGGCTGATTATTTTCAAATCTACAACTCACATTGCCCTCGAGGTACAAGCGTCTGCCTTGTTTGGTAACCAAGCTTGTTTCGAATTTGAAATTTCCCTGCCCCTGAATGATGCGAATGAGATTGCGGTAAGTGGTGTATTTGGTTTTGGAGTGTAGCAATTTTCGGATATTCAAGTAGCGCAATTCGTCTGCTTCGTAGCCTATTTTTTGCATAAAAGTACGATTGGCAAACAAAAAATCGCCTGTCATACCACAAATAAAAATCAAGTCATTGGAATTATTGAAAAGGTCTTGCAGGGCTTCATTGCTTTGTTGCAAAGCATCAGAAGTACGCACTTGTTCGGTAATGTCCGCGCCTATCTTGGCAAGCCCTGTAATCTTGCCCTTGTCGTCTTTCAGCACCACTGCACTAAAGTTCAGGTAACGCAACTCGCCTGCCCGCGTCATCACAGCCCGCATATTTTCTTCCCAATAGCCTTCGCGTTTGATAGCCTTTTCATAGTCTTGCCTGCGCCCCGTTTGGTCGGTTTTGGGTACGAACACATCAAAATAATCTTGCCCCAACAAGTCGCTTGCCTCCCAACCTACCAACTTCAGCCCGTAATTGTTGCAATATACAATCTTGCCTGTAGGACTAACAATGATGCCAAACAAGGGGACTTGCGCAATGGCTTTTCGGAAATACTCCTCCAAGCCTGTTTGGGGTATGTAGAGCTGTTTCTCAAGCTCGGCTATGCGTTGTTTGAGAAATTTATTTTCTTCTTGGAGCTTTTTATCAGACATAACACGCGTTTTTGCAAATGTAGGGAATATTTAGATTTTTTCGGTTAGTAATAATCGTTTTTAAAGTCAGTTTTATGTACTTTTGCATTTCAAAACCAGCTCAATCATGTTTCGAAAATTTATTTTATCGTTCTTTTGTGTAACTTGCCTGCTATGCGCTTGTGCGTCTGCACAAATCCAAGTAACACAAGGCGCAGATGTTGCCACTGTCCTCAATCAGTTGGTAGGCAAGGGCGTAGTCATCAGCAACGTAACGCTTACAGGCAGAAACGAAGCCTTTGGCGTGTATGAAAGAACAGGCGGTAGCTTGCCTATGGAAAAAGGTATGCTCATTACCACAGGCTTAGCCACCAATGCACAAGGAAAAAACGACTCGCAAAATATAAGTAAAGCTTGGGAATCGGCAGGAGATGCGGATTTGGCAGGTATCGTAACAGGCGCGACCTTAGACGCTTGTGTGATTGCCTTTGACATCAAGCCCGCAGGCAAGAAACTTACCTTCCGCTATACCTTCGCTTCGGAAGAATACAACGAATATGTGTCGGATATTTTCAATGATGTATTTGGCTTTTTTATCACAGGGCAAAACCCCGCAGGAGGTAATTATACCAAGAAAAACATTGCTCTCGTACCCAATACGAACACGCCTGTTAGCATCAAAGCCATCAACAACAACCTGAACAGTGCCTATTATCACGACAATACGCTCTTGAACAATCCTACTTTCGAGCTTATTCAATATGATGGCTATACCAAAGATTTGATAGTGGAGATTGATGTTGTACCTTGTGCTACCTACAGATTGGAACTCAAAATTGCTGATGTGGAAGATGCAGAATTAGACTCAGGCGTTTTTATTGAGGCAATCACAAGCCCCTTGCCTGCTTTTAATGCCAACTTTGTTACAGAATATGGCGGTTTGATAGAAGGGTGCGACCAACGCGCTTTTACGGTGGAGCGTTCCAGAAACAGCGTTTTTGAAACCATGCGCCTCAATGCCATAGGGCAGGCAAGTTTCTTGCAAGACTATGACCTCTTTTTCGAAGGGAATAAGATTTTAGCACTGCCGTTTACTTTCAATATGGAAGCGGGTGTATTGAAAAAGTCCTTTTTGCTCGTGCCGAAAGCAGATGCGTTGCAAGAAAATACGGAAGCACTCACGTTGCATTTGGAATATGGGTGCAATTTTGAGAAAATAGACGAAGCTACCGCGAATATTTTAGAAGTAAACGACTTCAAACCACTAAGCAACTTGCCTGCAGGCAAGGAAAAAGTGTATCAATGCGAAGGCACAACGACCATTCTGGAGTCTTATTCAGGCAAGGACTATGTTTGGACAGTTTCCAATGGTTCTTTTACTTGTCTTGATGCAGATTGCAAGCGCATCAGGGCAGGCGAGCAACAAGCCACGTACATACTTACGCTCACTATAGGCGGTTGTACCTTCGTGCAATCTGTAGAAGTGATACCCATAGAAACGGACAGCATAGCCGTACAAACCAAGCTTTGCCCGTTTCCGCCTCGCTCTTTTGGCATTTTCACAGAAGAAGAGGAGGCAGAACTGCGTAGGCAAGGGCGCGTTCTGAACTATCAATGGTCGAACACACAAGGCGTAACGAACAATGTGCTAACAGTCAGAAGTCTGAAAGAAAACGGTTTGTATGTTTGCGAAGTGTTTGATGCTGTAAGTGGCTGTTTGGTGCGTCAAAAAAAAATCAATATCGAGGTAGATTGTACCCCTGTTTTTGAAGTCCCCACCGCTTTTACGCCTAACCAAGACGCACTCAATGATGTATTAGAGGTATTTACGCAAGATGTAGCCAAGTTCGAGCTTAAGATTTTCAATCGTTGGGGTGAGTGTGTCCACATCATGCGTCAAAAACAAGAAGCGTGGAATGGCACGCTCAACGGCTCGCCTGCCCCTGCGGGTGTATATGCGTGGCAAGCCGACTACGCCACGCCCTTGTATCCGAACAAGTTTTTGCGCAAAACGGGAAGTGTTACGTTGGTCAGGTAAGTTGGTTTGCTTTTTTTAAAACAAAACCCGCAAGGTCTTTCGTGACTTTGCGTTTTTTTGTTTCGCAATTCCACTGATTTTTGAGCATTACTCATAATGTATCAAAAGACTGCATACGTTTGGCACACATAGCGTTTTTTTTTTGAAAAACAAAGCCTTTTTTTTTGATTTTGCGACATCAAATTATTTAATTTGAAAAAATTTATTAACTTATGAACAAATATTTTAGGATTCCCATTGTTTCAAATGGCATTCCGTCTTTGCCTTGTCCTACCAGTTTGGAGGAGATAGCCAAGAATGTAGTGCTTCTTCTGAAACGGTCGTCTGAGAGCCAACAAGCCCGCAACGCCCTCTCCGTACCCTACACAGTACGAGGTAAAACTGCGCCTGCCTACTTTTTTTTGTATGGCAATGACAGCGAAAAAACGCAAGCCTCTCTACGCAAAGATGCACTAAACGAACTGCGTAAAACCTTCAAAGTGGCAACAGGTGTCAATGTTGTTCCATGGATAGCCAATAAGTTTCAAGACTTATTCAAGGCTACAGAACCAGAAGCAAAAGCACACCAAGGTGCTATGTTTTTGGAAGAACCCAAACAATTCGCTATGTCGTGGACTACTATGAGCAATTTTCATAGAGAAGCCACCGAAACGTATTTGGATACGTGGGCAAAAAGCCTTACAGACGTAGAAGAAGCCAACACACAGTTTTGGAACACGATGGCGCGGTATGGCATAGCCTACAACTTGCTCATTTTACAAAAAGTGAGTGATAAAAATATAGAAGCTGTGCGCACTGCTTTTGCCCAAACTTGGGACACTGATTTGGAAAACCTTTACCAAGAGAAAAAATTGTTTTGCATCGATTTACGCTTCTTCAGCGTATGCAAAGTGCAAAAAGAGGTAAAGGGTTATCCGCGCTATACACCTGCGACCATGACGCTCTTGCAACAAGACAGCAACACAAAAGAAATCAAACCTATTGCTGTGTCGGTTGTGAAGCCTGAAAGCAATGATGAATATACCAATTATCGCTACAAACAATGCACAGACTCGGCTTGGCTCTGCGCACTTCAAGCCGCTAAAGCATCAGCTACAGTATATGGCATTTGGATTGGTCATGTGTATCATTGGCACATTGTTACGGCATCTATGCAGATGTGTATGTACAACAACCTCTCGAGCAATCATAAACTTTACCAATTCCTTGAACCACAAAGCAATTATTTAATACCCTTTGATTTATTGCTGTTGCTCACATGGAAGCAAGCCGCCCCGCCTACGTCTATCAATTCAGGCTTTGAGTTTGCAGACCTATTGCGCACTTATGCCAAAGACAGAAAGTTTTTTGATGATGACCCCTTGGTTGAATTGGCAAATATGGGCATCGTGGAAGAAGACTTTACGGTAAATACGCCTTGGGATATGTTTCCTATCGTGGCTGATATGCTCAAAATTTGGAATCTGACACAAACGTACACCGAAAAAGTAATAGACAACCTCTATGCTGATGATACGCAAGTGGCAACAGACAAAGAACTCCAAAATTGGATAAAAGAGGCAGGCAAGACTGATTCTTGGTTACATATTTTGGATATTTTGGAAGTAGGCAATATACAAGGCTTGCCCAAGATGGACTCTAAGGCAAATCTTAAGCGTGTGATAACCAGCATCTTGTATCGTATCAATATGCACGGTGCGGCACGTATGCCCGAAGTAGCCAATCCTTTCATGGCGTATGTTCCCAACTTCCCGCCTTGCCTACAAAGCGCGGAATTGCCCTCGCCTGATGCTACCATAAGCACCGAACAACTACTATCTTACCTACCCAATACGGAAGTAATAGGCGAGATGGTCAATTTTTATTATGAATTTGCTTTCACTGCCCCTTATGAATCTGCCTTGCCTCTCTTTGGCAATGACTCTACGCTGTTCTGGAAGGATTTGCCCATTACAGACCCCAAAAACAAAGCATTGGTAGATTTTCGTAATGGGTTAGAGGAATTTATCAGAGCATACATTGCGCGTGCTACAGGGGTTTATAATCACGAACCGCAAATCCATCAATGGGATTTGAACATCGAAACATAGGATAAACAGGCTTTAGCCAAATGATGCTACTTCCCTTGCCTACGCTTTGTAGGCAAGTTTTTTTGCTTTTAGGCAGGCGAGGCGTGAGTCTTGCCTGTTTTGGTAGGCAAGGCAAAGCTGTTGTCAATGTCGAAGACTATCCAATCTTTCCTTTTTAAGAATAGCACAGTCCCAACTCGACAAACGGTATCAAAACAATCACTACCCGCCTTGCCTATAATTGTTCTTCATCAACCATCACAAGTTGATACATGTCTTTGTCTATTTCGAAGAAAAACCTACGGCGGGCAGGCTTGCCTGCTTTGTTCGTGCAAGCAATCACAGCCACGCGCTTGAGTTTGTCTTGCATATCCTCGCCTACGTTCTCGGCTTTGGTAGTGCCAATATTTTTGCGCACCATAGTATTGAACAGCAATTCAAATTGTTCTTTCAAGAACTTGTTGCGCGTGATTTCTATTTTCTCATCAGGCACAGTAACACTCTTGGACTTGATGATGTAGTATAATTCGAACTCGCACAAGTCCGCCAATTTCTTCTTATCCTGCGCCTTTACTTGCGCCTGAAAGTTTGTCCAAAAGGCTTTGAAATCAGGCGTTTTGTCCTTTTCTTTTTTCTTTTGAGCCACAGCAGGCAAGGCAAGAAAGAGTGCCACGAGTAGTAAAAATGAAGTACGCATAAGATTGGAATATTTTTGTTTGAGCAAAGATATACAAAAATATCATGCGGAGGCGGTATTTTAGGAGTAGGCACAAAAAAAACGTTCCTGTTTGCACAGGGCGATAGAAAAAAAACGTCCCTGTTTGCACAGGGCGATAGAAAAAAAACGTCCCTGTTTGCACAGGGCGATAGAAAAAAAACGTCCCTGTTTGCACAGGGACGTTATATTAAGCTTTTTCGTCAGCA
>RDXI01000262.1 GCA_004292795.1 Bacteroidota bacterium | reverse complement strand
ACCCAACCCAACCGAAGCAAAAGCAAAATTTTTCCATTCGGCTTTTTTCGTGGCGCATTGCACGATTTGGTAAATAGCAAACAAAATCAACGTCAAAAATACATAATACGTAATTTGCGGGTGATTGGCGTATAATTGAATAGAAGCAAAAAAACCGCCTAACGCACTGCCGAGCCACCAATTTTTGTTATAGGCATAATACACCGCGCCAATGAGCGGAGGCGCGAAGGCAAGGGCGAATACTTTGGACATGTGCCCCGCTTCTATGTTGATGACATTGTACGAGCCAAGCGCGAACAGCAAACCGCCTACGCCTGCTTGCCAAGCCGAAAAACCGAACAGCAACGCCATCATATAGAAACCCAACATATACATAAACAAGCCATTCGCGGGATAAGGCAAGCTATTGGCTATCAGGCGTGCCATTTGGGTAGGCAAGCTCATGGGATAGTCCATGTATATCATAAAGGCGGGCATACCACTAAACATACTGTTCGACCACAAAGAACGCTTGCCTGTTTGTGCCTTGTAGTCCTTCAATTCGTGTGCCGCCCCTTCTGCCTGCACAATATCGTTTTGCATCAAGACTTTCCCCTCAAAAACAGGGGACATATAGGCAAGACTCAAGATGATAAAACCCAAGACTACTATCACATGAGGAAATGCACGTTGCCAGAAATTCATAGCGGAATATAAAGAGATAAGAAATGAAAAGTTTGAAGTGCGCAAAGATAGCTATTCTATTGTAAACAAAAAAAAGCATTTGTAACACAGACGGCTCGTCTGTGTGCTATAGGCAGATTAGCTCGCCAAATTGTATGTAAAATGAGCTTTTTTTCGCTTACAGCGCACAGACGAGCCGTCTGTGATACATCTGCTTAAGCTCTTGTAACACAGACGGTTCGTCTGTGTGCTATAGGCAGATTAGCTCGCCAAATTGTATGTAAAATGAGCTTTTTTTTCGCTTACAGCGCACAGACGAGCCGTCTGTGATACATCTGCTTAAGCTCTATATTTAACAAGCCCGCGCTAAAGATTTCTACATTTTAGCGTATTTTTGCAAAAAATCAAATTCTTCTACCCTTTGCCATGATACGCTATCTGTCAATTTTTCTGTTGCTTGCCTCCTTCGCACAAGCACAAGTGCAAACGCCCAAAGAATTTTTGGGCTATGAACTCGGCGAAGCCTTTTCGCTTCATCACGACATCACACGCTATATTCAGCATCTCGCCTCCCAAAGTCCTCGCCTGAAAGTGACGGAATATGGCAGGACTTACGAAAAGCGTATGATGCAATTAGTGTTTGTGTCCTCGCCTGAAAACTTGGCGAAGCTGGAAGAGATACGCCAAAACAACCTCAAGCACGCAGGTATTTTGGAAGGGGCGGTAAGTGGTTTGCAACTGCCTATCCTTTGGCTTGCCTACAGCGTGCATGGCAACGAACCCGCAGGCACAGAAGCGTCAATGGCTCTTTTGCATCAATTAGCTACCGATAACAGTGAAAAAGTGCAGAATTGGTTGAAAAATATGCTCATTGTCATAGACCCTTGTCAAAACCCTGATGGCAGAGAACGTTATGCGCATTGGTATCAAACCGTACAAAACACCGTAACGAACACAAATCCTGAAAGCTGGGAACACATTGAACCTTGGGCAAGAGGTCGTTTCAATCATTATTTGTATGACCTGAACCGTGATTGGGCGTGGCAAACGCAAGTGGAGTCGCAACAACGCACCAACATTTATCGTCAATGGCTTCCACAAGTACACATAGACATTCATGAAATGGGTTATGAGCAATCTTATTTTTTCGGTCCCCCTGCGCACCCTATTCACCCCTTCGCCTCGAAGTGGCAACGCGAATTTTCCGAAACAATAGCCCAAGAGAATATACAAAACTTTGACAGCAGGCAAGAGCCTTATTTTACGAAAGAAGTGTATGACTTTTTCTATCCAAGTTATGGCGACACGTATCCTTCTTTGCATGGGGCTATCGGTCTTACCTACGAACAAGGCGGCATACGCGCTGGTTTGGGCATTAGGCGAAGCACAGGCGACACCCTTACGTTCAAACATCGTGTGCGCAATCATTGGGAGGCAAGCCAAAATACGATAGCCGTAACTTTTCGTGAGCGAGAGCGTCTGTTGAGTAACTTTAGGCAGTTTTTTCAAGAAAATTTGCAGAAACCTGATAGCAAATACAAAACTTATATCATCAAACACACCAATTCAGCAGGCAAGGTGCGCAAATTTGTAGAGTTCTTGCAAAGAAATTATGTGCAGGTAGGCGTGGCAGGCAAGGCAGGCAAGTTTAAAGGCTATGCCTATCACAAAAACCAAGATGTAGAGTTTACACTTGAAGAAAAAGACCTTGTTTTGACTGCCTATCAACCCCAATCTCGCCTGCTAAACGTCTTGCTTGAGCCTCATGCGGAACTCGAAGATAGCCTTACCTACGACTTAACGGCGTGGGCGTTGCCGTTTGCTTATGGACTTGAAAGTTATGCGGTCAAAGAAAAAATCTTGCCTACCCAAAAGTACGAAAATGCCTCGCCTGCAAACGCTTCTACCCGTTTACCCGTTGCCTCTTTTGGCTATATCGCCACGTGGAAAGACTTTGAAGATGTGCGTTTCCTCACGAAGGCACTCAAGGCAGGCATTAAGATTAAACAAGCCCTTAATCCTTTTAAAACAAATGGCATAGATTATCCTGCGGGTACGTTGGTTATTTTGCAAGGCGACAATAAGCATACGCCTGATTTTGTTACCAAACTGCAAGGCATAGCAGAAAGCACACAAAAAGCCTTAGTAACACTTTCTTCTGGCGCAGTGGAAGTGGGCAATGCCTTAGGTTCGTCTTATTATGTGCCTGTCAAACTGCCTAAGGTGGCTGTAGTAGGGGGGGAAGGCACAGAAAACACTGAATTTGGGGCTGTGTGGCATCATTTTGAGCGTGACTTGGAATATCCCGTAACAGTTATTCAACACGAGATTTTATCGGACATAGATTTAGGGCAATATGACGTACTTGTCTTGCCTACAGGCAAGTATGCAAAGCATAGTGAAAAGTTATTTGACTATGTGCGTCAAGGAGGCAAGCTAATTGCTCTCGATGATGCCTTTCACTTCACCGCTCAAAAGGGTACGACAAGTGTAATGGGGCAACGCCTTAACAAAATGCAGGAAGAGCAAAAACCTGATAATGAACAGTCTGCACAAAGCATAGAACGCTACGAAGTACGCGAGAGAAGTACGCTTACAGAAAGCACAGCAGGCGCAATTTGCAGGATAGAGTTAGATGATACACACCCTCTTGCCTACGGTTTAGGCAAAACGTATTACTCACTTCGCTTAAATCAAAGGCATTACCCGCTTTTACCCAAAGGTCATTGGAACGTGGGCGTGTATGGCAGTAAGTTTCAAGTGAGTGGCTTCATAGGGCAAAGTATGTTGAAGAAAATCCCTAATACTTTTGCCTTTGGCGTAGAAAACATGGGGCGAGGCAAGCTTATTTACTTGCCTGAAACGCCTGTTTTTCGAGGTTTTTGGTACAATGGCAAGATGTTGTTTGCCAATGCTGTCTTTTCAGTGAAGTAATAGTTTATCTAAATATTGCCAAGAGAGGCTGTCCGAAAAGTTGGGCAGTCTTTTTTTTTGTTGTTGGGCATATTTTTCATAGGCTATTGTTGGAAGTTTTTTAAGAAAGAGGGTTTTGAAGCAGAAAAAATACAAAAGAAGGTTTTTGGAAAAATAAGGCGCGAGTAGGCAAGTAAAGGCTTGCCTACATCATCACTGCCAAGCCCTGAACTGTATGCGTTTTTTTGGTCATACAATACCGAAAAGGTGGGCTTTTGTTCCGAAGCCTTGACTGTTCTTGCTACCCAAGTCTAAAGCAAAACAGCTTGAAACTTTTGTGGCTATCAGGCACTTGATATATAAAAAAAAGGTATTATCTAAAAAATGGGTTCTACTCCCAATACATACACTTCTCAAGCAATAGCATAGCCCCATGTACCCACGCTTTGTTTTGATGATATTCATAGGCACAAATATACTTTTTTTATTGAAAATTTGGTAGTTTCAAATACAATTTATAGATTTGCCACGTTTACCCACACGCTTGAAAGTATGACACAACAACACGAAACTTGGAAAGCTTTGCTTGCCTGCATCTTGCACAACAATAACCTCCGACAAGAAACACCACAAAACGAACAGCTATATACTACTATAGCTAAAGAAGCCGAAGAAATTGCTTCAGGCAAGGCTATTGTACCCCAAAATATAAATACTCCTCTACAAAGTATATTCGAAAATCTTGGCAAAGGGGAAAAAGATAATTTTACCGCTACCTATTTCTTGCCTACAGGCGAGCTATATATAGGTAAGAAAAAAGAGGAGGCAAAAAAAAGTTTTCCACAAAAACGCAAAGATATTTTTCAAGATTTACGCGCAAAAGCGGTTCACGATTTTGCAAACAATAATCTCGAAACGTGCTTGGCGCAGTTGGCGCGTTATGGTTCGAGCCTTGCCTGTAGTGCCTTGCCTGATGTTTCACTCTATGACCATGTGAAAACAAGTTTGGGTTTTGCGGTTTGTTTGGAGCAACTGAAAGATGTAGAAAAACAAGCATTTTTGTTGATAGGGGGCGATATTTCGTGCATACAGTCATTCATCTATGAAATTGTATCTGCCAAAGCCTCCAAGAACCTGAAGGGGCGTTCTTTTTACTTACAGCTTTTTACGGATAGCCTTTTGCACCAAATTTTGGAGCGTTTGGGCTTGCCT
>RDXI01000261.1 GCA_004292795.1 Bacteroidota bacterium | reverse complement strand
TTCCAAGTCCGTTTCTGCTATCTCCAAACAGAGTTCGTACTGTAGGCAAGCAAGGGCTACATACACCTTGTTGATTTGGCTGTTTTGCAGGGCGGTTACAGTGCCTTCTATGCCCGCGAAGTCGCCTGTGATGATGCGCACCGCCTCGCCTGTGGTAAGCGGTTTTTGGGTAAAATGCACTTTAGCCTGACTCGCCTCCATACCTTTGATGAGCGTTATGTCTGCTTCGCGCAAACGAACAGGCTTGCCCGCCTCGCGCAGGAGTTGCATCACGTAGGGGCTTACAAAAATGTTTCGGCGGTCTTTGGGTAGGCAAGAAGCAAAGACATAGCCCGTAAAAACAGGTTTTTGCTTCCAAGTTTGCCTATCTTTGCGTTGGCTCTGCACGCTTTGCGTGGGTAGGCAAGTTTCAAAACCTGCTTTTCGCAAGAGTTCTCGCACTTTTAGCTCGGTGTTGGGTTTCACGCATAGCACATACCATGCGGGCTGTGGTTGGGTGGATTGGGTTTCCATGCAAGGGGTGTGTGTAGGTTATGGCTAACCACACTAAAAGATTAATATTGTTATTGTGTTTTTTTATATCACCCCTTGATGTCGCAAAATTATTGATTTGTTTGGATTGTGCAAGTTTTTGAAAAAAAAGTGCGACCTCCCACCCAACCTCCCTCCATTTTGGAGGGAGGAGAAAAAGCCCCTCTCCAAAATGGAGAGGGGTTGGGGAGAGGTTAAAAAAGTACGTTTAAGCCTCGCCCTTTTTCAGCGTAAAAATGGTGATTTCAGGCAAGATGCCTAAGCGGACAGGCAAGGCATCAGAATAGCCAAAACCGCGATTTACATACAAATATTGCGAGCCTTTTTGGTATAGCCCCGCCCATTGTTCGAAAAGCAGTTGCGCAGGACTCACGCGCAAACTACCCCATTCTATGCCCATTTGCATACCATGCGTATGCCCCGCGAGCATCAGCGCGATGTTGGGCGTTTGTGGGCGCACTTGTGCGTCCCAATGCGTGGGGTCGTGAGAGAGCAAAATTTGGGTTGTTGCTTCGGGATTGATGTTTTCGTAGGCTTTTTGTAGGTTGCCGTAGCGCGGAAAACGGCTGATTTTGCTCCAATTCCCAACGCCAATGAGCGCGATTTTGTCCTTGCCTGCCTCGAGGTACGTATGCGAGTCGACCAATGGCTTCCAACCAAATTTTTGCTGTGCATGGAGGAGAGTTTGCAAGTTTTGTGCTTTTTCTGTGGGACTGTTCCAAGCCCTGTAGTCGCCATAATCGTGGTTGCCCAAACAAGAAAAAACGCCTAACGGAGCTTTCAGGCTTGCGAATAGGTGTTCGAAACCTGCTAATTCTGTGCTGTCGTAGTTTACCAAATCGCCTGTGAAGCAAATCAAATCGGGCTTTTCGCTCAAAATCCTTTCCAAACCGCCTTTTACCGCGAGTTTGTTCGCAAGGCTTCCCGCGTGAATGTCGCTTACCTGCGCCAACCGCAACCCGTCAAAGGCTGTCGGCAGGGTAGGCAAGTGTAACGTAATGTGGCGCACTTGGTAGTCGTACAGCGAATAATTTGTTCCCCAAAAGCCCAATCCTAAACTAATGCCTCCTGTAGCCAAGCTTACTTTTTCGAGAAATTGGGCGCGTGTTATCGAAGGGGCAGGCGAGTCGATGGGCTTGCCTACTGCTTTGCCTGCTATGGTTTTGTACGATTTGCGCACTATCCACGTAAGCGCGAAAATAAGCATCGACAAAACTTTGGTGAGGTAAATCCACACAAAAATAAGGGCTATTGTTTGGCGCGAAGCACGCGAAAGAATTTGGTACTCTATCGAAACGCGGTACAACACAAGCAACGCCACAAAGCCAAGTGTGAGAAATATATGCCAACGTAATATACGCTTTCGCTTTTCAGGTTGTGTTTTGTATGCCACTCGAAGCGTAAACCCAACAAGCGTATCAAGGCTGAAAATAACTATCAAAAAGAATAAGGAGAACATAAGGAGAGATTTTTTTAGTGTTTCTGTAGCGTAGGCTTTAGTCTGCGTGTTTTTTTTGCGTAGTCTTTATGTGCAGGCTGAAGCCTACGCTACAGGTTGGCGATTATCTTTCTTTGAAATAATATACCCCAAAAGCAAAACCTAAAACGCTGTGCATCACACCCGCCATGTAGGGTTCGCTGGAGTTCATAGGATTGATGATTTGCGCAATGGCAATGCCTATGTGAAAGACCGCCAACGTAGGCAAGGACACCAACAAGGCTTGCCTATCGGGATAAGCCCGCCACGCCTGAAAACCCAAAACCGCCATAGCAATAGCGCAAAAGCCATACATACGCGCCACATACAAGCCCGCAGGAGAAAGGTCTTGGAAAAAACTAAGGGGAATGCTCGAAGGCGATACCAAAAACAGTATGCCAAAAACAAGTTCTATTGCGAAGTGAAAAAAAAGCCATATTTGCATAGCGCAAAGGTAGGCAAGTTTCACCAAAACATCTTAAAAGATGTTTTGCATTATTGCTACAAAACTTATTTTGCACGAAAATTGTTGTATATACAAGCATTTTTTCTTGCCTACCGTTATGACTATAGAAGAGGAACTCAAAACCAATAATTTCCAAAGCGTAGAACACAAAACCGCCTTGAATATTTTGTTTACGGCAAGCTGGTTGCGCACACGAACCCAATGCGTTTTCAAAAACTTTGGGCTATCTTCGGAGCAGTTCAATGTATTGCGTATTTTGCGTGGGCAACACCCTAAGTCGTTGTGCCTCAAAGAAATAACGGCTCGAATGCTCGAAAAAAGCTCGAACACCACGCGCATTGTAGAAAAATTGGTAGCCAAGCAATACATAAAACGCGACCATTCTACGTTAGATAAGCGCGAACTACAAATATTGATAAGTGAGGAAGGACTGCGCTTGCTTGCCGAAATGGACGAAGTATTTGCCATACAACAAAGCCATGCCGTTCCGAACCTTACCGAAGAAGAATGTGCGTTATTGAATGGATTGTTAGACAAAATGCGCGAGGCAAACACCTAAATTGTGCAATAAACCTTGTATAATTTTGCATAAAGCACTTTTTTTTGTATTTTTAGGCGCGATTCAACCTAAATTCAACCCAATGGAACAAAAAAAACATCTTAAAAGCTATCAGTGGGGCTTGTTTTGGGTGCTTTGTAGCTTCTTGAGCTTCTCGGCACACGCCCAAATAACCATAAAAGGCAAGCTCACTGACGCGGCAACAGGCGAGGCAGTCCCCTTCGCCAATGTGTATGTAAAATTGCCCACGCCCATAGGCGTAAACACTGACTTTGATGGCTATTATACCCTCAACGCGCCTTCCCTGCAAGACACGATTGTGGCTTCGTACATTGGCTACGTGGACAAGAAAAAAGTGGTGTCAAGTGGTAAAAATGAAAATGGCGTTTGGATACTGAACTTTCAAATGGAGTCTGCTTCTTCTGAATTAGGCGAGGTGCGCCTTAGCAATTCCGAAGACCCCGCGTATGGTGTGATGCGCAAGGTGATAGCCAACAAAGACAAGTACGACAAGCGCAAGCTACAACAATACGACCAAGAAGTTTATACCAAAATAGAGCTTGATATAGACAACGTAGCCGATAAATTCGCCAAAAGAAAGCCGTGCCTATTTTTATGTCTGAAAGCATTTCGCGCTATTATGTCCAACAAAACCCTGACCGCACCAAAGAGGTTATTTTGAAGACCAAAATCGATGGCGTGGGGTTGAGTGATAATTCCAGTGTGTCGCAAATCATAGGCTCGTCTTTCCAAGAATACAATTTTTACAAAAATTGGATGAACATTTTTGCGAAAGACTTTGTGTCGCCTTTGGCGGATAGTTGGAAAGGAAATTATGACTATTTTTTGGCGGATACAGTGTTAGTAAGCGACCTTTGGTGCTACAAAATAGAGGTTACGCCCCACCGCAAAGAAGACCTTGCCTTCGAGGGCATTATTTGGATTGATACGACTTCGTTTGCGCTGAAGCAAATAGATGTTGGGGTAGGCAAGCAAGTAAACGTGAACTTTTTGGAAAAAATGCGTATCCAACAAGAACTTGAACCCACTGCGGCGGGACCTTGGTTGCCTGTCAAAACGCGGGTTATGGTCAATGTGGCGCAGGTAAGCAAAAACTCGGCTGGCTTATTAGCAAAGTTCTATACCTCGAACCGCGATATTGTGATAGACAAACGCTATCCGCTCAAGTTCTTTCAGCAACAAACCGAAGTAAAAGAAGATGCTCACCTACAGGCGCGAAACCCTGACTTTTGGGCAAAGGCTCGACACGACTCGCTTACGCCTGCCGAAATAAAAACCTACGCCCTGATAGACACCATCAAACAAGTGCCTGTAGTGAAGGCATATTCGAACATTGTTGCTATCATTAGTTCAGGCTACTATACTTGGAAAAAAATTGATGTAGGCAACTATATCTATACGTATGCTTTCAATGATGTAGAAGCGCATCGAATCCGTTTGGGCTTCCGTACCAATGAATTTTTTAGTACCAAATGGGAGTTTAAAACGTATTTTGGCTATGGCACAAAGGACGAAAGATTTAAGTATGTGGCGCGTTTGCGCTATATTCCCTACCGCAAGCTATGGACAGAAATGGCTATCGAAAGAAACGAAGACATTTTGCAGTTTGCTGTAAATCCTGACGGTGTGGCGGCACCAGGTGCTTTCCTTGCCTCCCTCAACTTCTTCAACGTCAGCACGCGCTCACCTTTCTACAAAAAAGAAAACAATGCTTACATTCAGCGCGACATCATCAAGGGCGTTACGCAGTCGGTACGTTTCCGCAATATTCAATTTGAGCAAATCGGACAGCATTTTGCGTATTACAAACACCCCGAACAAGGCAAAGCGTCAGAAACAGGCACGAACTTCAACATCACAGAGCTTACCCTCGAAACGCGCCTTGCCAAAGATGAACGCTTTTATTTCATAGGCAATTACCGCACAAGCTTAGGCACAGCCAAACTGCCTATCGTAACGCTTCGCTATACACGCGGTTTTGGTGGATTGTTGGGCAGTGATTTTGACTATCACAAATTCGCGGTGGCATTTGAGCAAAACTTAGGCTTGGGTACATTGGGCAGGTCTTACTATGTGCTTACGGCTTCTTATACACCTTCGCGGATTCCGTATCCTTTGTTAGAAATTCACTTGGGCAATAGAGGCTATTTCTACAACTTCTACGGATTTGGTTTGATGAATTTCCTTGAATTTGTGAGCGACCAACACATTGGTTTGAACTATGAGCATAATTTTAGTGGTTTGTTGTTCAATCGTTTGCCGTTGTTCCGCAAATTGAAGTGGCGTACTTTTGTGGCGGCTAATTTGTTGGTGGGAAGTTTGCGTGATGAAAACAAGTTTTTGATTCCTGACAAATATCCCAATACAGACATCGCGCTCATTCGCCCTCAAGCCTTAGATTACAGACCGTATGCCGAAGTGGGTTATGGCATCAGCAATATTTTGAAGTTTTTGCGGGTTACTTTCCTACACAGGCTTACCTACTTAGACCAAGTACAACAGGGCAATCAGCCCAAAATACGCAGATTTGGCGTGTTTTTCTCCACAAGGTTTGAGTTGTAATCCCAGAACAGGCTAAAGCCTATTCTACAACCTTGCCTGCGCTGTGTAGGCAAGGCTATTGTATAAAAATGAACGATAAAAAATAAATGTATACTTAGTCGTGTCAGTTTTAACCTGCCGTGGTTTGTGTCCCCACAAACCACTTATAGTGTAGGCTGTGAAAAAAAGCCTTTGCGCGGTGTGGTTTGTGGGGACACAAACCACGGATAAAATAAACGATAAAAATGATAAAAAAAGAAATAAAATTTAACGAGAGCGAAATTTTAGAACAGTTGAACTTGGCTTTTAATGGAGTTCCAAGTGTGTACTATCCTGTTGGGCGACCAGAAGATATTAAATACAACTTTTTCTTAGACCTTGAACACGGTTATTGTGAAACTGCAGGAAACAGCATTCATTTGTATGCGGACTCGACAAGGTGGGTTATCGTTTTTGAAAAAAGTGGTTATCAAAATCGTAGTAAAACTGCGGAAATAGAACTATACTATGTAGGAAATTGTATTGACTATCCAATTGAAAAACAACCTGAAAGAAACTATATTACCAATGTAAGTAGGCTTATACTAATTGATTCAATTGAATTTGAAAGAATTGAAAATAAAGATGGTGCTGAAATGGAAAGATTTGAGTTAATTGGGCAAAACATTGAAGAAATTAAAATTCGTGATAAATTTGTTTCTTATGACAATCCCAAAAAACGCATTAAATTTGGCGACTTGATTAGGTATTTACACGAAACAAATCCAACACTAATAAGTGCAACAGAAGATGAAATACAGAAACATATCCCAAAAGACATTCCAAAACTTATGAAAATTGACGAGTTTCATTTTATTAGTTCATACGAAGATACAAATCTGCCAAGCCAACAAGAAACATACAAACTAATTGCAAAAGTTCTGACCACAGGTGATACAACAAATTGGAAAACAACGCAAAAACCAAATAATAGTTGGAAAAATTGGAAATCTGGACACTTATAGGAAAAATAACAACCTAATAGAACGGGAAAAAATATGCAAAATGAACCCAAACAACGCGCTATCAACAACCGCACACTCACACTTTCGGAAGCAGAACAAGAGGCTATGCAGGCAAGACTTTATCAACCTATTGCTCCTGTAGAGCTTGGCGATATTACCAACAAAACCATTTGCGAAGATGTGATGAAGGTGTTGGACGTATTGCCGAAAGCCTTTGCAGACCTCATTATCATAGACCCACCTTACAATTTAACCAAAAACTTCCATGGCTTTACCTTCACAGCAGGCAGGCAAGACGATTATTTGGCGTATTTGAGGGCGTGGTTTCCCAAAGTTTGCGAACTTTTGAAGCCCAACGGCTCGCTGTACTTGTGTGGCGATTGGAAATGTACTTCTGCCTTGCAACAAGTAATGGAAGAAAATGTAACCGTTTTGAATCGAATTACGTGGCAACGCGAAAAAGGGCGCGGGGCGTTGCAAAATTGGAAAAATGGTATGGAAGATATTTGGTTTGGCGTGAAGTCAGCTAAGGAGTATTATTTCAATGTGGAAGCCGTAAAAATCAAACGCAAAGTGCTTGCACCTTACAAGGAAAACGGCAAACCCAAAGATTGGGAGCAAACCGAAGAAGGCAATTTTCGCCTTACCTACCCTTCGAATTTTTGGGACGATATAACCATTCCTTATTGGTCAATGCCCGAAAACACAGACCACCCCACCCAAAAGCCCGAAAAACTGATAGCCAAACTTATTTTGGCAAGTTGTCCCGAAAATGGCTTTGTATTTGATCCATTTTTAGGTTCTGGCACTACGTCAGTGGTAGCCAAGAAGTTAGGGCGCAATTATTGTGGTGTGGAGATGAACGAAGAATATGCGTGCTGGACAGAAAAACGCTTGGAAATGGCAGACACCGACAAAACCATTCAAGGCTACACTGATGGCATTTTTTGGGAGCGCAATTCATTGCAAAAGAGCAAAAAACAGCCGTAGGCGAGTCTCTTCGAGCTTGCCTACCCAAAAAACACGCCCCAAATTTTGCTTTAAAAGCCCTTTTTCGTACCTTTGCAAAAAAAACGAAAAAACCAGCTTGCCTACCCAATTATGAGAACAATCCTATTTATTTTTCTTCTATTATCGTCAAATATCGCATATACACAGGACTTTTCAAGATTGTCCTTAGAAGATGCGTTTGTAGAGGCTTCCAAAACCAATAAGAAAGTCTTGGCATACTTTACGGCTAAGTGGTGTGGACCCTGTCGTACAATGGAAAAAGACGTATTTCCTAATAATGCTGTAAAAGAGAAAATGCAGGACTTTGTAGCAGTCAAAATAGATATAGACAAGGATACGTTTTGTATGGAAAAGTATCAAATTGAAGCTGTACCCACTTTTGTAATCTTCGATTCTTCTGAAAATATAGTGATTAGGCATCTAGGAGCTTTGAATACGCTTAGGTTTTTAGAATTTCTTGCCTGCACCCAAAAACAACCTGAACTTGCCAAACAGGATTTGGGGAAGTTGAAAAAAAAATGGGTTCGCAGACCACTACCTGAATTTGGAGTAAGAATTGGGATAAGCCAAACAACTGTTTCTCATTTGGGTATAAAATCTAAAACAAGCGGAAATGCAGACATATTTTTCTCTTTGCGAAGTGAAAAAGATAGGTTTTTATTAAGGCAAGGCATTGGATATGCAAGCAAAGGCGTAAAAGATTTGAAATTAGACTACCTACAATTTCCGTTGGATATAGGCTACACTTTCTATAAACCTAATTTTTTTGGACTTCCAAGCGGACTTTGTGCCTTGATAACGCCTTATTATGCAAGATTGCTCAATCAAGCCCA
>RDXI01000260.1 GCA_004292795.1 Bacteroidota bacterium | reverse complement strand
GGTACGCCTGCTGACCCCATAACAGGTACTTTGGGGAAAGAAGTGGCTATCAATACAGTAAACACAGGTGGACCGCAATGTACTCCTCCCACAGCAAGTTCTAATCCACAATATCACAATCCCTTTGGGAGTGCTTATACAGCCTATGACCAACGCACCAAGAATTTGGTAGCTCGTATCCCCGTTATTCCTTGTCAAAAATATACTTTCTACTTAGTGGTGGCGGATAAGCGTGATGCTATTTTTGATACAGGCGTTTTTATCCAATCACTCAATAGTAACCCGCCTACTGTGGATATAAGCACTAATTCCGTGATAAAAGATGCGATGGAAGAGTGCATACCACCTTCTATAACGCTTACCCGAGCGCGTGCTACACAAGCAGAGGCATTTAAAATGGAGCTTACAGGTACTGCTACCTTCTTGGCTGATTATGATTTTGAAGTAGATGGTGTGAATTCAACAGGGACTAATTTCAATATAAATTTCCCACAAGGTGTGCTTACCAAAAACCTCAAACTAAAACCTAAAGCAGATGGTATTGCTGAAAGCACTGAAACACTCATTATGAAACTCTCCAAAATAAGTTGTTCTCCGGGAGTAGATTATCTCTTGAGTGTCGATACTATCAAAATTTTAGATAAAAATACCCATAAAATCATAGAAAACCCAACCGTTACCTATTATCGATGTACAGATGCAACTCCTCCTACCAAACTGAAAGGTACATTGGCAGATGCGTATTTGTGGACGAGTGTTGGAGGGACGGTTTCTTGTCCTACTTGTAGGGAGATAACCCCTGCTACTCAAACAACTGATGCCACTTATAAACTGAGTGCTACGGTAGGAGATTGTGTGATAGAGGAAACTTTCAATGTCAATTATTCAGTGTTGAAAGTAACGCCTGTTGCGCCTATTTGTGCGGGGCAAAGTGCTACGTTGATAGCATCAGGAAGAACCAACTATACATGGACACCCGCCACAGGTTTGAGTTGTACGAACTGTGCTACGCCAAGTGCCAACCCTACTGTTACAACTACTTATACCGTTACGGGTACTGCAGGCACGTTGCCTGATGGTTGTTCTAGCACCGAACAAATTACTGTAACGGTGCTGTCCGAAGCAGGACCTCAATTTGTAGGGTTAGCTCCTCAATATTGTATCAATGACGCGCCTGTTACGTTGGCTATCTCGCCTACAGGAACAAGCGGTGCTTATACTATCAATGGCTTGCCTGCTACTGTATTCAATCCTACCGCGCTTGGTGCGGGGCAACATGAAGTGAAATTTATAAAAGCTGGCACTCCTGGAGTAACGTGTGCTGATGTGGTTACCAAAACAGTATTGGTAAATGCCTTGCCTGCCATTACTTTTACGGTTGCGCCTTCGGTTTGTAAAAATAGTGTGCCTATCAATATCTCGGCTAATCCTGCGGGTGGTGTATTCAAAATAAATGGCACTACAATTACGCAAATAGACCCTGCATTGTATCCTGTAGGCAATGTTACGGTCAATTATGCCATCACAGACAACAACACAGGTTGTTTGAATACGAGCAGTACGGTAGTGGCGATTGCGCCCTTGCCTACATACGAATGGGTTGATGTGGTAAGCGATTATTGCATCTTGGATAACAATGAAGTTACGCCCAAATTACGCGTTACAGATACCGATGGCACGATAAAAATAGTAACCTTAGCACCTTTTATCCCTTCTGTTAAAGGAGCATTGGGCGAATTGAATTTTAACATAGGGGCATCTGTATCAGGAGCGAATGGTTGTAATGACATTGCAACTAAAGCCATCAAAATCAATGAACCTGTTGATGCACAATTTCTAGAATTGCTCGATGAATATTGCCAACAAGCCTTGCCTGTTGTACTAAAAGCAAACCCTTCAGGCGGTACGTTCAAAGTAGATGGTGTGGCAACGGGTTCGTTAGTACCTATGGATTTTGCGGTGGGAGATGTGGTAAGGGTAGAATATACCTATAGCTCTAATGGTTGTTTGGTAGTGATTGAGAAAGAAGTGGATATTGTGGAAGGAACGCCTTACATACCTACTACAGAAAACCTCATAGTTTGCCCTCCTAATGCGCAAGGCTATCCTTTGGAAGCTGTGCCTTTATCGCAAGCACAAGCGGGGTATAAGTTTGAGTGGACAAGTACAGTGCCTGCCCTCAATGGTCAAACAACACGTGTATTGTATGTGAAAGAAGACCAAACAGGCAAACACAAGGTGCTTATCCGTGATGCTGGCAACTGCCCTATAGACGAAAAGACATTTGATGTATTGATTAAGTGTAATACGGCATTTTTTATACCTACTGCCTTTACGCCTAATGGTGATGGCAAAAATGATATGTTAGAAATATTTGGGGCAGACTTTACCAAACTGCGTATGCAGATTTACAACCGCTGGGGCGAAGTGGTCTTCACAGCTCGCAATAAAACAGAAGGATGGGACGGCAAGGTAAAAGGACAACCCGCTCCTGCTGGTGTTTACACGTGGAAGGCTTCGTATGAAAGCGTGATACAGCCGGGTTTAGTGGTAGAAAAAGAAGGCTCTATCAACCTAATTCGTTAATTTATAGCCTTTTGAGCAGAACTCACAACCCAAAAGTTGTGAGTTCTTTTTTTTGTGCTTATATTTGTTCCCATGAAAACAGTGTTGCTTAGTGTATTGTTGGTCATCAATCCGCTTACCTTCATAGCCAATAGAAATTTCTATGCTACGGAGGCAGAGTCGGCTTTTCGAAAACAAAACTATGCCTTGGCAAGCCAACACTATGCACACCTCGTAAACGAATTGGAATGGAAAAAGGAGCATTTACACCTTAACTTGGCGCATACGCACTTTTTGGCAAAAAAATATGACCTTGCCTCCCAACAATACACCTTTACGGCAGAAAGCCAAGACAAGATAATTGCCTCGACTGCCTTGAACCAATTAGGCTATTTGTCGGCTATGAACCAAGATTTTGAAAAATCTTTGCAATATTTTCAACAGGCATTGATGCGCTACCCGCAAAACAACGAGGCTCGCTACAACTATGAATTGATAGCGAAAATATTGCGAAAAAGAGGCAAAACACCTCAGAAAAACGCCAAAAACCAACAAAATCAAGACAAAAAACAAGGCAAGGGCAACAATACTGCCCCGCAAGAAGATGGAACAAACAAGGAAAGCAAGTTCAATCCACAAAAATTGAAGGACTTGCAACTGAACAAGGAAAAGGCGGAGGCTATCCTCAAAGCTATCCGCAACCAAGAAGCACAACACATTCAACAGCAACAACTCAAGAAAAAACAACAAAACACCACGAATACGAGCTTGCCTGATTGGTAGGCAAGGCATTTAGCGGCTTGCCTGCTTGAAAGCCTGATAGATGTCGGCAGGCGAGAGGTGGTCGCCTACGAATTTGGCATAATGCGCTTTGATAATCACGCCTTGTTCGTCTAATAAAAAGTCCGCGCCCAACATACCGCGCTTGCCTTCTTGTGGAATTTTATCTTTATACAGTTTCACGCCCTCTTTGCGCTTGTGCAACGCGCCATGAAAACCGCTCATCAAAAAACGGAAAAGCGAAGGCTTCACATGATAGAGTTCGTATAACCTGCGCTCATTGTCCGACACGAATAGGAAAGACCAACTACGCTCATCTTGGGCAAGGTATTTTTCGATAGTTTCCACAGGCGATTGATGTATCATCAAAACCTCCACGCCCAAAGCCTGCAAACTGTCGGCATATTGGCGCAAATGATGCGTGTGCAAGTTGCAAATAGGGCAACCCACGTTGCGCATGAAGGATAGCAAGACTTTATGCCCTTTCAGTTGCGCAAGGTCGATATTGTCCTTGCCTACTGCCTTTGCCTGAAACACAGGCGCGGGCTTGCCAACTTGGAGGCGTTGGCATTGCCCAAAAAATAGGCAAGCCCCACACAACATAGCTAAAGACCAAAAACGCATAACATCATGGAGAAAATTGTAGAATATGGAGTAAACAACCTGCACAAGGCACAAGTTCTTGCCTACGGTTTGTTTGGCTGTTTTTTAACAAAGAATAGAAGTTTTTTATACAAAAAACTTTCAAATTTTTATTTTTTTCGTAAATTGCACCCTCATTCGCCCATAGAATACATGAAAGACCTCAGCCTAAGCGAAGAGGATTACCTCAAAACCATTTACCAGCTTTCTGCTCTTACCCACTTCAAAGAAGGAGTAGGCACAAACGAAATCGCGCAAAAAATTAGCATTAGCGCGGCTTCGGTAAGCGATATGTTGCGCAAACTCGCCCAAAAAGGATTTATAAATTATGTGAAATATCAGGGCGTAACACTCACAGAGGCAGGCAAGCAACACGCCGTTTCGACCATACGTAAGCACAGACTTTGGGAAACTTTTTTGGTAGAAAAGTTAAGGTTTCGTTGGGACGAAGTGCATGAAATAGCCGAACAGCTCGAACACATACAATCGCCTTTGCTCATCAATCGCTTGGACGAGTTTTTAGAATTTCCAGCCTTTGACCCACATGGCGACCCCATTCCTAACGAAGATGGCGAGTTCAAACAAATGAGTCGCATTACGTTGCAAGAAGCACCCATTGGCGCACCCTTGCGCGTGATAGGCGTGGAGCAAGACTCTACAACTTTCCTGCAATTTTTGAACAAAATCAAAGTAAACATTGATACAGTGTTGCGCGTATTGGAGCGTATTGATTATGATGCCTCGCTTGAGATTGAGATTGAAGGGCAAAAAACGCTCATGATTTCAAGGGAAGTATCCGAAAATATCTATGTCATGGAAGATGCCCGCTCATAGCTTACTCCTTGCC
>RDXI01000028.1 GCA_004292795.1 Bacteroidota bacterium | reverse complement strand
TTTGGTAAGCTGTTTGAGTTCTTTCAGGCTATTGATGTACCAATCTTTGAGCTTTATGGTGTCTTGCTCTATTCTGTCCGTTAGTACATTGTATTCGTATAGCGTTATTTCGTCTTCGAGTTGTTGGTAGCTCGCCTCCACTGTTTGGATAAGCTCCAAATATTGTGCAGACGCATTTTTGTTGCCTTTGAGTATTTCTTGTGCTACTTGTTGGCGCATAGTCAGGAGGTCGAAAAGCCCATAAATCACTGCGTTTTCGGTTTTGATGTCGCGTATGGCGTGGGTAATTTCTACCAACTGATTTTTAGCAATTTCGTTCTTCAGTGTGAGTTCGTGCAACCAATACCAATCCGTTTGTGGGCAACGGTGGATTTCTTCCAATTTATACACTTCGTCCAGAATAGGCACACCTTCGGGCAGTTGCGCCTTGAGGTATTGATAGACTTCGCTTGCGTTCATGTACCGCCTTACCGAGCTATCGCTAATGCCCAAGCGTTGGGCGTATTGTTGCATGGTAAAAGTCTTGCCTTCTTTTTGAATGACTTTGAGCGCGTTTAGCCCTATTTCAAGAGGTTTGGTTTCGGTTTGGATATTGCCCAAAACCAACTGAATCAGTGCCTCTGTGTCGGACAGTTCGCGCACTACGCAGGGGAGTTGCAAGTAGCCCAAAGCCCGCGCCGCCGTAAAGCGATGCTCGCCTTCTATGATTTGATAACTGTTTTGGTGAGGACGCACCACAAGCGGGTGCGAGCTATCAAAGCCATTTTGGGCTATGAATATTTTGAGTTGTTGGATTTTCTCCTCACTCGCGCCCAAAGGGCGGTTGTCGGGGTGGGGTGTCAGTTTGCTGACAGGCAACAACACGACACTCGACTCGGTGATGCGGAGGTCGGAAGAATGTATTTCCCAAGACTTGTCGTTAGGCTCGTTCATGGCGGGGTTTTATGCAAAATTTTCAGGCAAAGTTACATTTTTTTAACGAAAAACAAAAAAAGTGTTTTTTTATCGGCAAAATAAGCAACTTGCCTACCCCGCCCCACAAAAGTTTTGGCAAAAAGAACGACAAAATTCGAATAAAAGGGCTTTTTTTTCGTTGCCACTATAACAAAAACAACAAAGTATGTTAAACCTACTCAAACGTTTTGGCTTCGGTACACAAAAGAATACGGAAACCAAAATCCCCCAACCCACGCGTACACTTACCACAGACATACATTCTCACCTACTCGCGGGCATTGATGACGGAGCCAAGACTTTAGAAGACTCCCTCGCGCTCATTCGCAAATTGCAAGACGCAGGCTATACACGCTTCGTTACTACGCCCCACGTTATGAGCGATTTTTATCGCAACACGCCTGAAATCATTGCAGAAAAATTGGCAGAATTGCGCCAATACTTGCAAGACAATCAAGTAGAAGTAACCATCGAGGCGGCGGCAGAATATTATGCAGATGATTGGTTTATGCGTATGGTGAGCAATGGCGATAAGTTGCTTACGTTTGGCGATAACTACATTTTGATAGAAACGGGCTTTCAAGACAAGCCTAAGTATTTGAAACAGGCTATTTTTGACCTGAAAACTTCGGGCTACAAACCCGTTTTTGCGCACCCTGAACGCTATCAATACCTTTACAACGATTTCAAAACCTTAGAAGAGTTGTACGAATTGGGTGTATTGCTTCAAATCAATCTCAACTCCATTGCAGGCTATTATGGCAAAACGGCACAAGCCTTCGCCGAGAAACTGATTTCGAAAGGTATGGTGCATTGGGCAGGTTCGGACTGCCATCATCATCGCCACGCGGAAAGTATATCCTTGGCGCAAAAATCAAAGTATTACAATCAACTCCTTGCCTTGCCTTTGCTCAACTTTGAGTTATAACAGTTCCATAAAAAAACGTTTCGCCTCTGTAGAGAACGAAACGTTTTTTTTGCTTTGCATATTGGAGGCTTATTTGGCTTTTGGCTTGAATACCAACACGCCCACTTCTTGAATACCGCCAAGTTCTTTGGCTTCTTCTTGCCTGATGCTGAATTTGTGCTTGCCTGCCTCGACGAAGGGCGTGTTCGTTTCTACAATCTGCACAATGTCGCCCATTTCGCCCATTACCTCGCCTTTGTGATTGCCTTTGTCATCACGCACTTGTATTTCGTAGGTCTTTTGGTTTGTCTTGCCTGAAGGCCAAGTCGTGGTTACGGTAAGTTTGACAGACTTGTGCGGAAAGTGCGCATTGTAGCGCAGGGCAATGCCCAACTGATAATTAGGTTCTTTGTCGGCAATGTCAAGTTCGTACTTCAGTTCGTTTTCTTGCTTCCATTGCAAGAGTTTGATTTCTTGGTATTGCTTCAAGAAAGGCTGTTCTTTGCACGAAGCCAAGCACAAGATAGCCACAATAAAGGAAAAAATGAGGTTTTTACGCATTATATATGTGAATAAAGTTAGAAAATTGAGATATTTACAAATGAACAAAGGCTGTTAATACCCCCCGCGGGCTTAACAAACCAATGTTCAACTCACTACTCTTTACATAAGTATATACTAAGCGAGCAGGGCATTTCGGAACGGGAAAATTTGCCATGTTTTATGCAAAAGTGCATATTTTCTTACATACTTTGTTATTGTTTAGAAAATATTGTGTAATTTTGGTATCTCAAAACGCCCCAAACGGGGCTTTTTGCCTGAAAAATGCAACAAAGAAGCAGTAAATTTATAATTTCACTTTTTTCACTCGAAAATTTGTTTGTTTGTAATTGTTTTTTAGTAATTTAGAATTTCAAAATTTGGGACAACAAAACCGTAAATCACCGTATGTTAGCAGTAGAAGTAAATCTCCGTAAGAAACTGAAGGAAATCTTTGGCTACCAAAGTTTCAGAGGCATTCAAGAAGACATTATCCAAAATATCTTAGCAGGCAATGACTCCTTCGTCTTGATGCCCACAGGGGCAGGCAAGTCTTTGTGCTATCAGTTGCCCGCTATCGTGTCTGAAGGTACTGCTATCGTCATCTCGCCTTTGATAGCTTTGATGAAAAACCAAGTCGACCAACTCAATGCGTTGGGCGTGAATGCACAATTTCTGAACTCTACGCTCTCGAAGGCGGAGATGACCAAAGTACGCAAAAGCGTTTTGGCAGGCGAGACCAAACTCTTGTATGTCGCCCCAGAATCGCTTACGAAAGAAAATAACCTTGAGTTTTTACAAAAAGCGAACCTTTCCTTCTTAGCTATAGATGAAGCGCACTGTATTTCAGAATGGGGACACGACTTCCGCCCTGAGTATAGGCGCATACGCTACATTATGGAAATTTTGGGGGAAATGCCTATCATAGCCCTCACGGCTACGGCTACGCCCAAAGTGCAGTTGGATATTCAAAAGAACTTGATGATAGAACACGCCACTGTCTTCAGTACGTCTTTCAATCGCCCTAACCTTTATTATGAAGTACGCCCTAAGGCGGCAGTGAAAAAGCAGATTGTGAAATACATCAAGAGCAGAAAGAACGAGTCGGGCATTATTTATTGCTTGAGCCGTAAGAAAGTAGAAGAAGTATATGAATTTTTGAAAGTAAACGATATAAAAGCCCTTCCCTACCACGCAGGACTCGACTCGCAAGTGCGTATGCAGAACCAAGATGCGTTTTTGAGCGAAGAGGCTGATGTGATTGTGGCGACTATTGCCTTTGGTATGGGCATCGACAAGCCTGATGTGCGTTTTGTGATACACTACGACACGCCTAAGTCTTTGGAAGGCTATTATCAAGAAACAGGGCGTTCTGGGCGTGATGGTTTGGAGGCAGATTGCATTATGTTCTACAGCCCACATGA
Source organism: Bacteroidota bacterium (assembly GCA_004292795.1). Taxonomy (GTDB): domain Bacteria; phylum Bacteroidota; class Bacteroidia; order Cytophagales; family Microscillaceae; genus RDXI01. The sequence goes on along the minus strand of RDXI01000028.1, from coordinate 35,964 downwards.
TTTGGTGAAGTTGGAGAAATTTAACAAGGATAAATCCGTTACGGAGCGCGACAATGCACGTCATCTTTTACAAGAAATGAGTGCGTATGCTACTTCGGGTATGTGCAGAAGGCGTATTTTATTGAGCTATTTTGGCGAAACGGTGGACAAGGACTGCGGTTTTTGCAATAACTGCAAAGTGCCTACTGAAAAATTTACGACCAAAGAGCAAGTGTTGTGGGTATTGGAGGCAGTGATGAAAACAGAGCAACGTTTTGGCATCAATCATATAGTAGATGTGCTTCGTGGAGAACGCAATGGCTACATCAATACATACGAGCAAGACAAACTCGACATATACGGTAAAGGCAAGGAATTTACAGGAGCGCATTGGACATCAGTTATGCGACAAATGATGGTCTATAACTTATTGGAAAAAGACGCGGAAGTCTTTGGCGCGGTTCGCCTCTCGCCTAAAGGACTCGACTACGTGCAAGACCCCTACGCGCTTACTTTCAGCAAAGACCACGACTACGAGAACCTGACCGAACAAGACGAAGAAGACAAGGACATAGGCTCGACGCGAGATGGGCAAGCCTTCGACAAGGTGTTGCTCGATATGCTCAAGGAATTGCGCAGAAAGACCGCCAAACAAACGGGCTACCCCCCGTATGCTATTTTCCAAGAATTTTCTTTGGAAGAAATGGCGACTACTTACCCCACCACAGAAGAGGAATTGGCGCAAATCAATGGCGTGGGACCAGGCAAGGTAAAACGTTATGGAATGCCCTTCATCGAACTCATCAAAAAATACGTCAAAGAAAACGACATCGAAACGGTGTGGGACGTAGTAGTGAAATCAACGGCAAGCAAATCGAAGCTCAAAATTTTTGTCATTCAACAGATAGATAGGAAAGTAGATTTGGAGGACATTTGCGAGGTAAAAAACATGAGCATCAGCGAATTGTTGGACACTATAGAAAGCATTTGTTACTCTGGCACACGCCTCAACCTTGACTACTACATCGAGCAAGTGATAGACGAAGACCGCCAACAAGAAATTTACGAGTATTTTATGACTGCCGAGTCCGACAATATCCAAGTCGCTTTGGTAGATTTGGGTGATGACTATTCCGAAGAGGAATTGCGCCTTATGCGTATCAAATTCTTGTCAGAAATAGCGAACTAAGCCAAACACCTTTTTTCGGGGCAATCTACGCGATTGCCCTTTTTTATGCCTCACTTTTTACCTTCGAAACCTCCATGAAAAAGAATTATGAAGAAAACGACCTCATAGGCACTTGGAAATCGCCTGACCCAACCAATGGCTATCAGGCTCATGTAACGATTAGTTTTGCCGAAGACCATATCTTGCATTATGTTTTTGAGCATGGTAGTTCGTCTTCCACTTCACAAACAACGTGGGTGTATGATAGAAATATTTTGACCGAAACCACCCGCTACGGCACTATTTGTCGTGGGGCTTTGCAATGGATGAGTGATGACTATTTCATTCTCACGATTTTAGAAAATGGCTCTGAAGAATACAAGGGTGTAAAACGCCACTATCACCGCGTCATAGAAAAACCTGCCCCCTCCAAATCTAAGAGCAAATAAAAACAGCTATAAATACTTAGGACTTACGCCATGTATCACAGACGGCTCGTCTGTGCGTTGTAAGCGAAAAAAACGCCTATTTTACGCATACCTTGACGCGCTACTTCGCCTACGGCGCACAGACGAGCCGTCTGTGATACAAATTTTGCCTTTTTTAAATGGAGTATGTGTTTTGCGTAAGTCCTAATACTTTTGAAAAAGTTGTAGTGCTTATTACGTCTTTTTCAAAGAAAAGCTATAGTTTTACAAAGCATATAGCTTTTTCAAGAAAAAGCTATAATTTTGGCAATTAAAAGAACCTCAATAACTCCTTTTCATCAATGGCATTTGATATCGAAATGATTAAGGCGGTCTATGCACGCATGGGCGAACGCATAGAGAAAGCACGCCAACTTACAGGTAAGCCTCTTACCTTAGCAGAAAAAATCCTTTATTCGCACTTGTTCGAAGGCTTGCCTACTCAAGCTTTTGGACGTGGCAAGGATTATGTGGATTTTGCGCCAGACCGTGTGGCTATGCAAGATGCTACGGCACAAATGGCTCTCCTACAGTTTATGTCGGCAGGCAAGCCCAAAGTAGCCGTACCAAGCACAGTGCATTGCGACCACCTTATCCAAGCTAAAGCAGGCGCGAAAGCTGACCTTGAAACTGCCAACACAGGCAACAAAGAAGTATATGCGTTCCTTGCCTCCGTTTCGGACAAGTACGGCATTGGCTTCTGGAAACCGGGTGCAGGTATCATTCACCAAGTTGTGATTGAAAATTATGCTTTCCCTGGGGGAATGATGATAGGCACAGACTCTCACACGCCTAACGCGGGTGGTTTGGGTATGATAGCTATAGGCGTAGGCGGTGCTGACGCAGTGGACGTAATGGCGGGTATGGCGTGGGAATTGAAATTCCCTAAGCTCATAGGCGTAAAACTTACAGGCAAGCTCTCTGGCTGGACTTCTGCGAAGGACGTTATCCTTTGGGTGGCAGGCAAGCTAACCGTAAAAGGCGGAACGGGCTATATCGTAGAATACTTTGGCGAAGGCGCGGACTCTCTCTCGGCTACAGGCAAGGGTACTATCTGCAATATGGGCGCGGAAATTGGCGCAACTACTTCGGTATTTGCATACGACAAAAATATGTACGATTATCTTGCCTCCACAGACCGCAAAGATGTAGCCGACCTTGCCGACCAATACAAGGCTCACCTACGTGCTGATGATGAAGTAGTGGCAAACCCTTCTGCCTATTATGATGAAGTGATTGAACTCGACCTAAGTACGCTTGAGCCTTATATCAATGGACCGTTTACGCCTGATTTGGCTTGGCCTTTGTCCAAATTCGCGCAAGCAGTGAAAGACAACAACTATCCTGCAAAACTTGAAGTGGGTTTGATTGGCTCTTGCACGAACTCAAGCTATGAGGACATGACTCGTGCCGCGTCTTTGGCTCAACAAGCTATAGATAAGAAGCTCAAAGCAAAAGCAGAATTTACGATAACGCCCGGTTCTGAAACAGTGCGCTTCACAGCAGAACGTGATGGCATTTTGGCTGTATTCGACAAAATGGGCGGTGTGGTATTGGCGAATGCTTGCGGTCCTTGTATTGGGCAATGGTCGCGTCACATTGATGACCCGAACCGCGCTAACTCTATCATCACTTCGTTTAACCGTAACTTTGCGAAACGTAACGATAGCTACGCGGGTACACACGCGTTTGTTGCCTCGCCTGAAATCGTAACGGCATTTGCTATAGCGGGTGATTTGACTTTCAACCCTATGACGGATACGCTTGTAAACGAAGAAGGTGTAGCGGTAAAATTAGACGAACCTCAAGGCTTAATGGCTCCTCCTAAGGGCTATGCAGTGGGCGATAACGGCTATCAAGCACCTGCCGAAGATGGAAGCAAAGTGCAAGTATTGGTAAGCCCTACGTCTGACCGCTTGCAGTTGCTTGAGCCTTTCAAGAAATGGGAAGGAACAGATTTGACAGGCTTGAAACTGCTCATCAAAGCAAAAGGCAAGTGTACGACTGACCATATTTCTATGGCAGGTCCTTGGTTGAAATATCGCGGACACCTTGACAACATCTCGAACAATATGCTCATTGGCGCGGTAAACTTCTTCAATGGCAACAAAACCAACTCGGTTAAAAACCAACTTGATGGAAGTTATGGCGAAGTGCCTGCCGTACAACGTGCCTACAAAGCACAAGGCATTGGCTCTATCGTAGTGGGTGATGAGAATTATGGCGAAGGTTCTTCACGCGCACACGCGGCTATGGAGCCTCGTTTCTTAGGCGTAAGGGTTATTTTGGTAAAATCTTTTGCGCGTATCCACGAAACGAACTTGAAAAAACAAGGTATGCTCGCGCTTACGTTTGCCTCGCCTGCCGACTATGACAAAATTCAAGAAGATGACACCATCGACATCTTGGGCTTGACTACTTTTGCCGAAGGCACGCCTTTGACGTTGGTGTTGAACCATGCAGATGGCTCGAAGGACGAAATCAAGGCAAACCACACCTACAACGAACAGCAAATAGGCTGGTTCAAGGCGGGTTCTGCGTTGAATTTGATTGGAGGGAAATAATCATTTGTTGAACTTCCCGAAAGTTTGTAGCTTTCGGGAAGTTTTTATAAAATGTATGTACGACTTAACCCTCCAAACCCAAAACCTCCTCAATACCATGCCCGTTATCATTGATTATACAGATGACCGCCTTTATTTGAAAGGCGCGAATGAAGCAAGAGAGAAAGCCATCGAGAAACTGCTCATTTCGGGAGAATTAACAGTAGAAAAAATAGCTGTTATTTTACAAGTGCCTATCGAGAAAGTGAAAGAGATAGAAGCACGCATCAAAGGCGGAAAATAGCCTTGCCTACCCTAACCGAAAAGCCTGCGCGAAGGTGTGGGCTTTTAAAAATAAATTCTGTATGAATCAAGAAGCATACTCTTTTATTGGTAGTTCAAACAATGCAATATACACTTTTACAAGTGTAGGCAAGCGCGGAACTTTTTACTAAAACTGTAGTTTTTCAAAGCCTGTACCAAAACTTATATAATCTGATTTTGGCAGATTATGACAATCAAACAGGTAGTTTCAATGATAAAAGTATCACAAACAATGGCGATTTGGTTACAGTTTTAGCTACTGTCATTCAAATTATTCAAGATTTTACAACACAAAACCCTGATGCTTTCGTTTATATAGAAGGCAATACGCCCATTAAACAACGTCTTTATAATAGAATTGTCAATCGCAGTTTGTCTAACATAGAAACACTACACAGCGTTTCGGGTATTTTGCCCAATGGAGACAAAGAAGCCTTTGCCTTGAATGTTGATTATATTGCCATTATCTTAGAACCCAAATACTGATATTTTGATATGAACTCTAAAACTTCTATTCAACCATCTGAGGAAACCCTCGCCAAAATCATAGAAGCTTCTCAAAACAGCCCTTTCCTTGCGGAGAAAAAGGCACACGCTATGCGTTTTGCTAAGAAAATAGTAGAACAGATAGAGGCAGAGAAAGCGCAAAGGCAAGCATAAAGAAAAACCTACGCGAAAGCGTGGGCTTTTTATTACCAAAATACATCTTCAAAACTCTTTTTACGTTTTATAAAATATGCACCCAACATTGGTTAAATTCCAACAACTAACTGCGCAAAAGCGAAAATTTGTGGATAAACTATGTGAGATGATACAAGCTAAATCTGAACTCGAAAATGACATTGCTTTGTTGAAAATAGAGTTTTCAGATATATCTAATGGCTTTGGGGAATTGCTTATGCTGGAAATAGAGTTGCACAAAGGTTATCAAGATTTACGCGACCTTGATGTGGAAATAACAGTAATGCAAGTAAAAATACAATCTATGGCTGATGAAATAGCTAATCTTTAATCTATATGGAAAATTTTGAAACTCGCCTACAGAAACGCCTAATCCCTATACGTGCCAAAATACAAGCCTTGATAAACGAAGCTAAAGCTACCAATGAAGCTATAGACGAGTTTGCTGTGGAGGTAAAACAGTTTTGCGAATCGCAACAAGAAGCCAAGAGCGAAAAAGCCAAACAAGAACAAAATCAAATCCAAACACAAAGTTTTGATTTTGAAGCATTTGCGCAAACCTTGCCTGCCCTTCAAGGCAAGCTAAACTATGTGAAAGAGGAACTCGAAGACCACCCCGACAAAGGAAACGAGGAAATACAAAAACTGCTCAAAGAGATAGAAAAACTACAAAAAGGAGCAGAAGAAGTAGAAAAAGCCACCGAAGAAAAAGACGAGAAAAAACTCAAAAAATCGACTATTTGGCAACGGATAGGCAATTTTGGAAAGTCATTGATAGGCTTACGCAAGTACATAGATGGCAAAGATGTTGATAAATTAGGCAAGGACTTACAAACTGTTTCAAATTTAGTCAATGCTGTTGGTATCGACACAGGTTTTGATTACCAAAACTATGGTGCAGAATAAAAAAAACAGCCAAAAGCCCGCCCAGCGCGGGCTTTTGGCTCGAAATTTAGCGTGGCGCATCAAATCTTGCCTACCCTACAACGCCCCAAACCTTCTTTATAGCCCTGAGAACAGACCTCAAAAAAGTTAGAAGGCTTATTTGCGGGGCTTTCTCCCACAAAAAATAAGAACCATGCAAGGCATCACAACTTTTTTTACTCAAAAAAAGTTATATTTGCAAAATCCAAAAATCATATAACTGCATGGAACAATATCGTGATGATGTAGAAGCCGCCAACGCATTGGCAGGCAAGTATGCGCAACTGCGCCAAGAGATTGCTAAGGTCATTGTAGGGCAAGAAGACACCGTACACCAACTGCTGATGGCGGTTTTCTGCCAAGCACATTGTTTGTTGGTGGGCGTACCCGGTCTTGCCAAAACGTTGTTGGTGCAAACCATCGCCAACGCCCTCGACCTCAAATTCAACCGTATTCAGTTTACGCCTGATTTGATGCCTTCCGATATTTTGGGCTTCGAAACACTTGACCAAGAGCGCAATTTCAAATTCACGCAAGGGGCTATCTTCGCCAATATCGTATTGGCTGATGAGATTAACCGTACTCCGCCCAAAACACAGTCGGCACTTTTGGAGGCAATGCAAGAACACGCGGTTACGATTAGCGGAAAACGCTACAAGTTGGATTTGCCGTTTTTTGTCTTGGCTACCCAAAACCCCATCGAGCAAGAAGGTACGTATCCCTTGCCTGAAGCACAGCTTGACCGCTTTATGTTCAATGTGTTTTTGGACTACCCAAGCCTCGAAGCTGAAAAATTGATAGTAAAAAATACAACCACAGACAACAAACCCACCGTAAACAAAATTCTGAACGCAGAAGAAATTATCGCTTTCCAGCATTTGGTAAGGCGCGTACCTGTTACAGACAATGTGATTGATTATGCGGTACGACTTGTTCACAAAACACGCCCCAATACCGAAAACGCCTCGAAAGAAGCCAATCAATACTTAGAATGGGGAGCGGGACCGCGTGCTTCGCAATATTTGATTTTGGGCGCGAAATGTCATGCCTTGTTGCGTGGCAAATACTCGCCTGACATTGAGGACGTGAAAGCGGTTGCCTTGCCTATCCTGCGCCACCGCATAGTGCGCAACTTCAAAGCCGAAGCTGAAGGCAAGAGCGTTGACGCGCTTATTCAACAAATCTTATAACTTGCAGTGAGATATTCCATTTCTTTGAGAAATGGAATATCTCATCTAAGAATTGGAATCTACTTTACCAGTTAGTATGCAACCTACCAAAATAGCCACGCTTGCGGGGCATCAAGATAGTATTTATGCCTTAGCCCCCGCAAAGGAGGCAAGATATTGTTTTTCGGCAGACGGCAAAGGACAAATTGCGCAATGGGATTTGCAAAACCCCGAACTTGGTAGCTTGATAGTACAAGTGCCGAGTTCGGTCTATGCCTTGTGCCATTTGCCCAACACCGAAGAACTTATCATAGGGCAAAATTTTGAGGGTTTGCACCAAGTAAATTATGCACGCAGGCAAGAAACGCGCTCTTTGAAACTTACAGATAGCTACATTTTCGATATTCAACTTTGGGGGAATGAGATTTTGGTGGCGTTAGGCGAAGGCGTAGTAGCTATGATAGATTTGGAAGCGTGGGCAGTGCGCAAACATATCAAAGCCTCTGAAGAAAGTGCGCGTTGCATAGCTATTCACCCCTTCAAAGAAGAATTTGCGGTGGGCTATAGCGACCATTGCATACGCATTTTTGAGGGCAGGCAAGGCACACTCAAGCACACCATACAAGCGCACAAAAACTCGGTTTTCAGCCTTGCCTACAGTCCCGATGGGCATTTTTTGTTGAGCGGTAGCCGAGATGCGCATTTGAAAATATGGGACAGCAGGCAAGACTACGCCCTGCATCAATCTATAGTAGCGCATTTGTTTGCTATCAATCGCCTTGCCTACAGCCCTGATGGACGTTTTTTTGCCACAGGCAGTATGGACAAAGCCATCAAGATTTGGGACGCAAACACTTTCCAACTCTTGAAAGTCTTGGACAGGGCAAGGCACGCAGGACACGGCAATTCGGTCAATACCTTGCTTTGGACACCTTTCCAAAACTACCTTCTTTCGGCAGGCGATGACCGCATGGTGGGTGTGTGGGCTTTGGAGTAGGCGAGATGCCTTGCCTACAGAAACGCTATCGTTTGTTTGCTTTTTTGTGTGCATTGTTTGGTTTTTAGTATGAAAATGCCTAACTTTGCACCGAAATTCAATAAGAACGGGCTTTTGCCCCCAAAATTCAAATCCAATGACGGAAACAACCGAAAAAACCACGTACAAAGTAAAAGATATCGCTCTTGCTGAGTGGGGACGCAAAGAACTTGAGCTTGCAGAGGCAGAAATGCCCGGCTTGATGTCGCTTCGCAAATTATATGGTGCTGAAAAGCCTTTGAAAGGAGCGCGTATTGCAGGCTGTCTGCACATGACTATTCAAACGGGTGTTCTTATCGAAACGCTTGTGGCATTGGGCGCAGAAGTTACTTGGTCGTCTTGCAATATTTTCTCTACTCAAGACCATGCGGCGGCGGCTATCGCGGCAAGTGGTGTGCCTGTATTTGCGTGGAAAGGACAAAACGAAGAAGAATTTGATTGGTGTATTGAGCAAACATTATTTGCTTTCGAAGGTGGCAAGCCTTTGAATATGATTCTTGATGATGGTGGCGACCTTACGAACATGGTGCTTGACCGCTACCCTGAACTCGTGGCTGGTATCAAAGGACTTTCTGAAGAAACCACTACAGGCGTTCACCGTTTGTATGAGCGTATGCGCAAAGGCACATTGCCCTTGCCTGCTATCAACGTGAATGACTCTGTTACTAAATCTAAATTTGACAACCTTTATGGTTGCAAAGAATCTTTGGTTGATGCTATTCGTCGCGCAACTGACGTGATGATGGCAGGCAAGGTGGCTGTAGTAGCTGGCTTTGGTGATGTAGGCAAGGGTTCTGCTCACTCTTTGCGTGGTGCTGGAGCGCGTGTAATCGTTACCGAAATAGACCCCATTTGCGCACTTCAAGCGGCAATGGAAGGCTATCAAGTAATGCGTATGGACGATGCCGCTAAATTGGGCGACATCTTCGTTACGGCTACAGGCAACGTGAAAATTATCACTGACCGCCACTTCAAAGCTATGAAAGACAAGGCTATCGTGTGTAACATTGGACACTTCGACAGCGAAATCGACATCGCTTGGTTGAAAAACAATCATGGCAAATCTAAAGTAGAAATCAAACCTCAAGTAGATAAATATACTATAGATGGCAAAGACATCTTGGTATTGGCTGAAGGTCGTTTGGTGAACTTGGGTTGCGCTATGGGACACCCCTCTTTCGTAATGTCAAACTCTTTCTGCAACCAAACATTGGCGCAAATCGAGCTTTGGAAAAATACGGACAAATACGAAAACAAAGTATATGTATTGCCTAAACACCTTGACGAAATGGTAGCTAAGTTGCACCTTGACAAAGTGGGTGCGCAACTTGAAGTCCTTTCTGAAGAACAAGCTGAATATATTGGCGTGAAGGTAGAAGGTCCTTTCAAAGCAGAGCTTTACAGATACTAAGACTTCCATTTTATCAAATTGCTAAGAACATTTACCAAGAAATTGGTAAATGTTTTTTTGAGTAAACCCATTCAAAAAGCTATGAAAATTAAAGTATTCCCATTTTTACTATGGCTGCTTTTGGCGTTCACAGGTTGTGGCGAAGAAGTCCCCCCTCAACCCGAACCCTCAAACTGTAAATTATCCAAAATGAGTTTGGACTTTGAAAGTATTACTTTCCAATATCAAGATGGGAAATTAAATAAAATCATCTACCCCGAAGGTGAGTACGAAACTTTTGAGTATAATTCGGCAGGCAAGATAATCAAACACAGTATATATGATGTGTCCAACGCCTTGGCGGGTTACCAAACATTTGTTCATGTGAGCAATACCTTGATTACATTTGAGCAATTTACTAGAGCCAACAGTGGAAGTAACTTGGAGCAAGATGTAGCCAATGGGCGTTTTGAATTTGATGCGAATGGCAACCTAACCAAATTTCAATATGCTGATGATGCCTATTATCGAAGCGAATATGCTTCTAATGGCAATGCTACTAAAACCTACCACAAAGTAGGCAATAGTCCTGAATACCTTTTTGTAGAATATTCGGAATATGATGACAAGAAAAATCCTTTCTACGAAAATTTTGGAATGAAGTTATTTTTGGCTTCTGACAATATTCACCTTGCGTTGGGCAAAAACAACCTGCGCAAATACAAACAATACCTAAGCGATGGCTCTTTGATGTTTTCAGAAAACATTGACTACCAATACAATAATCAAGGCTACCCTACTTCTACGACTTCTGATGGCGAAACCTATGCTATGACCTACGATTGCCAATAGTTTTTATAGAGATTGCGAAGAACATTTACCAAGAAATTGGTAAATGTTTTTTTGTTGCAAAATATTACCCTTTTGGATTCCGTTTTCGAGGCGCGGTTTAGTATATAACTATAAACAACCCTGAGTGCTTGCCTACCTTGCGCTCATAACCTTGAAAAACGATATGAATACGATAAAAATTGCCTTCGTTGTGGGGCTTGCCTTGAGTTTGCAGATGTGCAACGAGGCGCAAGATAAAACCAAAGAAAATACTGCCAAAGTGCAGAAGAAAGGAAATTTTGCAAACTTTGATGTGGATTACAAGGCGCATGAGTTTGATGTGAAAGAAGCACGCACCATCACACACCCCACAGGCACTAAGATAGAAATTCCTGCCAATGCCTTCATAGACATCAATGGAAAGCCTATAGCAGGCAAGGTAAAAGTAAACTACCGAGAGTTTCACAATGCTACAGACATTATCGTGGCGGGTATTACAATGCAGTATGACAGTGCAGGCAAGAAACACCCCTTCGAAACAGCAGGTATGTTCGACATTCGTGCCGAGCAAGAAGGCAAGCCCGTTTTCTTGGCAAAAGATAAAAAGATACAAGTCAATCTCGCCTCCTACAAAGAAGGGGCGTTCAATTTCTACTATCTCCGCGAAGCCAAACCTACAGAAAAAGTAGCCTCTATTTCATTGCCTTTCATCAGCCAAGCCATTGCGCAAGATATACGCCCTGGTGAAAATACGTGGGAGTTGCTCTCGACTTCAAACTTGCCTACTGAAAACGCAGAACGCAAACAGAAATTGGCAGAAATTGACAAGAAATTGCCTGTGCAACCTTCTGAACCATTGCCTTATGATGAAAAAACGCCTGTTTTCGACCTTGACATCGATACGAAAGATTTTCCTGAATTGCGTGCTTTTGAGGGCATTGTATGGCAATATGCAGGCAAGCTCGAAGACGACACGCAAAATCCACAAAAGAATGAATGGATTTTTGACCACCAATGGACAGACATTCGTTTGGAAGATGCAGGCGAGATGCAATATCGTTTGGTGTTGAGAAGTGCGAGCAAACAATTCGAAAGCCAAGTGCGCCCTGCCCTCAAAGGTCTTGCCTACGAAAAAGCCAAAGCCTTTTTTGCGGAAAAGAAAAAACAATACGAAGCTGACCTAAAGGCACACGCCAACGAAATAGAGGCTCTGCGCACCGAAAAAACATACTCCTCGCGCATGGCAAAATTTGTGCGCTCTTTCCAAATTCAAAACTTGGGTATTTACAACTGCGACAGAATTTATAGAGATGAAAATGCTATCGAAATTGCACTCGAACTCAATACTCCTGATGACCCAAGTGCCACTAAATCATCTTCTGCACAAGTGTATCTGATTATGGGTGATGTGGCTGTGAATTTTTACGCAAATGGAAACAAAGTAAATAATATTACCATCAACACTAAGAGAGCCAACAAAATGGTGGTGATTTTTTCAGGGAGCGAAAAAATAGGTGTGTATTCCACTGAAGACTTCAAAAGCATCACGCAAGCACACAAGGGCAAAACAGTTGCGATACAATTAAAAACCATTCCAGAGCCTATCAAATCTACTTCTGCTCTTGAGGACGTATTGGCGAAATTGTAAAAAAGGAAAGATTGCCCCATAACAAAAAAGTCCGCGATTTGCGGGCTTTTTTGATTCTACATCTTGCCTAAAACTTCGTAGGCTTTTTCTATATCTTTATACAGCAAGCGGTCTTCGGATAGGTAAGGTATGGCTTCGCGTATGGCTTGGTAGAGAGGTTGCGTTTTTTCAGCAGTTTTGTAAGGCACGCCCCAATGCTGGAGTTGTTTTTCGCGCAAGTCGCGGGCTTGGCAGGCAGTAAGGGCGTGGATAGACAATATTTTTTTCACATTGCCCAATACTTCGAGGGCTTGCCTTGCCGATATGCTCCCCATACTCACATGGTCTTCTTGGTTGGCAGAGGTAGGAATGGAGTCCACCGAAGCGGGGTGTGCCAATACCTTGTTTTCCGACACCAAACTCGCACAAACGTATTGTGGAATCATAAAGCCCGAATTTAGCCCTGCATTTTCGACCAAAAAAGGAGGCAAGCAATCGTTGTGGTTCGTGTCTGTAAGTTTGTTTACTTGCCTTTCGAGCAAGCTCCCTATTTCGGCAAGGGCTATTTTCAAATAATCCAAAGGCAATGCAAGCGGTTGTCCATGGAAATTTCCGCCTGAAAGGACTTGTTCGGTTTCTTCGAAAAGCAAAGGATTGTCCGTAACAGCGTTTAGCTCGCCTGCCATCACTTGCGCCAAATGTTCTATGGCAAAGGCACTCGCACCCAATACTTGCGCTGTGCAACGAATAGAATAGGCATCTTGTGGATTGATTTTGCGCTCCGCCAAGTTCGCCAACGTTTCCCAACGCAACCATCGAGGCGTTTCGTCTTCGGTAGGCAAGGTTTTATAAAAATGCGTAGAGAATTTCATAGCCTTGCCTACGCAAAACTCGCCTACTTCAGGCAAGCTCGAGGGCGGTACGATAGAGGCAGAACTTTGTAGGGCTTCTCCTAACTTGCCTGCCTCCATACCAAACAAGGTAGAACCTTGTAAAAGTGTTTGTAATTGTTGGGCTATGTCGAGTTGCCCTTGATGATTGCGAAGTTGGTGAATACGCACATCGAAGGCTTGCCTACGCGCCATGATGCCTTCCAAAACGAGTGCTACAGATTGCAATGCCTTGTGTAGCAATGCCTTGCTTTCGTGTACGGCTATCACGCCTAAGGCAGTCATAAAAGTTGTGCCGTTGTTCAGGGCTATGCCTTCTTTGTAGGCAAGTTGGATAGGCTGTAGGCTTGCCTGCTGAAGTGCCTCGCGTGCAGAAATTGTTGTTGTGCCTCCTGTAGGCAAGTCTATTTGTACCTCGCCCTCGCCTAAAAGTGCGATAGCCATGTGCGACAAAGGGCAAAGGTCGCCACTCGCGCCCACCGAACCCTGCGAAGGAATAACGGGGTGTATTTTGTGATTGAGCAAGGCTTGCAAAAGTTCCAATGTTTCGGCTCTGATGCCCGAATAGCCCGCCAAAAGTGTATTGAGGCGTATGAGCATCATGGCACGCACTGCCTCGCGTGAGAGTGGCTCGCCTACCCCTGTGGCGTGGGAGAGCAATAAATTGGTCTGCAAAATAGCTGTTTCTGCATCATCAATCAACACTGAAGCATTCGAGCCAAAGCCTGTGTTGATGGCATAAATTACTTTTCCGCTGTGCGCTATACGTTCCAAAAAAGCCCTGCTTTGGCGCACTCTCGCCCACGCTTCAGGCGTTATTTCTACAGTAGCATCTTCGTAGGCTACCGCTATGACTTGTTCAATTTGTAGGCTTTGCCCATCTAAAAAAATATTCATACACTTATACATTGGCAAAGATAAATACGGTTTGCACTTATCTAAATCGTTTGCAAAGATACACACAAGCCGTTGTTTTTCAAAACGCTTCAAAGAGGCGCGATATAGACACAAAAAACACGCTTCAAAGAGGCGCGATATAGAAGCAAAAAAAACACGCTTCAAAGAGCAAAAAAAAAACGCTTCAAAGAGGCGTGATATAGAAGCAAAAAAAACACGCTTCAAAGAGGCGTGTTTTTTTGGTTCATTTATACTATGAAAAACTACTTTTTATTTTTTGATAACTTCGAACTCTGCACGACGGTTTTGAGAACGATTTTTCTCGTTGTTATCGTTAGGAATTGCAGACCTTTCAAAGTTGTAACCTTGCACTACAAGGCGGTTGGCATCAATGCCTCGCTCTATGATGTAGTTGGCTACTGCTTTAGCGCGTTGTACGGAAAGAGCTTGGTTGTAATCTTTAGAACCAATATCGCAAGTGTGACCGCTGATTTCTACACGAACTGTAGGGTTGTCAGTCAAATACTTCAAGAGATTGTCGCAAGAAGTGATAGCTTCTTTGCGTAGATTGCTCTTGTCGTAATCATAATTTACCTTGAATTGGAAATCGGGACCTTTTACAAGCACTTCGGGAGGAGTAGGTTTGGTAATTTTCAAACCTGCTTTATCCAATTTCGTAAGCGTCAATTTAGGTGCGGAGATTTGGTAAATGTCCTTATCGCCAAAACCGTTTTCACTTGCCGAAACGTAGAAGCCTTTTTTGTTATCTTCTGTCAAAACGAGGTGAACGTCATCTTCAGGGCTGTTGATAGGCGTACCCATATTTTTAGGTTTGCCCCACTTGTCACCTTCTTTAGTAGATTTGAACACATCATATCCACCCATTGTATTGTAGCCTTTTGAGCTAAAATAAAGGGCTTTGCCATCAAATGACAAGAACGGAGCGTCATCATCATAAGGTGTATTGATTTCATCGATAGCTTTTGCAGGACCCCAATCGTTGCCTTGCATTTCGCTTTTATAGATGTCTAAGCCACCTTTTCCACCGGGCTTATCACTTGCGAAGTACAATGTTTTGCCATCATCAGACACACAAACAGCAGTTTCTCTGCTTTTGGTATTGATGTTTGCATTCAACTTCTTAGGCTCGCTCCACAGTTTTTTAGCATCATCATACTTTGATACGTAGATGTCGCCTTTTGTTTTAGGCGTGTCGCGGTATAGGTACAACGTCTTGCCATCGCTTGAGATGTCAGCCGCCGCATCATGGAATTTGCTGTTGATGTTCAAAGATTCTGAACCAGACCATTTGCCACCTGATGGCTTCGCCATGTAGATGTCTTCAAAGTATTGGTCATCTTTGTAATCGCGCTTGCCTCCTTTCGTAGCATCACGACGACTCGTGAAAATCATGAAAGACGAATCTTTGGGAAGGATAGGCGTGTATTCAGGAAACTCTGTATTGATGCTTGAACCCAAGTTTTCTACACTTGCATTGATAGGCTGATTCTCTATGTCTTTCGCATCAGTACATTCCTGCACGCGTTTTTCACAAAGTTTTGCCTTGTCGTCAGCTTCTTTCTTCTTGGCTTCTTTTTCTTTGCCTTTTATTTTAGAATTGGCATCAATTTCACCTTTTAGGCGTTCGTAGTTGCCTTTCGCTTTTTGATAATGCGTTTTTGCCTCATCAAAGTTATATTTGTAGTGATATGCCTGTCCCAAGTAAAACTCCAAATCAGGAGTATAGTTAGGGTTTTGCGCATACACTTTGTTGAGCAAGTTCATGGCTTTGTCCTTAGAGCCTTTTTTGGCAGGCATATTAAGGTAACAAATACCCAATTGATAATTGTATTCGAGATTGTCAGGGGACTTCTGCAACAACTTTTCGTAGAGTTCGATGGCAGTAGTGTACTCCTTGTACTTCATAGTCATTTGCGCATCACGCACCATAGTTTTATTGCTTTGTGCGTAGGCGAGATGACCACTTGCCATCAAAGCAAGTACGGTAGCGCAGGTAAGAATAATTTTTTTCATATCAAGTAGTTTCAATTATTCGAGTTAAAAATTGGAATAAACGGTAAACTTGCAAGCCTTTTATGTTGCGGGATATCCGACTTGCAAGTTACGATATAATTAGTTACCAGAGTAACGAGGGTGACGTTTTGAAGCCAAGATGTAGTTCAAGTGGAAACCAGCTGTGATGTAATTGTCTTTTTCCAAGCTACTGCCTGTACCACGTACATCACCTTTCAAACCATAGCTACCCAAGCGAGTATAACCACTGAGGTTATTTTGTCCTGCCACATTAGGATAAGGAGGCGCACCACCATAGTTAGGAGATAGACCACCCAAAGTAGGTGTGATAGCAGCAAAATCACGTGCTTTTCCTGACAATGCGTCTGTTGCTTCGCCAGAGCGGTCTGACATACGGCGAGCCAATTCTGTATCCAAATCTGCAAGGTCTGCGTATTTTCCGCTAACATCATCAAGATAATCGGTAAACAAGAAACGCCAGCCGATTTCACCGCTAATGTCTATGCGGTCTGTGATGCGAAGGCGGATACCAGCACCTAATATAACTGCGGGTTGGATAAGGCTATACTTTTTGTTATATCCGTTTTTGCCTTGTCCTTCTGTGCCAAGAGGTTGCAATGCTACCCACTTACCAGCATCAGCTAAAGAGGCTACATCAGGAGCTTGTGCTTTAGGATTGTGATGGAACACAGCCACACCAAGCATAGCATAAGGAGAAAAAGCACGGCGACGATAGAAGCGACCATAGCTCTTGCCAAAATCATACGTAGCTACAACGGCTAATTCTTTGATGTCGTTGCGGAAGTGCAAATTACGACCATAACGCGCCATTTTCTTCAATCCTACTTCGTTCTCTGTTGAGAAATTGCCTGATGATTGGAAGTCATTAGCCGTAACACGACCATATCCCAAACTTGCACGCACACGAAGGTTTGTTCCAAATCTCTTTGTAGCATTGATAAATAAGCCAGGACGTGTAAACGACAACTTCGTAGAAGCGTACTGATTTTTTGGGTTCAAGTCTCCAAAGTAATTCATAGAGTTTACTTGGAAGCCAATAGCCCAATAGTTGTCTTGGCGACCTTGGTAAGCACCTTGTGCAAATACTTGCACGATGCTCAATAAAAATAGACCGATAAGGAGTGTTAGTCTTTTCATAGTTTCTCCTGTTAGTTTTTAAATGATATTTTTTAGATTTCTGTTAAACTTTTTTGGGGAGGGTACGTAGGCGGGCTACGAGCCTCGAAATTGAAGTTTTGGGTGCAAATATCACAAGTCTTTTGAAAAATTTTTCTTGGGTTTTGCAACCTTTTTACTTTCAATACGTAAATATACAACGCCTTTTTTTAACATGAAGCATAATTTCGAAAAAAAATTGAAAATTCTTTATAAAGTACAATAAATTCTTTACAAAATCCTTATCTACCTTCCTTCCGTGCTTCGGAGCGTTAAAATTTTCTTACATAGGCAGAAAACTTGCATTTTTATCTTTTTTGTGAAGCAAAGTAGGCAAGTGCCTGCCTTACGTAAAAAAAAATATAAGGTTTCATTTTCTGACGGCAATATTGACTTTTTTTTTTTGCTGTGCAAATTTTTTCGAAATTTTTTAGGGTTTATTGCAAAATAAAATCATAAGCTATTGATAATCAATAACTTATGGTGCAAAAATATTTTCCATCAAATTTTGCTATAGCTATAGTAATTATAAGGGGCTACTATAGCGTACCCTTTTTGTTTTAGACACAAAAAAAGGCTAATTTTGGGTACGTTAGCCCCTTCATCAGCCTTACCTGTGTTCTATGCAAGATTTCCTTCACACTGTTTTCCTTGCCTGTTGTTTCCTCATCTTGTTTGCCGTAGCCGAGTTGCTGTATCATGTAGGCAAGGTGCGTGTAGAGCTTACGCGCAAACTTGTTCATTTGGGTACAGGTGTACTCACGCTCTTATTTCCTCTCCTACTCGGCAATCATTGGTTGGTACTTTTCTTGTGTAGCAGTTTTGCGATAATCCTTATTATCAGCCTCCGCTTCAAGCTTTTGCCCTCCATCAATGCCATTGACCGCGTGTCGTATGGGAGTTTGCTCTATCCTTTGTCGGTCTATATTTGCTATCTTGCCTATCAGCAACAAGGAAACAAGTTAGTGTTGTTTTACTTGCCTGTGCTGACATTAGCTATTTGCGACCCTGTGGCGGCGTTGTTTGGCAAACGTTTTCCGTATGGAAAGTATAAAATTGGGGCTTCGCACAAGACTATAGTAGGAAGTAGTGCGTTTTTCTTGAGCAGTTGTTTGCTCAATGTTTGTATAGTGGCGTGGTTTGGCTTGCCTGCCCAGCCCATTGTATTTATTGCCTTGTCTATTTTGTTGCTTTCCGCCCTTGCCACTGTTTCGGAGGCGTTGAGTAGCAAGGGTTGGGACAATTTGAGTATTCCGTTGTGCGTTTTGGCGATTTTGTTGATAATTTGATGCGAGTCATCAAATATCTTTCTCACTTTTCATGCAAGGCATTTGATAAATCAAATGCCTACAAACTAAATGTATCCGCGTCTTTGTACGCGGGGAATTTTTGGCGGTACTCTTGTAGCTCGCTTTTGGATAAGGTAGCTTGCATTATGGTTTCCGCGTTGTGGCATTGCGTTATGTAACTGCCCTTATAATCTACTATAGCTGAGTCGCCACTATATTCTAAGCCTTTGCCATCTGTGCCTATGCGGTTTACGCCTATGGCATAGCTCAAATTTTCTATAGCTCTTGCTACTAAAAGCGCGTTCCAAGCTTGGGCGCGGGGGGCAGGCCAGTTTGCCACATAGAGCAAAACATCATAATCAAGTCCCTCGCCTACGGGTTGTGGCTTGTTTCGACTCCAAACGGGGAAACGCAAATCATAACAAACCAACGGGCATATACGCCAACCTTTCCACTCGCACACGATACGCTCCTTGCCTGCTGTGAAGGTTTCGTGTTCGTTTGCCATACGAAAAAGGTGGCGTTTGTCGTAGCATTGGAAGTTGCCATCGGGTCGCATAAACACCAAACGGTTGAAATATTGCCCTTGCGCTTCTACAATGTAACTGCCTGTAATGACTGCCTTCGTTTGCGCAGAGAGTTGGCGCAACCACTTAAAAGTCGTGAGGTTCATAGGTTCAGCATTCGTCCTTGCCTCCATAGTGAAGCCTGTGGTAAACATTTCAGGCAAGACTATCAGGTCGGTAGGCGAGGTTATTTGCCAAATTTTTTCCTCCAACATAGCACGATTGGCTTCGGGATTGTGCCAATGCAAAGGAGTTTGTAGCAAGGTTACACGCAAGTCGTTCATATTTCAATAAAAATTCCAAATAAAAGACAGGATTACAAGATTTTTTCCTTTTTAGAGTATCAGAAACCAAATAAAAGACAGGATTACAGGATTTTTTTTCTTTTAGGCATCAGAAACACACCCAATCTACTTGTAAATTCTATCAATATCCGCCTTGGTATTTCCTTGTTGCCCATTCGAAGGTAGCCAACGCTAGGAGCAAGAAAAAGAGCCATTTCAGGTTGATAAACTCCGAAATTTCTTCGGTGCTGTGCAGTAGGTTAGGCTTTATGTTGGCGAGGATAGCCTCCGTCATTTTGTCTATTTCGTTGGCAGTAAAAAATTTGCCGTTGGTTTTGTCGGATAATTGGCGCAAAAGATTGTGGTCTGCGGTGGTGCTAAGGGACTCCAACTGCATACTACGGACAGTGAACTCGCCTACAGACCGCTCTACGCCTCCTTTGGTTTCGCTTACGGCTTCGTAGCGGTACACGCCTTGAGGCAAGTCGCTTATCTCGAAGCGCGTATTGCCTTCGCTGGGTGTGAAACTGTAAGTAGTTGCCTTGCCTGCCTCGTTGCGGAGCGTGAGCGTGATTTTTTGCCCGTACACGCGCTCATAAATTTCGTTGTAAAGTTCCGACTCAAACGTAACTTTCTCGAAATCATAAAATTCTTGGTTGATAGGATAGACGCGCAAACGGCGTTTGTCCTCTTTGGTCGAGAGGTATTGCACGAGTTTTCCTATGAGTTCATCATACGAAGTATGGCTATTTTGGCGTGCAAACTCTTCCATGCGCCATTGCCAGCTATTCTCGCCTGCCAATACTGCCGTTTTTCTGCCTGCATCTTGGCTCACGATAAGGAGCGGTTTTTCGGTAGCCAAGTTGCCTACGCGCTGATACAAAATCACTTCTGCCGCGTTGCTTGTGGTATATTCCGCAAAAGGCACTGTTACGGGAGGCAATTTATCGAAAAGGTTGCTTTTGGCATTGTCAAACGTAAATTTTGCAAATGTTTTGTTGAACGAAGGCGTAACTTGGTCTGTTCTTCCGAAGCGTCCTGTTATTTTCAGGTCTTTGTAAATGCGGTTAAATTCGTTCAAGTCCGTTTGCGCCCCTAAGATGTACCACGTAGGCAAGTCTTTGAATTTGTCGAGCAAATCATTGCCTACCTTACGCACATTCGGAATTTGGTGAAAAATCACCATATCATATTTTTCGGGCTTCAGTTGGTTTACGTTAGGAATGTGCAGGTCGAAGCTATAGTTTTCGTTTTTGTCTATCGCGCTTCGCAATGCCTTGATGTCGGGGTGAGGCGCGGCGGCAACTACCAGCACTTTTTCCTTGCCTTCTATCACTTCCACATACACATCTCGCGTATTGTTTTGGGCTGTAAACTCGCCTTCCAATACATCAACACTCACAACGTAGTGCTGTATGCCTTTTTGCTTCGCAGTGGTATAAAAAGTAGCGGTTTGTAAGTCGCCATCACCTTTGAAGGAAAGGGTTTTCTTGTCCAAAATAGCTCCATTTTGCGAAAGATAGGCTGTTACAGTTCTGTTCGGAAAGCCAAAATTTTCTATCTCGGCTACTATAGGAAATTCATTGCCTTGATACGCCACTTTGTTTGCCAACACAGCGCGTATGCGTAGGTCGCGCTTGGGCGTGGTGTCGCCTAAGGCAAGGGTATAAATCGGGAAATTGAACGTACTAAAAAGTGGAGAAAGTCCTTGATTGTGAATACCATCACTTACCAATACGACTTTATCCAAATTGCGGTTTTCATAGTTGTTTTTTACGCTGTTGAGCATACCGCCTAAGTTCGAAACAGGCAAGGTAGGTTTGATGCCCTGCACTTTCGGAAAGGTTTTGTTTGCCTCCAATGCCTGAATTTCTACCTCCAAACCCTTTTGGCGTAGTTTTTCGGCTACTTCGTCGAGGCGTGTGTATAGTTTTTGTAGGCGAGCCGTATCGATGCCCGCTGTGATAGATTGCGAATTATCCACTGCAAACACGACTGCAGGGCGTTCTTCTTTGTTGATGATTTGGCGCAGGTAAGGATTGAGCAACAACAAAATACATATAATCGTAACCAACACAAACCTACTTCCTGCCAAGATGCGATTGGTGCGGGTAGTCCAAGTCGCTTTTTTCTGATACAATAGCCACGCATACAAAGCCCCCACTGCCAAGCACACCAAAAGAAGCCAAGCCGAGCCTTGCCACATTATATTACTCTTCATGCCCCAAAAATAGTTTTTTTCCTTGTAAAACTACTGCTTTATGTCGCAAAAACGTAGCTTTTTTTACAAAAAACCGCTAATCTCAACATTTTTTCTTTTGTACGTGGCAGGCGAGGCTATTATTTTCATTGCCCCTTTTCGCTCAAAGCCCTACCGCGCCAAAGGAATTGGCTGAAATGCCATAGCAACAACACAACAGCCACCGCCATAAAAGCCACATATTCTTGAAAAGCCCCGCCTGCATTGGGAAAATCCCCTTTTAGGCGTGCCAAATATGTCATAAACATCACAAACCACACCCAATACAAGTACAAAAAGCGCACAGGTCTTTTCCAACGTAGCTCCAAATGTCGATAATGCAGGAAAGGCACAACACCCACCAACAAATACGCAAACGCTCCACCCGCCAACCGAATAGGCACAAGCTCGACACCCGACATTTGCACATACACCGCAATACACAATAAATGCCAAAAATGATGCAACGCAAAGCCCGTAGTCCAATGCCAAAGTTGGGTATTTTGCAGGAAAGTAGGCAAGGCTCGCTTCGTCAGCAGGCAAGTTTCATAGACCATAATACACACAAAAATACCCAACGACACCCGCCCCGACAAGCGCGTCATTACTTGCCAAAAGTCCACAGCACGCGAAGTTCCCCAACCCGCCCAAAGCGCGATAAGCACATTCGCCCAAAGCCCCACCGAAAGAATAAATACAGATTTCATACCTCCAAAGATATAAACTTTTGCAGAAAACAAAAAAAGGCACTAATTTTACCGCGTTTTTGAGGTAAACATATCTTATCTTCGCCCTGCTCATGTTATTTTTAGTTATCGCCCTTTTGGTGTTCATCACCCAAACATTGCTCTCGCATTGGTGGCTTGTGATGATAGATTGTTTTGTGGCGGCGTGGTTGGTAGGCAAGAGTTCGCTTGCCTCCTTCTTGTCGGGTTTTTTGGGCGTATTGGTCGTGTGGTTGGGCTACGCGCTCTTTGTCAATAGCCAAAACGAAGGGCTATTGCTGGGGCGTATCAGCGAACTGCTGGGGCTTGGAAAAACTGTGATCATCATCATCACGGTTTTGGTGGGTAGTTTAGCTGGGGGAATGTCTGCCCTCACAGGCTATCACTTCAAGGCTATGTGGAAAAAAACAGACGAATAATTGTAATAACTGCCCTATTTGGTAGTATGCGTAATTATATGTACCTTGACAAAAAAAATAAAATGTCCTTATTCATGCGCTATTGTTTGTTTTTAGCTTGCTTGTTTTTGTTGAGTTGTGAGGCTCAAGTCAAAAAAAGTACGCCCTCGAGTGGCTATATCCAAGTGGCGGTTGATGAGTCGTTTCGTCCTTTGATGGATACGGCTACAGATGTTTTTATGGGCTTGTACCGCAAGGCGCAGGTAAGCATCACCTATCGTTCCGAAGACAATGCGGTAAAAGATTTGTTGAAAGATACGGTGCGTATGGTCGTTATCTCGCGCAAGCTAACAGCAGGCGAGGAAGCCGAACTCAAAAAGCAAGATGCCAAAGTTACTACTGTCAAGATAGCCATTGATGCAGTCGCCCTCATTACTCACCCACAAAGCCCAGATACAGCCTTAACCGTAAAACGTTTTGGCGATATTGTGCGTGGCAAAGTGAAAAACAAAAATGGCGAGCCTATCATTTTGGTATTTGACAACAACTTTTCGAGCAACTTGAACTATATCCGTGATTATTTCAAACTCACGCCACAAGACTCTATCAAAATCTTTGCAACCAAGTCGAACAAGGAAGTGATAGACTATGTAGCGCAAAACGAAAACGCTATAGGCGTGATAGGCGTGAATTGGGTAAGCGACATAGACAACAGCGCGAACCAAGTGTTTTTGGAAAAAGTGCGTGTGATACCTATAGCTACCAAAAAAAATCCAACCTCGCCTGATGACTACTATATGCCTGACCAACACAACATACACGAAAAACTGTACCCTTTTCGCAGAGATATGTATGCCATTTCGAGAGAGATTGGCTCTGGTTTGGCTTCAGGCTTTATAACTTTCCTGCGTGGCGAAAAGGGGCAACGCATTGTGCAGAAAGAGGGACTCTTGCCTGCCCAAGCGCAAATACGATTTGTAGAAACAAAAAGAAAATCCATTCAATAAATCAACCAATCTTTCGTTCATTAAGTCAGTAAATCAATAAATTAAATCCTCTATGAAAAAAAGTTTCTGGACTGTGGCATTAGCCTTCGGACTCGCCTCGCAAGCGAGCCAAGCGCAAACTATCGCTGAAGGGCTTCGCTACCTTGAGCAAGAGCAGTATGGCAATGCACGCAAGGCTTTGCAAGACTTTTACAGCAAAAACCAAACCGCAGAAGGCGCGTATCAGTTGGGTTATTTCTACCTCAAAACAGAAAAGCCCGACTCGGCGAAGGTCTTGTTTGAGAAAGGTGTTACCATTGACCCCAAATATCCTTTGAATTATGTGGGCTTGGGCAGAGTGAAATATATGGGCAAAAACGTAGCAGGCGCAAAAGCAGACTTCGAACAAGCTCTTACCATCAGCAAACGCAAAAATGCAGAAGTAATGCTTCGCATTGCAGAGGCGTATGTGTATGACGAACCGAAAGACATTACAGAAGCACTCAACCTCCTCGAAGGCAACAAAACTGCCAAACAAAAAGGCGCGAAAGACCTTGCTCCCCAAGATATAGACGTTGCCCTTACCAATGGCGATGCGTACCTTGAGCGCAACGATATGAGCAAAGGCGATGGTGGCAATGCCGCAAACTGCTATGACCGTGCTTTGGGCATCAACCCCAAATCGGCAAAGGCTTATATCCGCAAAGGCAACATTTGGAGGCGAGCAAGAAACTACAAAAAAGCCTTAGAAGACTACAAAAAAGGCATTGAAGTAGATCCTGGTTATAGCCCTGCTTACCGTTTGTTGGGTGATTTGTACTCACAGGCTGGGCAATACAAAGAAGGCATAGGCTACTATGAGGAATACATGAAACGCTCTGATGGCAACATCGACACGCAATATATGTACGGTCAATTCCTATACGTAGCGAAGGAATACGCCAAATCGTATGAAGTATTGAAGAAATTGGAAGGTAAGCTCGACCGCCCTAATTTGCTTCGTTTGCAAGCCTATAACCAATACGAACTGAAAGACTATGCCAACGGTTTGAAAAACTTAGAAGGTTTTGTAGGCAAGGTAGAAGCCGATAAATTGATAAGCTCCGATTATGAATATTTGGGACGCTTGTATCTAGTAAATGGCAAAGATACTTTGAAAGCCATCGAAAACATAAGCAAAGCGGCTGAAGTGGATACGGCTAAACGTTCTTTGTATGGCGAAATGTTTACGACTATGTGGAATGGCAAAGCCTACAAATACGCGGCGGTAGTAAAAGAAACCCAAATCAGCAAAGCAAGCAAGCCCAGCATCAACGACTATATGGGTTGGGGACAGGCATTGCACCTTGCTAAAGATTACAAAAAGGCAGACGAAGTGCTTGAAAAAGCCAATGGAATGCAAGAAACGGCACAAGGCGTTTATTGGAAAGCACGCAATATGTCCGCTATGGAAGCCGAAAAAGAGAAAACAGATGCAAAAGACAAGAAAACAGACGCAAAAGACAAAAAATACCCCGCTTCTAAGGCTGTTTTTGAACGCTATTTGGAAATAGCCGACAAAGAAAAAGATAAGAAAAGAATTGCCGAAGTGTATTACAGATTGGCGAGCATAGAGGGTTCTATGAATAACTTGGAAAAAACAGAGGAGTTTGCTAAAAAATCGCTTGAGTTTGACCCTGATTATAAGAATGCTAAAGAAATGATGAAGCAAATCGAGGAGCTTAAACCCAAAACACCTGAAAAGAAAACACCTGAAAAGAAATAATAACTTGCCTACCCCTTCGCAGTGCGCTGTGAAGGGGCTTTTTTTCGAGGCTTCCTAAACTCAAAAACAAGTTTCATGCACGCAAAACAAGGTTTCATAAATTGCTCCCTGCATCTTGGCACAAAACAGCGTACTTTTGTAACATCATTTTGTATTATATGAAAAAAACGACCTTTGCTCTTTTGCTGTTCTCTTTGTGCCTTGTGCATACTGCCTTCGCACAACAGCCCAAAAACGACCTTCAAAGCATCAACCTGAAGGGAAAAATCAAGTCTATCAAAACCTCCGAATATGGAGCCAAAGACGTTTTTGGCAAACCTACTAAAGATGCTTTGTTGCAATACAACATCGCAACGTACAATGCTTCAGGCAATACTATTGAAGATGTTGTTTACAAAGTAAATGGAGAGATTTCGCTCAAAAAAATCCACAAATACAACGAAAAGGGACAGAGAACGGACTTGAGTATCTATTATGCTTCGGGTGTTTTGGCAGGCAAGTATGTATGCCAATATGATGCAAAAGGGTTTCTTGTGGCAGAAAAAGTATATGACGACAAAGGCACGCAAACAAACCGCATTACTTACAAATATGACAGCAAAGGCAATTTGATAGAACAACTTACCTACATGGCTGACGAAAGCAAAGAGCCTATCAGCGAAGTGTCCAAACACGACGAAGCCAACAACATCATAGAAAGAGTACACAGTATGCCTGCTATCAGCAAAAATAAAAACACGCTCAAGATGGAATACACGCCCCAAAGGGATATTGCCAAAATGATGCAGGTAAGGCAAGAAATCGCTACAGACAAAGTGGTTCATCGCAGTGAGTATCACTTTGAGTATCAATTAGATGCTAAAAATAATTGGACTTCTCAAGTCAAATTTGAGGGCGAGAGCAAAGTCGTAAAATACATTGTAGAAAGGGAAATAACGTATTATGAATAGGGTTTGCTTGCTAAAAAAGTAGCAAAAAAATTAGGAATGAAGCTTGTTTTTGCAGGTAAGTTTTTGTAAAAAAACTTGCCTGCACACTTGTTTTTTTGCAGGTAAGTTTTTGTAAAAAAAACTTGCCTGCATGCTTGTTTTTTTGCGGAAAGATTTGTAACTTTGATAAAACATTGCAATATGTGCCTTCAGCTCGAACTCTTTCCTGATTATCCGCGCTTGCCTGCCTTGCCTACGATAAGCACGCCAGACCGTTGGTGGGGCGCGTGGAGAGCTTTCGACTTTCCCGAATCAGACAATAAACGTATGCCTGAAAATCCCGACCACGCCAACACGGTAGCCAATGCCAAAAACGCTATCGAGATGATGTTGGCTAAACTACCGCGTAGCTTTGCGGCAGTAGATACTTTTATGTATATTTTGTTGGAGAAGAAAGACAAAAAAGGAAACTCCACGTTCATCAGAGATAGGCTTGCCCCTGATGTGATGCTCGCCTACGAGGTGGCAGACCTTGAACCCGAAGAAGAGGAACGTGCTTCTTTTATTTTACCCAAAGAAAAAGAGCGTTTGATACTTGAGTATCAAAAAAAGAATCCTGATGCAGAACCCCTGAAGGTGGAAGACATACACATCAATATGTTTACCATAGAGGTTATGTCGCCTTCGAATTATCGAGATAAGAAAGACCAATTCAAGCGTTGGCAGTTCTACCAAAATGCTGGAGTGCAAGAATATTTGGTTATCCACACGCGCAGTGCGGAAAACCGCAAGAAAAAGGAACTTTCGCTTGAGTTTTATGTGCGCCAAAATGGGTACTTGACGCGGATAATTGACTTGGCGGAACATACAAGTTACGTAGCAGGTTTGTGCTTTGGGATAGAAAACGAAACGCTCATTATCAAAGACCTTGAAGGCAATGTTTTCTTGGAATATGTGCAGGAGGTTGCATTGCGCAAAGAAGCCGAAGCCAAACTAACTGAAGCTGAAGTCAAAGCTAAAGAAGCCGAAGCCAAAGCTAAAGCAGAAGAAAAAGCCCGCAAGAAAGCAGAAAAAGCCCAAAAAAGAGCAGAAGAGGAGGCAAAAGAAGAAGCGCGTACCAATGCGGAACTATTGGCGCAGTTAGCAGAATTGCGTAAAACCCTTGCGAATGCTGGATTGGCGGAAACTGTTTTTACAAATGCCTAATGCGCCACTGTGCAGGATAGTAGTTGTTCCATCGGGTAGGCAAGGCTTTGAGCCAACCCAAGCCCAAACCATTATGCGTAGCGAGATGCCACCCCTTTTGCGCAGTAACAGGCAAGGCAGTAAGTTCGTTTTTGCGCAAAAATTCTAAAGCTATGTCTGTAGGCAAGTCCACTGTAGGCAAGCTCAAACTAACCTTGCCTGACAACGCCCAAGCAGGCGCGGGTTCGAGGTCGTCATGTTTGCGTGTGCCAATGTGATAGCCTGCACTCCACGCGCCCAAGGTTTCGCCTATGAGGTGCATACGCTCCGCTTGCGCTTCGGGCATAGCGAAAATGTCGTTTTTGGCAGTTTGATAAAATTTGAACGCGCCTAACTCGCCTACCCAATCTTGCAAAAAATCTTGTTTTCTAGTGGGAACAGGCAACAAATGCGGATTTTTCACGTGCAGTTTGCGGTTTTTCTCGCGGTCTGTTTTTTGCAAACAACTGATAAAAAAGCCCTCGCCTACTACCAAATGCGGATAAAAACGATAACTATACAGCGTTTTGTTGGCGTGTTCGGTTTCTTGTTGCACGATTCCCCAATCCGAAGGCACATTAAGTTGTATGCTTTCCCAACCTTGTTCGAGCAAGGCGAACAAACTTTTTTCGTTTTCGTGGCTATTGAACGTGCAAGTGCTGTAAATCAAAAAACCGTTTTCCTTCAAAGTAGGCGCGATATTTTCCAAAATTTCGCCTTGCCTACTGACACAAGTACGCACATTGGCAAGCGACCATTCTTTTCTTGCCTCCTTGTCTTTGCGAAACATACCTTCTCCCGAACAAGGCGCGTCCACGACTATAGCATCAAAAACGCCTGTGAGTGTGCCAATTTGCGCACTGTTTTGGTTCGTGAGGATATAATTTCCTTGTCCCCAACGGCTTAGGTTTTCGCCCAAAATGTGGGTGCGCTGTTTCACGATTTCATTGCTTACCAAGATAGACTCAGGCGAGAGCAAACTCAAGATGTGCGTACTTTTGCCTCCGGGCGCGGCGCAAAGGTCTAAGACTGTCAAGGCTTTTTCTAAAGGCAAGACTTGGCGCAAAACCTCGCCTACAAACATAGAAGAGGCTTCCTGCACATAATAACTGCCTGCCCAAAAGTCCACATCAGTCGTAAAACTAAGGCGTTCAGGCAAGTATCGCCCCATTGCTTCCCACGCTACAGGAGCGTTTTCGGTAAATTTCGCGCCACTTTGTAGGAAAGACTGTTTAAAAGGATTGAGGCGAACAGAAGTAGGCGCGTTGCCATCGAGAGCCTCGAGGAAAAGCGGGTGTTCGGCAGTAGGCAAGCCAAAATCGGCTTGTTGCAAGAAGTCAGAGGGGAGTTGCACAATAGAAAAAGAGAGTTGAAAAATTACGTTCTCTGGCAATTTTTGTGGAGGGCTGTTTGGTGGGGACACCAAACAGGGGTAAAGGGTAAAACAGCTTAAAAAACCCAAGTTTGGTGTCCTCACCAAACTTAACAGCATTATTCCACAAAAATTATACACCACGCACCACACGAAACATAATATCTTCGAAGGCTTTGCGGTCATAGCCTATATGTTCTGCGAATTTGAGGCAGAGATTATACTCTTTCTCATGGATTTTGCGGTCAATAATCATCATCGTGATGATGTCCTCGAGTTGCGTGTCGCGCTCTTCAGGCGAGTCGGGTATGATAAACTCGAGTTGGTCGCGCTGAGTCATGATGCGCGTGCTTTGCTCTGCCGAAATGCCCATGATTTGCGCAACTTCCACCAAAAAATTGGCTTCTTCGCGGGAAAGTTGTTGGTCGGCAGCGGCAACTATGTAGAGGTTTTGAAAGTAGGCAAGTGCTTTATCTTGTTCCATGATAGAGGAATAAAGTTAGGAGGTTTTACATAAAACTATGTGCAATATTGGTGTTTTTTTGCAACAAAATAAAACTTTTCGCTTCTTTTGCGAGGCAAGCATTACCCAATATCTTCGAGGGACAGCGTTTGCGCCTCGAATTTGGCTATCATAGCAGGCGAGAACGATAGCTCGCCTACATACATAACCGACACGAAGTCCAACGAAACACTGATAGCATCAGTCGCGCCTCCCAATTCGAAATCGCCAAAACTTGCCTGCTCGTCTGCCTCTAAAGCACGGAAAACGAGGTCTTGCTCGCCTACTTCTGCCAAAAACTCGCCTACTGTTTGCAACTGTAGGAAAAGGTAGGCAAGGTCGGGCTGTCGGACTCCTGTAACCTGTACTTTGAAAAACTGCCCACTTTCTTTGTAAATGCCTATTTTGCCCAAAAATTCTATAGGGTCAAGTGTATTCATAACGGATTTGGTCTTTAGTTCGCTTCAAAGATACGGTTATTTTGTAGCTTTCTATTTATCGAATGCTTTGTATTTGTAGAACGCATTTGATGTATCAAATGCTCTTTCGCAAACGTTATATACAGTTTTTTTTTGGTAAGTTGTTTTTTATAGGCTAATTTTAAGCCCTCATAAATTTCAAACTTTTCCTTGCATGAAACCCCAAAATCGCGTAATAATAGAAAATGTAACTCCTGAAATAGATGGAGGCAAATATCCTGCGAAGCGTGTCGTAGGGCAATATGTGGATATAAAAGCCTACGTCTTTGCTGATGGGCATGATGTCTTGGGTGCAGATGTTTGCTACCGACACGAATCCGAAAAAAATTGGCAAACTACGCGCCTTACTGAACTCGCTGAACTGAAGAGCGACATTTGGGTAGGGCGTTTTTTGGTCGAAAAACAAGGCTATTATTACTACAAAGTGCGTGGTTGGGTTGACCATGCCCTGAATTGGCAACACGGCATCGAGAAAAAAGTGAAAGATGGACAGCGCGTCCATGTGGAGCTTTGGGACGGTGTGCAGTATATAGCTCGCCTACAGAAAAACAAAGAGGCTAACACGGTGCATAAAGCCTATTTTGCCAAACTCATCGACCTATTCGAGTCGGCAAAAGAGGACGAAACCAAATACACCGAAGCCGTAAAAGAAGCCCTTTCGACTACTTTGCACCATATTTTCGAGCAATATCCTTTTCAACAATTCGTAACAGAATACGACAATAGCCTAAGCGTGTATGTAGATAGGAAAACGGCTCTTTTCAGTGCTTTGTACGAGTTCTTTCCGCGTTCTGCTTCGCAGGAGGCAGGCAAGCATGGAACTTTCAAGGATTGCGAAAGACTATTGCCCCGCGTGGCAGATATGGGCTTCGACACCTTGTATTTCCCTCCCGTTCACCCTATTGGCGTGGCGCATAGGAAAGGCAAAAACAACGCTACTACTGCACAAGCGGGAGATGTTGGCTCGCCTTGGGCTATAGGAGGCAAGGAAGGCGGACACAAAGACATTCACCCCGAACTTGGCACGCTTGAGGACTTTAAAAGCCTTATCAAAACAGCCGAAAGTTATGGCATTGAGGTTGCGATGGATTATGCTTTGCAATGCTCGCCTGACCACCCTTACGTTACCGAACACCCCGCTTGGTTCAAGTGGCGACCTGATGGCACAGTGCAATATGCCGAAAACCCGCCCAAAAAATACCAAGACATCTTACCTATTTACTTCGAAACCGAAGATTGGAAAGCCCTTTGGGACGAATTATTGAGCATCTTGTTGTATTGGTGCGAAGTGGGCATCAAAGTTTTTCGTGTGGATAATCCGCACACCAAAGCCTTCGTATTTTGGGAGTGGGCGATTGCCGAAGTGAAGAAAAAATACCCCGATACGCTCTTCTTGTCCGAAGCCTTCACACGCCCCAAAGTTACACACAAGTTGGCAAAAGCGGGCTTCACACAAGCCTATACCTACTACACGTGGCGCAACTCCAAACAGGAGCTTATCCAATACATGACCGAGCTAACGCAAGGAGCTGAAAAGGATTTCTTCCGCCCCAATTTCTGGCCTAATACGCCTGACATCAATCCGTACATCTTGCAAGGAGGCAACGAGGCGTTGATGCTCATTCGCTACTTCATGGCGGCAACGCTTAGTTCGAATTATGGCGTGTATGGTCCCGTCTATGAGTTCAATGTCCACGCGGCAGTACCGGGCAAGGAGGAATATTTGGACTCAGAAAAATATGATGTGAAATTGTGGGACTGGAACAAACAAACCAAAATATCGGTGTTGATGAAGCTCGTAAACAAAGCCCGTAGAGAAAATTCCGCCCTGCAAGAAACCAACAATTTTGTGAATTGCCCCATACAAGACGAACAACTTTTTGCGTACTACAAAGGTAGCCAAGATGGGAAAAACCACGTGATATGTGCCGTAAACCTTGACCCCTACAACAGGCGAGGCGGTACGCTCCAAGTACCTATTCACCTCATGAACATTGCCCAACACGAAACGTATGTGGTGCATGACATCTTGACAGGCAATAGCTATCACTGGCGTGGAGAATACAATTTCGTAGAACTCGATCCGTACTTCCTGCCCTTCCATTTGTTTGTGGTAGAGAGGTTGAGGTAAAAATAAACCAGCTAAACCAAACGCTTGCAAGGATTTAGAACCCTTGCAAGCGTTTTTTTTGATAGCAAACGCGCTCTTATTGAGCATACACCCTGCGCAAACCAAACTTTTTTATACCCTTGTAAGGGTATTTTTAAAATTCTTCGAAAATACAACATAAAGAACTTATTTACAATCATTTACAATGCTCAACTCACATTATAATAGTCATTGCGTACTACTAAAACATAAGAATACAATGGAATTGGGGTTATTTAGAATAATTCTAAATAATCCTGTATTTTTGTTTTTGAAAAAAAAAGCTCTATATTTGCACCATACTATCAAGGTTTAATTTTAGTTTAAAAACATAACAAATGATTAGCGAGATTATCGAATTACTTGCTTGGTATGAAAGCCGAGTGAGGCTCAGTGGCAAACTACACCTTTTTGACACACATCAAAAAGCAGAGAACTTTTTTAGGGATTTATTGAACTTGATGTATGATTGGGGGTTACAAAATGCCAATTATACTGACCTCAATGCTAAAGCAATAGACTTAATCTCAGATAAAGCAAATCTGAGTATTCAGATTACCTCCGATAATAGTAAATCGAAAATAGACAATACTGTAGAAGGTTTTTTTGATCCAAACACAGGTTACAGTAACAAATACAACAAACTCATAGTATTAGTGTTTGGCGAGAAGAATAGCAATTCTAAGAAGTACGAAGATGACCATAGCCAAGCAAATACAACCCTATTTTATAATTTTACACTTCAACTTTGGGATATTCATACTTTGAATAGGGAAATAAACAATTACACATTAGCTGAGCAAAAGAAAATTTTTGAGTTTCTAGAACAATATATAAGTCCTATGATTCAAAAAGTGAGAAGAATAGAGTGCAATGAGGTAGAAACTATTAAACGCTTGATAGATTTTTTGAGTAATACAGAACTTGAAACCGATATAAAAAGTGATATAGATCCAGAAAGTAAGATAGAGAAAAGATTTTCCGATTACTCTAACGAGTTGAAGGCTGAATACAAAGACTTATATGGTACATATGGACAAGCCTTAGATGAGTCTAAAAAAGGAAGTAATTTAGATGCCTTAAAATCGAAGAAGGTGGCTCAGTACCTAAAAAGGCTTAGTGATAATATACTAAATGAAAATGATGGTAACCCTAAGAAAGCTTTAGACGCATTGACATCATTTTTTCAAGAAAAAATTAGTGAAGGTTTTATAAATTATGACGAAGGGGCTATACGCTTCTATTTAGTAGATCAATTAATAAGATGTAATGTTTTCCCAATGAAGATATGAAAACGGATTTGCTAATTACCCCAGATGAAGATGTTAAAAAATCAGCCATTTACATAGGTTATTTGGTTTTGAAAAAAATAAAAAAAGTAAAAGAAGATAAAATATCTATATTTGATATAATTGAAGAGCTTAAAAAATATAACATAATACACTATAGCCAAATTTTATACGGATTAATTTTTCTACACACTTGTGGTATAATAGAATTTAAAGATCCCTATATTTATATAATTCGAGATTAATATGATACTGCTTAAAAAGTTACATTCCAATCCCCAAATATTTCAACCTATTTTATTCGAAAAAGGTATAAACATCATTTTGGGTGAAAAAGTAAATGAAAATACCTCTGCAAACCGAAAAACAAACGGTGTGGGTAAATCTATGTGTATAGAATTTATTGATTTTTGTTTGTTAAAACAAGATACATGGAGTAGGGTTATGCAAATTCCTGATGATACATTACCCTCCGATACGCAAATTATTTTAGATTTGGAGATAATGAAACAAGAGATAAGCATCATCAGGACTAAATCAAGCCCCGATAGACCTATCATTATCCAAAACAATGAATTTCAAGAATTTAGAAGTTTAGATGATGCAAAGGAGTACCTAACGAGGCTCATATTGCCAACAGATATCGAAATTTCCTTTAGAGAATTAATATCACCCCTGATTAGGGATGAACGCTCTGAGTTTAGGGATATAATACTCTGCAATGATTTAAAAAGACGAATTCCACCAAATCATATTCCACACCTTTATTATTTTAATATAGATATAAATCTCTATGAAGAAATAAAAAAATCTATAGACGAATTAGAAAAAACTAATAACTTTCTGTCTAAAGTAAAAGAATTATTAAAACTAAGAGGTACTAGCAAAGAAAGGATTCAAATAGAAATAAATAATTTGAAAGGAGAAGTAGATGCAATAAATAAATCTGTTGAAGAATTACAAAACTTGAAAGCATTCGATGTTATACAAAAAGATATAATAGTACTTGAAGACCAACTTGATGTACTACGAGCCCAACAGAAAAGCATTAAGTATGAGCTTACAAAGATAAATTCGTTTCCACAAATGGAGCAAATAACAGAAACAGATATTGAGATTATATATAATCAATTTAAACAAGGCTTAGGTAACTTAGTAGCCAAAACGATTGATGAAGTACAAGCATTCAAATTAAAAATAGATAAATTTCAAAAAACATTACTAAACGATAAGGCGACTTTATTAGAAAAGAAGTTAGAAGAAATAGGCAAAAAAATAAAGAATCTTGATGAAATATTACAAACTAAACAACAAACTTTGGACGTTAATGGAAACCTTAGACAATTAAAGTCAAGTATTGCTATTATGAATAAGAAAAGTGAAGAATACCAGCAAAAAGTAGCTATTTATAATGACCTAAAACAAACAGAAAACTCGAAAAAAGATGCAAATCAACATAAAAACAACTTGATAGACGAAAAACTACGGAAAGAATTAGAAAGTATTGAACAAAAAATAAAAGACTTTGAAAACACAATATTAGATGCTCACTACACTATTATGGGTAATAGGAAAGCATCTTTTGATATAAAAGAGGTAAATAAAAAAAATACAAAGTATTTTATTGAGTTTAATCTTAGGATTGATACTGATGGTAGTCATAGTATAGATAGGGTTAAAGTTTTTATTTATGATATAGCACTTATATTAAATGAGCATACTCGAGTAAGACATCCAAAATTTTTAATCCATGATAATATTTTTGATGTTGATCAAGATACTCTAGTTCAAAGTTTAAATTTTTTACATAAAATACAGCAAGAACACCCAGACTTTCAATATATTTTAACTCTAAATAGAGATAAAATAGAAAATGAGGAAAGAAAGAAGGAGATAAACTTTGATTTAGATAATGTGTGTAGAGCAAGGTTTACTAAAGAAAAAAAATTCTTAAATAGCAATTATGAAGAAACAGGAAAATAATATAATTTTTATAGTTAGATAGATATATTATATACTCTATTAGTCTTAGCATCCCGCTAAGACCTCCCAAACTTAAAGCGTCCCGCTTGTACTTTTTGGCAAGCGGGACGCCGTTAGTTGAAGTTTCATAACTTAAACTAATTGGAATTGCGGTCTGCGACCGCTACACCAAATACGAATATAACCGCGCTAAAATCATTTTTTTAGCGCGGTTATTTTTATTTTTCACGTTTCACTTTTTCAAAAATTTTGTTTTATTGGGGAGTATTATTTATTTTTTATACACTTCATTTTTTCAAAAATCACGTTTTATTTAGGGCGTTATTTTATTTTTTTTCCGCCTTTTCAGGTGTTAGAAAATGAATGGCGACTTTTAATTTTTACTAATTTTGTCAATCATTCATTTTTCGCCACCTGAAAAGAACCGTCTTAGCTATGCTTTTCAGGTGGCAAAACGCTGAATAAAAATGTGTGTAAATATTAAAACTTTACAGCGTTTCAAACACCTGAAAAGGCTAAAATGCTACGAATAATTATTTATTTTTTTCACGTTTGATTTTTCCAAAAATTACGTTTTATTTGGAGTATTATTTATTTTTTTGATGTTTTGTAGTCTCGTATGTGAAAAAAAAAAAAAAAACCGTTGTTT
>RDXI01000259.1 GCA_004292795.1 Bacteroidota bacterium | reverse complement strand
AGGCAAGTTTTTTTTTTTTTTTTTTCACTATTTTTTCATAAATCCATTGATTGCCTATGCGCACTTTGAGCATATAAAGTCCTTTGGGTAATTGGGCAATATCTATGCTTTGGTTTGCGTCTTCGTGGCTGGTTTTGCCTTGCAGGTAAGTTTTGCCCTTCAAATCTGATAGCACAAAGTCCAATGATTGCGCATTGTCGGTAGCGATAAGGTAGAGTTTCTTTTGCGCAGGGTTGGGGAACACTTGCACCAAATTTTCACAATCGCCCTTGCTACGGTGAATAGGCAAGGTATTAGACGTTTTTTGCGTGCCATTCTGGTAGATAGTAGCCACTCGATAATACGCAGTCTTGCAATCCGCTTGTTGTTCGGAGAAGAAATAACGCTTTTCTTGGCTACGCTCCACATAGCGCGTATTCACAAACTCGCGTCCATTGGTACTTTTTTGCACAAAAAAGCCTTTGACATTTTCTGCCTTCGAGTCAAGTTCCCATTCTATCACATTGTTGTTGCCTTGTTTCCTTGCCTGCAAGTTTTGCAACTCAGAAGCCAACAAAACAGAACAATCCGAAGTACCTGTTCCTCCTGTTTGACGTATATCTATGATTTGGTTTACTACCGCATAGTTTGTAACCAACAACAAATACACCCTGCCCGTAACCGCGCCTGTAATAGTAACTGTTTCTATTTTATCTGTTGCATAACTACAAGAAACGGGGGCAGGCAAGGAACCACACGCACTTGTGGCACTACTCAAGTCATTGTAAGGTCCCCAAAGTGCATAATCAATATCGGCAGATGCTCCCAATGTAAATACCAAATCACCTGGATTGCCTATACGCAAATAAAACCATGTAGGGCTTGGTTGTGTATCCAAACAACCATAGTCGTTCCCTGCGGGTGCCGTTCCATCAGTACGGGCTTGGAACGTAATCGTTGTACTCGAACAAGCAGGCGCGGCGGCAGCGCAAGTGGTATTGACCACTGTGGCAGGCGAGGTAATACAAAGCGAATATGCAGATGAATTGGAAGTGCTATTCGAGGTTGGGTAAATACGAAAGAAATAGACATTGCCTACTGTCAAGCCATTCACTTGCAAATCTCCTTGTTGTCCATTTTCGCCATTGGTTTGTGTTGGGTTATGACAATCAAGCGAGGTGCCTCCGCAAGCACCAGGCGAGGCACCTCCGTTAAAAACTTGTATCACATTGCGAAATTCGGCTATGCGGTGTATGATAGCGGAAGTAGAAGTGGCAGTAAACCTATACCAAGCATCACGTACAGGCGAGGGCGTACCAGAACAGTACGTTTGCGACTCTGTGGCATTGGATACATAAAATGTTTGAGAAGAACAACTGCCCGCGGCTTGGTGTGTCAAGGAAATTGCCCCTGTGCAAGCATCATTGGTAATAGCAGGTGGGTTCGGGTTAGTAACACAAATGGTAAACGAAGGATTGCTTGGCACAGATGCAAAGTAATCATAAACACGCACTAAATAGGTAGCACCAACCGTAAGTGAATTGACGACTACATTTCCCTCTGGCGAGTCTTGGCATATCAAAGAACTCAAACCCGCGCAAGTACCACTAAAAACCTGCACTACTTCGTCCAAAGAACCATTCACGCGAATATCAGCAGAAGTGCCAATAGCTACAAACGAAAACCAAACATCATCATTAGCATCTCCTGTGCAACCAGCCAAAGACTGCGTAGCATTGGCTACAGTGGCAGACGTAGTAGTACAGTTGCCAAATGTTTGATGTGTCAAAACAATAGGACTCGCACAAGCATCATTAGTAGGAACAGCTATAGAAGTAATGCAAATGGTAAAAGTAGGCGAGCTGGGTGCAGTCGAACTCCAACTATACACCCTTACCAAATAGGTGTTGCCCACAGTCAAACCACTCACTACCACACTGCCTTCTGGTGTATCTTGGCAAATCAACGAAGTCAATCCCGCACAAGTGCCACTAAAAACCTCCACCACTTCATCTATAGTATTGGAAGCTAAACGAATATCAGCCACTGTAGAAGTAGCTACAAAAGAATACCAAACATCATCATCTGCCGTACCCGCACAACCCACTAAAGATTGCGTAGCACCCGCTAAAGTCCCTGCTGTAGTGGAGCAACTTCCTGCGGCTTGGTGTGTCAGCACGGTAGGCGAGGCACACACATCGTTGGCGGGAGGCGGTGTAGGCGTGGTAACACAAATATCGTATCGATGGTGATTGTTTGTAGTATTTGTAGAGCCAGTGGAATTATAGACTTGGACATAATACGTAACGCCTGCTGTAAGTCCGCTAAGCGAAGCTGTTATTACTCCATCAACAGCACCTGCCGTTTGACAACTGCCACCCGTAACATTAGTACCTGCACTACAATCTGTAAAAACACCTATGACAGCTTGAAAATTGGTGCTTCCATCTACCGTAACATTGTGCGTAGATTGAGTAGCCACAAATCTATACCAAGCATCACGAAAACGCCCCGTAGTGCCTGTATTACAACCATACGAGCCTGTTGTCAAGGCTTCATTATCGCCTGCTGTGTAGCTACAACTTATGTTGGGAGTTAGTGTGGTAGCAGTCGCACACACATCACTGGTTGCGGGGTGTGTCACACAAATATCATAAGCGTTACGACTGTTTTGTGTCCCAGCATCTGCTGTAAAGTTATAAACTTGTACAAAATAAGTAGAGCCTATTGTAAGACCTGTTAAGTTCAGGGTTGCAATTCCACCAGTCGCTCCAGCACTTGCACAAGCACCTCCCGAAACGGTGGTTGCCGCGCTACAATCAGTATATACTCCCACTACTGGACGAAAATTGTTTGCGCCATCTACAGTAACGGTGTGGATTGTTTGAACAGCTGTAAATTTAAACCAACCATCACGGAAACGCCCTGTAGTGCCTATGTTGCAACCATAAGAGCCTGTTGTAAGGATAGTAGGCGAGTAATTATTGCCAGTAGTAACACTACAAGTCGTGCCTGATGTAAGTGTGGTAGCACTTGCACCACAGTTATCGATTTGAGCATACAAATTTTGCACGCCAAAGATGGCAAAAAACAAAAAGAATAAGAAAGTATATGTTTTTTTCATACATTACATTTTAAAAGACACAAATTAAATGAATAAAAATTTTCAAAATATTGATTATCAATACTTTACAATTTTAAATAAGGAGCAAATGATGGGATATTTAAAATTTGTTTTTATTCAAACAATTCCACAAAACGTTGGCGGTTATGCTCATACAAATACACCTTGTACGCTTGATAAGTACGCGATACAATTTGCCCGCGACGAGCCTCAAACGCTTGTATGTCAGCGTTGGTAAGGTAAGCACCTTCGAATACAACCAAAAAACCATAGCCTTCCAACTCCGCTTGTTGGTCGCGAGTGAGGCGAGAAAAAACTTCTTTTGAGTAAAACTTTACGCCCCTCGCACCTTGTTCTGTAGCCCACTCATAAGCATTTGACATTTCTTCCATGCTTGGGTATAAGTGAGGATTTACCTTTGCATCTTGGGGAATGGGAGGTAAGGTTTGCGCCTGCGCACCTAAAAAAAGTACAAAAAAAACAGCAGTAAATAATATTTTCATCTTGAAAGTAGATTGGTAAGCGTATATATTCAATGAAATTACGTAACAAAAACAGAAAAGTTACATAAAAACTATATTTTTTTCAATAAAAGCATACATGTACTATATACAAGCTATATCAACATTTTTTTAATAACTATATCGATTTACGTAAACAGCCATAGTAGTATGGAATAATATTACCTAAAACAAGCACTAAATACAAAAAATAGTTTTTATCTTGCAAACGTTTATTTTCCTACAAAAATAAACAAATAGTTCATAAAATAAGCAACGTTTGCAAACATACAACGAATTGAAAATGAAGGTTTTACAAAGTA
This sequence comes from Bacteroidota bacterium, assembly GCA_004292795.1. GTDB lineage: Bacteria > Bacteroidota > Bacteroidia > Cytophagales > Microscillaceae > RDXI01. The sequence goes on along the minus strand of RDXI01000259.1, from coordinate 1,038 downwards.
TAATGCCCATTTCGTAAAATATTTTGCGGGTTTCGTAAATTTATTTAGTCAAAAATTTGGAGATTATCTGAAAAGCCCTTATCTTAGTGCGAAAATAAACCTTACCAAAGGAAACTTTAAACCAAAACAACGCTACTACATTATGGGTATCTTCGGAAGAATTGCCGACATTTTCAAGGCAAACGTAAACGATACGCTGGACAAGCTGGAAGATCCAGAGAAAATGATTAAGCAAATGGTGATTGAAATGCAAGAAGCAATCGCCAAAGCTACTTCTGGGCTTGCTACTGCTATGGCACAGGAGAAGAAACTTGAGCGTGACTACAACGGACACGTGGAACAAGCGAAAAATTGGGAACAGAAAGCTATGACTGCCCTCAATGCAGGCAACGAAGACCTTGCACGCCAAGCCCTTGCCAAAAAAGCAGAAGCGGACAGCATGGCGAAGCAGTACGAAGGCATGTACACGCAAGCACGTGATGTGTCGTCTAAGCTCAAATCGCAAGTGGAAGGCTTGAAAGCGAAACTCAATGAGGCAAAAATGAAAGAAAGTACCCTCATTGCCCGCAATCAGTCTGCTATCGCTCAAAAACAAATCGCAAAGCAAGTAGGCAGTTTTGATGCTTCAAGCAGTTTTGCTAAATTTGACAAGTGGGAAGAGAAAATCATGAAGAACGAAGCAGAGGCGCAAGCCTTTACCGAACTTTCGGGAGACAGCTCGAAGTCTTTGAATGATGATTTCAAAAAACTCGAGCAAAGCACGCAAGTAGATGACGAACTCGCCAAACTTCGTGCAAAACTCAACGCTGGAAGCTAATTCCACCCCTTTTCCAACTTTTTTCATTTACTAACAACTTCTAAAAGTAATGCCTAATATGCCTAAATTTAAAATTCTGAAAATTAGCGAAAATGATGCACTAATTGCATCAACTAAGCAAAAAGTAGAAGGCTTCATGAAAGAACTTTTCCATGAAGGAGAAGTAATCAAAATAGATAACTTCTACACCTTCAGCTTTGGAAGCATCACCGTAACAGTAC
>RDXI01000258.1 GCA_004292795.1 Bacteroidota bacterium | reverse complement strand
CTAAGGGATTATAAACTTCTATAGCAAAATCGGTAACCTCGCCTGCACGAAGCGAGAGCATCTGCCGAGCCGAAGCAGGAGAGAGGATAAGCAGGTCTTTGGTTAGTAGGTCGCTCTCACTTTTGAACTTGCCTACAATGCGAAAATTTTTGATGGTATTGTCGGGTGCATAGAGCGTAATTTGCTCGCCTAACTCCAAGCCACGCAATTCGAGCAAGCCTGTTCCTATCAATACTTCATCATCTTGCAGTCGGGGCTTGCCTGTCGGTATGCGTTGCACCATAGACAAACCCGACAAAAGCGAGTCCGAACCCATGAGCGTGCAGACTGCCCCTGTAGGCGAGTCGAAATAATAGCCCCACAAGCGCGGTATGACTTGTTTCACGCCACGCCACCGCGTCAAACTGTCTTGCCACTGCACAGGCGCGGGGGTAAGCCTTCCGCCTGCTATGCGTTGCACCCAAAGTTGCGGAACGTGACGCAAGACTTGGGTAGTTTCTTCTTGCAAGGCAGAGGTAAAGAAAATAATGGACGCATAAAAACTGACCACAAGCCCATAGATAAGCACCAACGCGAGTTGTTTGTGCCACCTACGGCGCAGGGAGCGTAAAGCATATTGGAACATAGCGGTTTGCATAAATTGTATATTATACGAAATAAAATGATTTTTGTTTTTGGCGAAAAAGCGTTTGCGAATGGTAACAAAGTTTTGCGTAAAAAAGGTGTTGTTTTTTGTAACATTTGTACTTTTTTTATATATCTTTGCCTCTCCAAAACACAAAAATAGCCTTATGGGACTTTTTCAGAAATCAGTTTTCAATAATTTCGTTCAACGCTTTGCCTACAATGCGGAAACCGAACTAAAAGACGCTTTTGTGCGCTTTCAGGCACGTTTTCAAACCTCCAATGTGCAGGCAAAAATCCTTGCCTCCAAAGAAGAACTATACCAACGCACTTTTTTGAGAGAGTTTTTCGAGGAAGTATTGGGCTATACTCATCACCCCAAAGACAATCATAATTTGGAAGTGGAGAAAAAGAACCCACATGACGCGCACAAGGTCGATGGTGTATTGCTGAAAGACCAACATGTAAGGGTTGTGATTGAGTTGAAATCTACCAAAACCCATTTAGATACAGTGGTTGAGCAAGCGTTTTCTTATCTGAACGCACACAAACACGCTAAATATGTTATTACCTCAAACTTTACGCACTTACGCTTTTATTTAGACAAAAAAGACGAATTTGAAGAGTTTGATTTGTTCAATCTTGCCTACGAAGATTTTGAAAGAATGTACGCGCTTTTGTGTCCCGCCACTATTCTTTCTGATGCTATAGATAGACTAAATCAAGCCTCAATAGCCAAAGAAGAAGACATAACAAAAGACTTCTACGAAAAATATCAGAATTTTAAAGACGCACTATGCCTTAACATGAGTGTGAACAACAAACAAATAGACAAACTGCTCTTGTTTGAAAAGGCTCAAAAATTGTTGGATAGGATTATTTTTATGTATTTCGCCTCCAGCAAAGGACTCTTGCCTACCAATCACGTAGATGTGATTATAAAAGAATGGAGCGATTTGGTAAAAATGCGCATAGGAGGGACATTGTTCGATAGGTTCAAGGCGCATTTTGAGTTTATCAATTCAGGCTTCACAAGCGAAAAATACGAAATTTATGCCTACAATGGCGGGTTGTTTGCCAAAGATGCAGTATTGGACAAACTCAAAATTGACAATGATATTTTGGTATATCATTGTGGCGCGTTGCTCCAATACGACTATGTTTCGGAGGTTGATGTCAATATTTTGGGGCATATCTTTGAGCATAGCCTGAGCCAAGCCGACCAAAAAAAGCAAGAGATTTTGCAAAAAATGCAAGACCTTGAGGCAGGCAAGGATGTAAAAATAGACAATCAACGCAAAGTTGATGGTATTTTTTACACACCTTCCTACATCACGAACTATATGGTAGAAGAAACTTTAGGCAAGCTGTGTGCAGACAAAAAAGAAACATTGGGCTTGACTACAGCCACCGAACAAATCGACTTGCCTGCCCTGACCGCCTACAAGCAATGGCTCGAAACGGTTTCTGTGCTTGACCCTGCGTGTGGGAGCGGCGCGTTTTTGAACCAAGTGCTATCATTTTTTATCAAAGAATTTAATTGGATTGAAACCCTCGAAATGAGTGCGATAGGCAAGAAAGGCAAACGAGGCACATACATCAATACTATTTTAGATAACAATATCTTTGGAGTGGACTTGAACCAAGAAAGTGTAGCTATTACCAAACTTTCGCTAGGAAACTCGCTCATCAGCGACACAACCCTACACGAAAAAGCCTTTGATTGGGCAAAGGAATTTCCTAAAGTAATGAAAAATGGAGGGTTTACGCTTATCGTGGGCAATCCGCCGTATGGAGCGCATTTAACAGATAAGATTAAAAAACATTTACAAAAAACAAAACCCTTAGTTCCAGATTTTGAAAGCTATTACTACTTCATAGACAAAGGTTTAGAACTTCTAAGACCTGAAGGTAAGATTTCGTATATCATTCCCAATACTTTTTTGTCTAATCAATTTGCACAAAAATTTAGAGCAAATCTATTAGAAAATCATACTGTAATGGCGTTATCTGACCTTTCAGCAATGGAAGTCTTTGATGAGGCAAAAGTACGTACTTGTATCTTCGTGATAGACAAAGAGAAAAAAAGTTTGCTTACCAAGTTTTCTACGTACCTACGCGAGCAGAATCAAATTAACACAGATAAATATTTGAATGAAAGCTATTTAAGCGAGAATTTAGGGAATTGGCTTACTTTGTTTACTATTTCTACTGAAATATACAGTATATTGAAAAAAATAAGAAGCAAAGCGCAAGAACTTGGCGATTTTTGTGAAGTATCACAAGGCTTAATCCCTTATGATAAATATCGAGGACATGATGAGGAAACGATTAAAAATAGGATTTGGCACGCTTCAACTCCTAAAGATAGTACTTATAAAAAAGAATTGAAAGGCGCAGATGTAAACCAGTATTTTTGTGAGTGGAACGGGGAACTATGGGTAAGTTATGGTAAATGGTTAGCCGCTCCAAGAGACCCTAAATTTTTTACACAACCTCGACTTTTGATACGAGAGATTGCAGAATACACGCTAATTGCAACCTATTTGGAAGGCGAGTTGTATAATACAGGTTCTTTGATAAATGTCATTCAAAAAGATGCCAATATTAGTTTGAAGTACATTTTAGCTATTTTGAACTCTAAAATGATGGGGTGGTATCATCACAATACTTCACCAAAAGCAAAAAAAGGGCTTTTTCCTAAAATATTGATTGCTGATGTGCGTAAAATACCTATTCCTTATATTTCTGCTCAAGACCAACAAGTTTTTGTAGCCAAAGTAGAGCGTTTAATAGATTTAAAGAGGCAAATATTTAAGTCTGAAAAAGATATGACAGACTTGCTCGAGGGGCGTTTTGGGGTAGGCAAGTTTGGGAAAAAACTAGCAGATTGGTATAAGGGGCATTGGAAAGATTTTTTAGCTATTTTAACCAAAGCTAAAGTTGGTCTAACTATTTCACAAGAATTAGAATGGAAAAACTTTTTTGAAGATGAAAAACAAAAGACCTTGCCTATTGCCCAAGAAGCGCAAATACTTGAAAATGAAATAGATACGCTAGTTTATGCGTTATATGACCTTTCGCTTGAAGAAATACGCTTGATAGAAAATGAATAGCTACGATTCGAACTTGCCTGCCCAAGTGCGCAAAGAAAATGGTGTTTTTTATAGCCCTGAAATGATTGCGCAATACGTTGTAAATGAAGCACTTAAAGCTTTTTTGGTAGGCAAGGCAGACCAAGTTAATGCCTTGCAAAATATACACATACTCGATATTGCGTGTGGAGCAGGTGTTTTTTTGGAGGTAAGTTTGGAGGTTTTATTGGGATATTATGCACTTGTCTTGCCTACGTTTGAAGATGGTCACCTCTATCAGCGATAGAGCGCGCTATATACACGAGGTCTTGCAACCATGTAAGTATGGACATATCCATTACATCACTCGTAGCAAGCTATGAACTATAGCACACAAAATAAGACTCAAGCAAAGCTATGAACTATAGCACACAAAATAAGACTCAAGCAAAGCTATGAACTATAGCACACAAAATAAGACTCAAGCAAAGCTATGAGTCTTATCAACTGAATAAAGGAATGGGAGAAAAGTATTCCTTCTATGTATGCTAATACTACCCAAGTCTTGCAAAACAGAAAGATTTTTTGAAATATTTTTGGGGCTTTGCGAAATATTTTATAACTTAGCACGACATTTTATCGTATAATATTCTAAAAAATGCTATGAACGAAGAACAAAAGAAAGACAAGAACATCGCCGCTATAATCGCTTTTATACCTTTCTTGGGAATGTTGGGTATTCACCACTTTTATCTCGGTAATGGTGGTACAGGTTTATTATATTTGCTTTTTTGTTGGTTTCCTCTTACTTGGGTGGCGGCTCTCGTTGATGGAATCCAGCTATTGACTCGCCCTCAATCCGAATTTGATAGGCGTTACAATCCGCATCTATACACGCGCCAATACGAACAAAAAACGCTCTCCTCGCATACGAACAATGTGAACGTAGCCGATGAAATCTACAAACTTGATTTGTTGTTCAGGAAAGGCATCATCACTTTTGAGGAATTCGAAAAGCGAAAAGCAAAACTTTTAGACTAAAAAAGTACGCTATACAAAATATAAAATACCAAACGTCTGCAAAGGTGTTTGGTGTTTTTTTTCAGAAAGACAGCACATAGCTTTTTATTATGAAAAAAAGCTATAGCGTATAAACAGCACATAGCTTTATTATGAAAAAAAAGCTATAGTATATAAACAGCACATAGCTTTTTTTATGAAAAAAAAAGCTATTTTTGCACATACCATTCCCTTTTATTGTATGCGTATAGTCGTTTGTTTGTTGTTTGCCTGCCTTGCCTTGCCTGCTTTTGCCCAAAAATATATTTTGGACTCCGAAGCAGATACCTTGCCTATAATCATTCAACCACGCCCTAAGCCTGTGCGTTTTTTGGAATTGGGCGTGAGTGCCAATAGCTATAAGGGCGATTTGTCGGGCTATGAAAAATGGACTGCGTGCTATCACGGAGCGATTCGCTTCAATGAAGCAAAACGCCTGAACAGCCGAATAGGTTTCGGATATGGCTTTGTGACAGGCGACAACCGCACTTATAAGTTTCCCGCAGGCAAGCCTAACATTTTTTTTAGGTCGTCTATTTTTTTCCTTTCCTACGAAGCGCATTACAATTTCATCAAAACGCCTTCTTTTATGCTCTATGCGAGTGCGGGCTTGGGCATCTGCAACTACCAACCTAAAAATGAGTTAGGCGAGAAGTTGGTCGATTTATTAGAAACACGCGATTTAGACGAGGCGTATGGACGTACAGGCTTTATGATTCCTATAGGCGCGGGGGCAACTTACCTACTCAAAAATGGCTATGGTGTGGGCGTACACGCCTCTTGGCTCAATGTGCAAACGGATTATCTGGACAATATTTCGGTTTGGGGAACAAGAACGGGCAACGACAATGTGCTGTCTGTTCGCTTTTATGTATATGCGCCTCTCCAACTTATCATGCCCAAACTCGTTATGCCTACGCCCCGCAAAAAACGTTTCTATACCCACGAATTGGAGTAATACTGAAATAATACAAAATAAATTTTAAAGTGCCTATAACAAAAGGCTGTAGCGCGCCCTTTCTAGGGTGCGGGGTGTCTATTGTTATGAAAACGCCCTAGAAAGGGCACAAGGGCGCAAGGTAAGAATTATTTTAGTATAAGTTTTTGGCGCATTTTAAAATTGACTTGCCTAAAAAGAGGCGTATCAAAGATATTGGTTCGCTTCGCGTGCAAAAGTTTCTAATTGTTGATTGAAGTTCCACGAAGTAGGCGAGCCTATAAACTGCAGTTTTAGTTGGCTATAAAGTCCTTTCAAATAAGCAGGCAAGACGAGTTTGTCCATTTCCTCAAAATAGCCCTGATAAGTAGCTTCTTCGAGGCGACTCAAGGCTTTTTGTATCGTGGCGTGCAACGGCTTTTCCCTTGCCTGCGTAGGGTTTTCGATGCCTTCTAAGAGTTGGGTAATTTTTACATCTTCTGCACTATGATTGCACTCTTTTGTTTCGCGCCCTTTGTCCTGAAATTTGAGGAGCGTTTTATAATCATGTAGGTAAGGTTTCGCGCTTGCCTTACATTCATCACACAGGCAAGGAATTTTCTCCTGCAAAGGCGGATTTTTCAATGAATTGTGTATGTCGTCAATGCTTTTGCGAATGATAGCCAACAGTTTCGAGGCAGACTTGCCTACAATTTCCACGCGCAAAACCTTGTCTATTTCCCACAGCGTTACTACGGCTTGCGTGCCTTGTTCGTACTCAAGCACCACGCCATATTTCCAAAAAAATGCTTCTTTGATAAGCCTATGTTCCCTGCAAATAAACCTGCTCAAAATACCTTTGGGCATAAATTTGTAATGATACTCGAAACGAAGCGAGGCAGAAGAAAGAGGCGGAAAGCTGGGGCTTTGTGGGCTTAAACCCTCTGGCACAATGTAGGTTTGGGTGTCTTGAAATGGGAAAATAAGCTCGAAGCGTTGTATGAGTTTGAGCAAAAAATCGTGCTTCTCGTCAAAGCGTGCCTCTGTCCATATTCTTTCCAAATCTTGCACCTCAAAACGTCCATTTTCTACTTTTTTGGTATCCAAAAGATGATACGCCGCATCAATCGCCCAATCGGTTTTGAGTACGACTGTATTTTTGAGCGAAATATCATCAGCAAAATGCAAAATAACGCCTATGTCGTGCAGTTGTTGCGCTAAAAAAGGCGTGTCTTGGGCAGGCAAGCCTTCCGTTTCGCAAATACGCAAATATTCTTTGTAGGAAATAAAATCTGCTGTATGATTTTCTAACGCAGTGCGCACTGCCACGCGGTATTTATTCCAAATTTCGCGGGTAGTAGGCAAGGCAAAAAGTTGTTTTTTGATAGCCTCGCGCAGGGCATCAATGCCCTCGCCTGTAGCACACGAAGTCTTGAAAAATCCTGCAATATGCGGAAACGCATTTTTCCATTCTTGTTGATTTATTTCGGTGTGTCCCTCGTCTATTTTGTTTTGCACCACAAAAACGGGCGCGTTTTGCGAAAGCAACGACACGATATTGAGCCAATAATCAAACTTGCCTTCTTGCTCGCCTGTGCGCCTGTCCCACACGAACACATACACCGAGTTTTTGGTCAAG
>RDXI01000379.1 GCA_004292795.1 Bacteroidota bacterium | reverse complement strand
TGATAAATGATAAATGTTCCCTGTTAAATGTTGAGGAAATTTTGTAAAACGGTTTGACCTGCTTCGGCACTTTTTTCGGGGTGGAACTGCACCGCCCAGAAGTTGTCTTTTTGCAAAGCAGGCGTAAAGGGTACAATGTAGTGCGCTTCGGCTATGCTGTAGGGGCTTGCCTCCACATAATAGCTATGCACAAAGTAGAAATATGGCTCGCCTACCAATCCTTGCCAAAGCGGATTTTGGTTTGGCACAATGGTATTCCAACCCATGTGAGGCACTTTTTGATGGTTCAGGTCGTCTTTCGGAAAGAGCTTTACGCGCTGTGGAATGATGCCCAAACATTCGGTGTCGCTTTCTTCGGAATGGCTACAAAGCAACTGCATACCCAAGCAAATCCCCAAAAAAGGTTGCTTCAAGGTAGGAATGAGTTTGTCCAAACCTTTGTGGCGAAGGTGTGCCATAGCAGTACTCGCCTCGCCTACACCAGGGAAGATAACCCTATCGGCAGAGGCTAATTTTTGTGCGTCATCTGTCAAGATAGGCTCTATGCCCAAGCGGTTCAAGGCATATATAACAGATTGCGTATTGCCCGCAGGATAATCTATGAGTGCAACAGTCATGGCGCAAAAGTAATGCTTTTTTGTTTTTTGGGTGGCTATGTTGCAGAAAGTTTCTCTAAAATAATTAGGCAAGACTTTTGCACCATAAAAGGCTATCTTTGCAACCTTGCCTACCCGATGTTATGAAACCGCTACGCCTTTGTACTGTATTGTTTTTTTGCCTTGCCTCCCTTGCCTATGCGCAAGAAAATCAAGGGGCAGACTATAACCCGAACTATCCTTATTCTATAGCGCAATTACAGTCCGATTTTGGGGTTTTTCGTTGGGTATTGGAAACAGCACACCCTGGTTTATGTACCTATACGCCCAAAACTACTTTGAGCAAATTGTTTGATAGTACCTATAACGCTATCAACCGAAGTATGACAGAGCGCGAATTTTACCAACTGCTCG
>RDXI01000027.1 GCA_004292795.1 Bacteroidota bacterium | reverse complement strand
TTGCTTTGGGTCCTGGAATTCAATTATTAAATTTTCCGGCCGCGTTAGCGGCCGGAAAATTTTGGCTTGCGCTTCTTTGGTCATACCTTGCCCTTTGTCGGCAATCGTTAGCCAAATGCCTTCGGCAGTGCTTCGCGTGGTAAGGGTAATGTGAGGATTTTCAGGCGAGTATTTTACGGCATTGTCCAACAAATTCAGCACTACATTCGTGAGGTGTACCTCGTCTGCTTGTAGGCAAGTTTCAGAGGCTTCGAGGTTCGTTTGCATCGAGCCTTGCCTACTTTCTACTTGTAGGCTAATTTTGTGGGTAGCTTTTTCTACTATTTCGTGCAGGTCGCAAGCTTGAATTTTGAGGCGGAAGTCTGTTCTGTCGAGCATCGCAATTTGCAAGACGCGCTCAACTTGCCTACCCAATCTTTCGTTTTCTTCTTTGATGATTTGCAAATAACGGTCTGTATAAGAAGGGATTTGGCGCATATCGGGGTCTTGCAGGGCTTCGCAGGCGAGGGCAACTGTAGCCACAGGCGTTTTGAACTCATGCGTCATATTGTTGATGAAGTCGTGGGTAATTTCCGATATTTTCTTTTGCCTCCAAATCGTATAAAGTGCATACGCAAAACAGCCAATAATCAAGGCTATAAACAACAAAGACGCGCCACCTGTCAATGCCATTTCGCGCCAAAGCCAATTTACCTCTTGGGGAAAATACACAAAAAGCGTGTTTCGATTGCCCACTATTTCGGTAGGGAAAAGTTGGGTTTGGAACTCGCTATCCAATATTTTGCGCTTGTTTTCTGTTACGGGAAAGTACAAATAATGCGGTTTTTCGTAGCTATTCAAGTTTGTGAGTTGTGCAATGTCTTGGCTTACCTGCTTACTGGTGTAAATGGGGTTGTGGGTAGGCAAGACTTCACGCCTCGGCAAGACCTCAATCCCGAACTTATAGGGCAAATAAATGCCACGTTGTGCAAACTCCCAACGAAGCATAGAGTCCAACAGGCGTTTGCTAATGCGCTTGTCTAAGGCGGGTTTGGCTTGCCTGATTTCTTGCACCAAAAACTTCAAAACATCTTCTTTGCTCTCTATTTTGATAAATTTCTTTTCGGGTTGTGGCGAAATAGTCGCCATATTGGATTGGTTGGCAGGCGAGGGGTTTGAAGCGGGTTTGACAGGCGTGGCGGGCTTTTTGGGTGCAGTGGGCAAGGCAGGAATGCAACTGATAGCCATGTCTTTAGTATCATAGCGATTTTTGAGGCTTTGCAGTTCTTGTATGTTGTTGAAGTAATAGGAGTTGATTTCTTTGGTGTAGATATTGGTTCGAATAGTATCAAAGCCTTGGCTGATGTTGATGTATTCGCTTGAAAAAATAAATTTTTGCCTTTCATCAGGATTGAATACCACAAAACCACGCAATTCCATATTATCTGGATTGGGCGTTTTGGTAGTCTTGCCTACATTGATGGTAATATTCGAAGGCGTTTTAGTAGGTTCAGTTTTGGCCTCCCGCGTGCTTGTTTTTTTCTTTTCGGCTTGCAGTGCTTGTAGTTGTGCCATACGCGCTTCCTCGTAGGCTTGGCGTTGTGCTTCCCATATTCGCAAAGAGTCTTGCAACTTGCTCGCGCTTCGTTGGGTGGCATAAATGATTTCGCGTTGCTCCAATTTTTGTGCTACGGCTTGCAGGGCTTCGTGTGCCGATTGCTTGAAGCGTTGTCGCGCAATCTGATAAGCCATATTTGTCCAATAAAATTGTAGCCCCACCAACCCCACAAGGGCAAGCGTCAATAAGGCAATAAGCAAAGGAAGGCGTAGCTTTTTCATAGCAAATAAAGAAACAGACTGCAAAATTAACGCATAAAACCCTTCGTTGGTGGCGTTTTAACGTTTTTTAACTTTACTTGTGGATATCAATATGGGAAAACTGAAAACAACTTACCCGCATTATTGGGTGGGTGTTGCCTTTTCTATTTTCTATACGGCTATTTGCTGGAATTGCGCCATAGAAATTATGTGCTTTTTCAGGCGAAAATACGCGGGCTACTACCAAACCAAAACGCGCATCTTGCACAATGTGCCTTCGGTTATTTTTATGGTGTTCTTTGTGAATATTGTGGTGGCGTATGCGATAGATGTCTATGTGTTGGGTTGCCCGTTTGTGTGGGCAGAACGTTGGCGCGTGCCTCTTGTGGCTACAGTTTTCAGTGTAGCGTTGTGCGCTTTGTACGAAGGTTTTTATATCTATCAACAACTGCAGGCGAGTATGCTCGAAGCCCAAAAATTCCAAACGGAGCATATCAAATCACAATTCGAAGTGCTAAAGAACCAAATAGACCCGCATTTCTTATTCAATAGCCTCAATACTTTAGCTACCGTCATTACCGAAAACCCAACTATAGCCGTAAACTTTGCCGAAAAATTGTCACAAGTATATCGCTACATTTTGCAAAACAAAGACAAGGAAGTAGTAGAATTGGCTACAGAAATGGCTTTTGTGAGGTCGTATATTTTCTTGTTACAAACGCGCTTCGAGCAAAATTTGGTCGTGAATTTTGAGGTAGGCGAGTCGCATTATAGCCAATGTATCCCGCCCTTGAGTTTGCAGATTTTAGTCGAAAACGCCATCAAACACAACATTGTTTCCTCCGACAAGCCTTTGCAAATAGATATTTTCATCGACAACGCCACGACTATCGTGGTGCGCAACAACCTGCAACCCAAGCGCAATATAAAAACCTCGAACAAAATAGGCTTAGAAAATATCATCAAACGCTATCAATACCTCACGGAACGCGCTGTGGAAGTCTTGCCTACCGCACAAGAATTTAAGGTTTCATTGCCTTTGTTGGCTAATGTATAGTTTGTGTGATTGTTTATTTGTTGGGTAAACAATGCCCAAAATACATCTTTCCTTTGAAAAAACAGGCTTATCAAATGCCTACAAAAGGTCGCAGTTGGTCTATAGTCAAGCCCTCGAAGTGGGGAATAGCCCAATTGGTGTGCGACAATTCTTCAGGTGTGTGTGTAGTCGTAATGCCTACGACCTTACAACCTGCCGACTTGCCTGCCTGCACACCCGCCAAAGAGTCCTCGAACACAATACAATTTCGCGCTTCGAAGCCTAAGGTGGCTACAGTTTTAAGGTAAATTTCGGGGTGAGGCTTGCCTACTGTTACAAAACGCTCATCAAGAATGGTATCAAAATACGGTTCAAGTCCTGTGTGCTTCAATACAAAATCCACATTGGCGCGTGGCGCGGAAGTGGCAATCGCTTTCGGAATACCCAAGGCGTGCAAATGCTTGATAAATTCCACTGCACCCGCAAGTGGCTGAATATCAGGCGCGTATATTTCGCGGAAAAGAGCCTCTTTTTCTTCAGCATACGCCTGTAGTTGCGCCTCGCTCAATGCTCCAAACAGGGCGGTTATCCAATCTCTGTTGGTGCGCCCATAGATTTGGGTGCGCAACTGTTCTTCTGAAAGGAAATGCCCGTATTTTTCGCAAAATTGGCGCAGGGCAATTTTATGTGGTGGGTTGCTGTCTATCAGCACACCGTCCATATCGAATATGATAGCTATAGGATTCATATCTTTTGGGTTGTTTTGATTGTTGAGTAGGCAAGGCAACTGAAGTTACCTTATGGGTTAATACAAATCCCAATTACCTTTGAGATAATAGCGATACAGCACAGGGTTGTGAATGGTGTTTATTTCTACTTTATCAACGGCTTCATTCAAAAAGAATTCGTGTTTGCCAAAGGAGGTAAGCAAGAGCATCGCGTCTGCATTTATCCACTTCGTTTTGAGCTTGTCGAAGCGCAGGCTTCGTAGGCGAGCTAAAAGCTCTTTTTGTTCCCATTTTTTCGAACCCAATGTCCAGCCCCACTCGCCTAAAGTCAATACTTGGTTGTGCATTTGGGCAGTGGCAAAACCTGCTTCGCGCATGGTCTTGCCTATGCACGTGAAGGCTTTGGTAGCATAGTAAGGACTGCCCGATTGCGTAATAACCAACCCTTCGGGACGCAAAACGCGGTTGCAAAGCATATAAAACTCTTGTGTGTAAAGGCGGTTGAGTTCCACGCTCTTAGGGTCTGGCAAGTCAATGATTATGACATCATAGCGTTTGCGTGTGTTCTCCAAAAATAGGTAAGCATCTTGATTGAAAATGCTTACTTTGTTGTTGTGCAAAGATTTTTGGTTCAAGGTTTTCAAAACTTCGTGGTTCTTGCCTAAATTGGTCATAGCGGGGTCAAGGTCGACCAACGTTACGGTTTTGAGCGATTCGTACTGTAGCAAGTCGCGCACTGCACAGCCATCTCCGCCTCCGAGTATCAATACATCTTGCGGGTAAGGGTGCAAACTCATAATAGGGTGAACCAAAGGCTCGTGATACATCACTTCGTCCAGCGTGCTAAGTTGCTGACTGCCATTGATAAACAGCCAATAATCGCTTTTCCATTGGGTGATGACTATTTTTTGATAGCGCGATTGTTCCGCATAAATTACTTGGTCTTTGTAGCGCAACTGTTCTGCGAAAAGCACTATCGGCTTCGCAAAAATGACACCCGCCACCCAAAGCACCACAATGCCAATGCCACAAGCAAACAAAACATTGCGCGTAGCTACAGGAATAAGCCCTCGAAAACGCCAAAACAACGCCAACGCCACCACACTATTCAAGAAACCAAGCACAAACGGCGTGTAGGTAAGTCCCAAAATAGGCAAGCCCACAAACGCAAAAAACAAACCGCCTACCAAACTGCCATAATAATCGCTCTCCATTACCGAGGCGATATTTACCCGCAATTCTTCATAATGTTCGTTCAGGCGCGTTACTAAGGGAATTTCCATACCTATCAGCATACCTATCAAGATACTCAAGCCATAAATCAACAAACTATTGTAGGTAGTTTGCGAAGAAACCAAATACACCGCAATAGCCGAAAACGTAACCAACAGCGACAGCCCAAACTCCAAAAAGATAAATTTTTCTAACAAACCGTTTTCCATGCGCTTCGTGAGGCTACTGCCCAAGCCCATAGAAAAAAGCATAAAAGACAAGACCAACGTCCATTGCAGAATGGAGTCGCCCAAAAAATAGCTTGCAAGCGTGGAAAGGATATATTCGGCAACTATACCCGAAAAACCTGCGACAAAAAGACAGATTTTCAGTATCCAAGATTTTTTCATACGGCAAAGTTAGGTTGTATTCTACCAAAAACAAAAACGAGAGAACCGAAGCCCTCTCGTTTTTGTATTTTTATATGAAACAAGAACCAAAGTTCTCGTTTTGTAATTTTATATTATCAACTTGGCTTAGAAACCAGCTACATTCAAACGACCACCTGTTACTGTTTTACCAGAAAGTGAAGGAGTAGGCGTTACACTGCTAAGGATTGCAGTTCTGATAGTTGACATAGAAGCTGTAGGATTAACAGATGCATACAAAGCCGCCGCGCCAGATACGTGAGGAGTTGCCATTGATGTTCCGTTGTAGCTTGCATAGCTGCCTACTGTGGTGCCACCAGACCTTACAGGAACTGTTGACCAGATGCCTGAACCGGGTGCGCCCAAATCTACTTGAGTTGCGCCAAAGTTAGAGAAACTTGACAAACCGCCTGTTGAAGTGATAGAAGCTACTGCGATAACGTTTGCTACAGGGTAGTTAGAAGGATAGTTAGCTACCGCGTCATTGTTGCTTGATGCGTTGCCTGCTGCTGCTATGAACAAGATATTGTTGTTGTTAGCACGTACTATGGCATCTTGCAAGGCTTGTGAGAAGCCACCGCCACCCCAAGAGTTGCTTGTAGCCACAATTCTCAAACCAGCACGCGTTTTCAAATCTGTGAAGTAGTCAATCGCTTTGATAGCGTTTGCAGTAGTACCGCCTGTAGAGCCTAAGAATTTACCGCTCAACATTTTTACGTTCCAAACTACACCAGCTACACCTGCACCATTTCCACCAACACCACCGATTGTACCAGCGCAATGTGTTCCGTGGTCATCACTTACACCATCAAATACTGTAGCATCATTAGCCGCGAAATCCCATCCACGAACATCATCTCTATAACCATTGCCATCATCATCGATGCCGTTACCTGCAATTTCGCCAGGGTTAGTGCCAAAGTTAGCCGCAAGGTCAGGGTGCGTAAACATCACACCTTCATCAATTACGCCAATATAAACACTGCTTGAACCTGTTTTGCCGTTTGCCCAAGCTGTTCTTGCACCACAACCGAATTGGTTAGCAGGCGTGCCTGTTGAACCATACATACCCCAAAGCGAACCATTGGTAAAGTATGTGTCGTTAGACGTTGCAAAGTGATTGTAGATGAAGTTAGGTTCAGCATACTCTACACCTCTTGCGCCTTGCAATCTTGCAACCGCTTCCAAAGATGCGAGTGAAGTGTGCAACAAAGCAATACCTTCTTTGTCTCCCGCGCTTTTCATAGCTTCGGTGAGTACCACTTCTTTTACTTTGCCTTGAACCATGGTCAAAACTTCCATTTTCTCGTCTTCGCTAAGACCAGCCTTGAATTTTACAAGCAATTCGTTAGGAACTACTTGAATGCCTTTTGCAGAGCTGATACCTTTTTTGTCTTCGCCTTCATTGTTAGGTGAAAGGTCAGCGATGTCAGCCTTTTTGCAAGATGCAAATGCCACAGATAGGGCAGCGGCGAAAGTGAGTTTTGAGAAAAACTTTTTCATTTGTTAGATTGGAATTGAAAAAAATTTGAAAAAAAGAAAAATTAAAACTTATGTTTAGATTGAAATTGGTTCAGTTTAGGGACAGCAAACAGTTTTTACTCCTTCAAATAGAAGGCTTGTATGATGTAAGAAATGGAAAGGGATTTAAGAAAAGCAGTAATTTAGGAAAATATATAAGCGAAGTTAGAGGGTAGTTCAAACATTATGCGGAGTTCTGAGGCTTTGGTCTAATGTATGTTTTCGGGCTTCTTTGTACTGTTTCTTATTGACAGTGCAAAGTTGGGGTGTTTTGTTGAAACCACCAAATATTTTCTAATATTTTTTTAAAATATTTTTATCATCATTGTTAAAGACTCTGTTTTGCCAAATATTATTTGGTTTAAGAACCTTCAAAAAGCACTTTGTTATCAAATTGTAAAATATTTTTTCGCTTCTTGAAAAAGTACAAGATAATATTTTTTAAATGCAAATGTAAGTTTTGTAGTGCTTTTCAAACGATTACATCATTTGAGAGTAAAACTTACCAACTGCAAACAGAGGCAAAAACGAATGTAAGAAAAATTTAGTTATCTTTGCACGTTAGTTTTTTCCTTACCTATATATACTATAGTATAATATGACTCAAGAACCTAAACGCTACCTCATTACCGCCGCCCTTCCCTACGCCAACGGACCCATACACATTGGGCATTTGGCGGGTGTATATGTCCCTGCCGATATTTATGTGCGCTATCTTCGCGCTATGGGGCGAGATGTGGCGTTTGTGTGTGGTTCAGACGAACATGGCGTGCCTGTTACAATACGTGCCGAGCAGGAAGGAATCACGGTGCAAGAGGTAGTAGATAAATATCACAACCTATTCAAACAATCCTTTGCCGATTTTGGCATTTCTTTCGATATATACTCACGTACCTCTAACCCAATACACCACGAAACAGCGCAAGACTTCTTCAAAAACTTGTACGACAAAGGACTGTTCGAGGAAAAAACAGAAGAACAATACTATGACGAAGTAAAAGGACGCTTTTTGCAAGACCGCTACATTCGTGGCACTTGTCCGAACTGTGGCAACCCTGACGCACAAGGTGACCAATGCGAAAAATGCGGTACTGCCCTTAGCCCTAACGAACTTATCAATCCTCGCTCTGCCTACAGCAATGCCACGCCTACTTTGCGCCCTACCAAAAACTGGTACTTGCCTTTGCAAGACTATGCAGAATGGTTGCGCGAGTGGATTGTAGAAGGACACAAGGACGATTGGAAAACAAACGTTTTGGGGCAATGCAAGTCTTGGATAGAAGACGGTTTGCGCCCTCGCGCTATGACACGCGACTTGGATTGGGGCATTGATGTTCCCTTAGAAGGGTTGGCAGGCAAGAAATTATACGTTTGGTTCGAAGCTCCTATCGGCTACATCTCGGCTACTAAAGAACTCACGCCTGATTGGGAAAAATATTGGAAAAGCGCGGACACGAAGCTTGTGCATTTCATAGGCAAGGACAATATCGTGTTTCATTGCATTATCTTTCCTGCTATGCTGAAGGCTTACGGCGATTTCATCTTGCCTGAAAATGTACCTGCCAACGAATTTATGAACCTCGAAGGCGATAAAATTTCGACTTCCCGAAATTGGGCGGTGTGGTTGCACGAATACTTACAAGACTTTCCTGCCAAACAAGACGCGCTCCGCTATGCCCTCACTGCCAATATGCCCGAAACGAAAGACAACGATTTTACTTGGGCAGACTTTTATACGAAATATAACAGCGAATTAGTAGGTATTTTGGGCAATTTTATCAATCGAGTAGTAGTTTTAACTGAAAAATATTTCGGAGGAATCACACCCGCAGTAGGCAAGCTACAAGAGATAGACCAAACGCTTATAACTACTATAGCTGAAGCTCCTGAAAAGATTGCGCAATCTTTGGAGCAATACCGTTTCCGCGAAGCCCTTGCCTACTATATGGACGTGGCGCGTGCAGGGAACAAATATATGCAAGACAACGCGCCTTGGAGTTTGCACAAGGCAGGTTTTGAGGAAAACAAAGAACGCATAGCAACCATTTTGCATATTTCCTTGCAACTTGTGGCGAATTTGGCGGTCTTAGGCGAGCCTTTCCTACCCTTCACAGCAGGCAAGATACGCACTATGCTTGGCTTGCCTACCACGACTTGGGCGCAAGGCGGAAGCATGGACTTGGTAAAAGAAGGGCAAACTGTCCAAAACACGGGGCTTTTGTTTGACAAAATAGAGGAGGCAAGCATCGAGGCGCAGGTAGGCAAGCTCGAAGCCACGAAAAAAGCAAGAGAAGAAAATGCCACCGAGAACAAACAAGAACCTGCTAAAGAAGAAAAAAAGACGCTTGTACCCTTGAAACCCGAAATTGACTATACGGATTTTGAAAAAATAGACATTCGTGTTGCCACTGTCCTAACGGCAGAAAAAGTGAAGGGCGCGGACAAACTCCTGCAACTTACCCTCGATACGGGCATCGACACGCGAACCGTAGTGAGTGGCATTGCCTTGCAGTATGCCCCTGAAGATTTGGTAGGCAAGCAAGTTTGTTTGCTCGCCAATCTCGCCCCGCGCAAACTGCGTGGCATCATGTCGCAAGGTATGATTCTCACTGCCGAAACTCCCGAAGGCACGTTGCGCCTGATTGCGCCTCATGAGGTGGTAACGAATGGAAGTGTGGTGAAATAAAATAAACACTGTCCCAAAAGGTACTTTATACCTTTTGGGGCTTAAAAACGAACTTACCTACCTAAAATTTTGTTTTTATCTTAAACATTCCCCCTTTTTCTGTGCTATGCAAAGGTTAGAAAACATCAAAGAAGAAGTCATAAAGCTTGCGGAAAAATCTCAAAATACTACCTTAAAAAACAAGGTATTAGACTTTTTTAGTGAGTACGAAGCTAATAAGGATACAAAATATGTAAACGATTTTGATTTTTTAAAAGCTAAATATGTAGATTTTTCGGAAGCTAATAAACCAGTTAAATATGATGATATTTGGTACTTAAATATCTCAATGTTTTCATCTGAATTATTAAATAATTTATTTTTATTTAATAATTTAAAAGCATTATATATATCAGGGATGTCAATCAAAGATGTTAAAGGTATTGAAAGTTTGAAGTCTTTACAATTTTTATTTTTGAATGATTGTAAAATAAGGTCATTTGATAATCTAACAAATTTAGAAAAACTTATTTTTCTAGATTTACAGAATAATTCAATAAGAAAAATACCTGATAGCATACTAAACCTAAAAAACTTGTCATATTTAGATTTGTCGCGTAATTTAATAACAAAAATACCAAATCATTTCTCTAATATGAGTAATTTATGTTCATTAAATTTAAACCACAATAATATAAAAAAAATAGATACTATTTTTCAATTGCACAATTTAATAAAATTAAGTTTGCATAACAATAAGTTAAGCAATAATTTTGATGGTATATCAAATTTGAATAACCTAGAATATTTACAATTAACTTACAATGATTTTACATATATAGATAAAAATATATACGAACTAAAAAATCTTCGTTATTTAGATTTGAGTTATAACCCTATAGCAAATATTGATAGTTCAATAATAAAACTATCAAACTTGAAGATTTTACATTTAGTTAGGTGTAATTTACGCAATATACCAAAAGAAATTGGAAATATAGATAAATTAGAATCGCTATCTTTGGAAGAAAATGAATTAGAGATTATTCCAGATAGTATATGCAATTTAATAAATTTAAAATACCTGTATTTGTGGGGGAATAATCTAAGAAAATTACCTGAAAATATAGGAAACTTAGTAAATTTACAACAGCTAGATTTAGCTGATAATAAATTGATAGAATACCCAAAAAGTTTAGCAAAGCTTAGGAAGTTACACTCTTTAGGAGAGAGCAAACACAATATATTATTTAGCAAAGTTTATCCTAATCCCCTCGATAATATGCCTGAAGAAGTCAAAAATTTTAGTCTTATAGAACTTTTTGACTACTTAGAAGGTGATAAAGAAGTCTATACGTACTATACTTTTTGGGATATTCCAAAAGAACTGAAGGCAGATTTTCAGGCATATTTAGCAAGTTTTCCGCAATATGTGGAAATGATAGCAGGCAAGGACATTAGTGAGAGTTTTAAAACTGAACAAGTCAAAGGAGGTTTGAAACTTACTGCTATTACTTCAAAAGAAGTACATATCGAAGATTTTGACAATCATTTGGCAAACTATGTTACGATATTCTTAGAACAAAGTGCGGAACAAATGAAGGCTGATAAGGAAAATAATGCTGATTATATCCAAGTATTCAAACTTCAACAATACTTGCATAAACTTAGACAAGTTAATCGTAATCTAACCGACAGCATAGAAACCTATAAACGCGAAAGTGAACTTTATACACAGATTTTGAAAGACAAAGACAAGCAAGTACAAGAACTCAATATACAAATTCGCTTTTTCCAAGATAACTATTCTAAAATTTTAGACATCGCAAAATCAACTTTAGACTTTGACAAGATAAAATTGGTAGTGGAAACTGTCATAGAAGAAAAACAGCGACCACTTTTGCCTGCCCCACCCACCAACGGCAATGGCTTCGATGCAGGCAAGTTGCTTAGAGATTTGATAGACAAAGCTATAAGATTAACAGAGCGCAAAAAAACACACAAAATAGAGGATTTACACAACAACGATTTTGCGCATTATTTGCGCGACAGGCACTATTATGTAACAGACCAAACCCAAAGCGGGATAGGCATTACAGGCAAAAACTTAGGCGAGATAGATATTATGCTTCGCAATCGCCACAGTGGAACGCCCATTTCTATTATAGAGGCTTTTCGTTTGGATTCTTGTGGCGAAAAAGACACGATTGTTAGCACACACTTGGACAAACTTTTGCACAATTATGACACAGCTGGACTCAAAACCAACTTTGTTATCGTGTATGCAGAAGCTAAAAATTTTGGGCAACTATGGGAAAACTATGTGAAATATATGCAAAACCTCAACACCAAACCCGAATTTAGAGGCAAATATCCGTTGATAACTTTCACAGATACAAGTGCGGGCAATAGTGTTGCCTTGAGTGTGCGTGTGGGTTTGGCTTTGCATCAACGCGAGGGCGGAACAGTAGAAGTATATCATATTTTTATAGATATGGCATAATGCTTTTATTCGTTTTTTTTAGAGGTAACACATTGTAAATCAATGTATTGAGCAATTTATGAAAGATTTTTAAATGGTATTGGAAAAACATCTTTTCAATTCCCACCCCACGCTAAAACACAAGAAAGTTGATGCAATGACAAAAATCAGTCCTTCGACCTTTAAAGGTTTTTCTTTTTGCAGGCGAGGCGGGCTACCTTTGCCTCATCAATCAACCTTAATCTTGTATATGAAAAAGAGAGAACCCGTTTCGCACATCATGACCAAACAAGTGGTTACTGTCCAAGAAAACGATACGCTTGAAGACGTAGTAGCCATTTTCAAAAACAACCGTATGAGGCACTTGCCTGTGCTGAAAGGCACGAAAATCGCGGGTATGATTAGTAGCAACGACATCAACCGCCTTACGTTTGGCAGATTGTTCGAAAACCAAGACGCTTCAGACGAGGCTATCTTGAAAATGCTTACGATTTCGCAAGTAATGACGCACAAAGTCGTGTCGGTTTCGAGTGATACGTCTATCCGCGAAGTAGCTGAGCTATTTGCCGAAGCCGAGTTTCATTCCTTGCCTGTGGTAGATAACGATAGCTTGGTAGGCATCATCACCACAACAGACGTGATACGCTATATGCTTACACAATATTAAAACCTACCTAATCCTTATATATTTTGCTTCGCTAAGGCTCAAATCTTAGCGAAGTTTTTTTTAAGCAGTCAAAGAAGTAGCTACTTCTATAGGGTTTGTCAAAACCTTGTGGATAGGGCAAGCATTGGCTACGCCTAAGAGCCTTTCGCGCTGTTCGGAGGTAAGCTCGCCTATGAGTGTTACTTCGCGTTTGAAATGCGTTACATTTTGAGCATCACGTTCAAAACTTACCTGCACTTTTGCCTCTTGCAAGTCCCATTGCTTGCGGTCTGCGTACATACGCAAGGTAATTGCCGTACAAGAAGCCAACGCACTGCATAGCAATTCATTAGGCGAAAACCCTAAATCTGTGCCATTTTCAGTAGCGGGTTCGTCAGCTATGATGGTCTGGCGCGTGTTGGAAAGATTGGTTTGGTAATGCGATTTGTCGATATGCGCTGTTACGTTCAACATACAGTAGGAAAGGAAAATAGGGAAAAAATTTATAAACACAACTCGCGAATAATCTCTATAGCTTGCTCGTTTCTTGCCTCGCCTGTGCCTCGTATGATGCAGTAAGGGCGTTCCAAACGTTGTAGTTCTGCCTCATATTGGGCGAAAAGCTGTAGGCGCGTTTCGAGGCTTTGGTGTTCGCGCAAGTTGTCCGTTTCCCATTCGAGGTCGGGATAAGGCAAAATATACAAATCAAAATCTTGCAACTGATACGCTCTTTCCAAATATTCAGGCAAGGCTTTTTGGTACTTGGTTTCATACCAAATTTTGATAACTGTAAGTTCCGTATCAAAGAAAAAAGGCTTGCATACCTTTGCCGCCTCGTGTCGCGTAACCATACCCGCAATGAGCGCGTCCATAGTTTCCTGTCGCATAATTTGCTGTTGTCCTATGCGCAAAACGTCCATGCGACCATACGGTCTTTGGAGCTTAGGCAAGTACAGCCGTGCAAACTCTGTAAGGTGTAAACTTTGAAAATGAGTAGCCAACAAGACCGTAAGCGTGCTTTTGCCTGTCGATTCTACTCCTGTGATAGCTATTTTGAGGGCTTTCATACAGCAAAGATACACCAAAAGCCTAAATTTTTAATGCTTCAAGCGTATCATATCAATCTCATACACCAAAACCGCATTTTTGGGAATGTTGCCGTGTGGATTTTCGCCATAGCCCAGCTCGGTAGGCAAGATAAACACACTGCTCGCGCCTTCAGTCATCAGCGTTAGCCCTTCCTCCAAACCTTTCGGCATAGTTTCGCCAATGATAAACTCGGTAGGTGAGTCAGACTTGCCAAACAAATTCCCTTCAATGGATTTTTCGGTGTAGTTTACCATTACCGTGTCGCCCTCTATGGGCGTTCTGCCCTTGCCCGGTTTGCGTATGTAGTACAGCAAGCCCGAAGGCGTAGTTTGCAATTCTACCCTTGCCTCTTTTTTTTTTATTTCTTGTATGTATTGGGCAATTACTACGCTGTCTTGTTTGCGTTTTTCAGCATATTTTTCTTTCAATTCGCGCTTTATTTCTTCTTTGGAGCGTATGCGAAGCATTTTGAGCGTATATTTCAGGAAAGTCCCTGCTTGCACTTTGGGCGTGGCAAGGTAGCCCGGTTTATTCACCAACGAGTCCACACTTATCCAAAAAGAAAGGCTATCGCCTTCGGCAGTCATCGCGAAAACTTCTTTGAAATAAGGCTTGTACGTGAAATAGCTCTCGCCTTCCTCGTAAGGCTGTTCGGTGTAGGTTGTGTTGCTTAGTTCCGCGTCCTTGTGGTTTTGCACCAATAGACTGAAAGTAAGCATCTCGCCTGCTTTGGGTTTGCGCCCCTTTTCGTTGCGCTTGTGAAAGGTATATTTCACATGGTTAGGCAAGGTCGCGCTGTTGGCGGTAAGTGTGCCGTTGCTTTTGGTGTCCTTGCCTTCCTCTGTGCCTCCGCAACTCGTGATGGCTACGCAAAGCACCCAAAGGGTTTGTATATGGAGTAGATATTTTTTCATGTTTGTTTTCATTTTTTAATTCTCGATTAGCAAAGCACCAAATTTTGTAGCTCCTCTTTGTGTTGGTCAAGCACTTGCAGGAAAGTTTTTTCGGCTTGTTCTATTGGAATACTGACCATACCCGCCGCAGAGTTCAAATGCCCGCCTCCATTGAAATATTGCCTTGCTATAGTATTCACTGCGAAACCACCTGCAGACCGAAGCGACACCTTCACACAATCGTTTTTTTCGATAAAAATTCCCGCTACAACCGTATCTTTGACCGACATAGCATAATCCACCAAACCCTCCGTATCGCCTAATTGCGTTTTGTATTGCTCCAACTCTTGCGAAGTAATGACCAAATAAGAAGCGTGATATTCAGGCAAGACGTGCAGTTTGTCCTTCAAAATATGCCCGATAAAATGCAAACGGTCTTCCGAAAAATTGTCATAAATCAACCGTTGCACGCGGTTCGTACACACGCCCAAATCCATCAAATGCGCTGTAATAAGGTGTGATTTTTTGGTAGTCGAGGCGCGTTTGAACGAAGCCGTATCTGTTACGATGCCCGCATAAATACATTCTCCCATAGCCACATCAATCAGTACATTGTCGTCCAGCATCTCTATAAAACTATAGACAAGTTCGCTTGTAGAGCAGGCTTGCGTGTCCCACAGCCAAAAGTCGGCATTTATTTCGGGGTTTTGGTGATGGTCTATTATAAAACGCTTGGTAGGCGACCTTTCCACAATCCCGCGCATATTTTGGAGGCGGTCGAAAGTAGAAAAATCTAACAAGAATACCATATCGGCATCTTGAAGCGTTTGCTCGCAAACGTCATGGGTGTTGTCATTGTAAATCAACACTTCGCGCTTATCATTCATCCATTCCAAAAAAGAGGGATAAACGCTGGGACTAATAACAGTAACCTGATGCTGTTTTTTCTTCAGATATTGTGCCAAAGCAAGGCTCGAACCAAGTGCATCGGCATCAGGCGTATGGTGAGTAACGATAACCAACTTACGAGGCTGGCTTATCCATCGTTTGTACTCTTCTAAGTTATCCATTTGTACGGAATACTAAGTTTCCCAACACAGCAAGAAGTCTTGTTTTTTTCCTGCTTTGCTATTGATGTATAACGGTTTGGGTTTGCAAAGTTATATAGTTTTTTAGAAATAATCGTGTATGGCGTGCAGTGTTTCATAGCTTAGTTAGCTAAAAAATTGATTATCAGTTTTTTATATACAAAACAGGCAAGGATTTTTTTTGTGGCTATGTAGGCAAGGTTTACTTTACGCCACTATTTCACTTTGTAAAAACTTTTATATGACTATTCTGTATTTTTAATGCACACCAAAAGTAGCCTTGCCTACCCGACAAAGGGGCGCGTTTGCAAAAGAAAATTTTAGCCTATATATTTGTGCATAGCCCTATTCGCCTTCGTTTTGCCATGCATTTCCTTCAACGTTTTTATATCTATCAGCAAGAGCGGTTTCCTCTTTTGGCGCATGGCTTGTTGATTACAGCCTTTAGTTTTTCGGCGGTTGCCTATTCGCGGGTGTGCAGGCAAGCGCAGGGATTTATCGACTTGCCTACTTTTGCGTGGGGCGTTTTCAATACGATAACGCTTTTTTTGTTGCTACGAATTTTTGATGAGTTCAAAGATGCAGAAGATGATGCACGCTATAGGCAAGACTTGCCTGTGCCGCGTGGCTTGGTGTCTTTGCGCGAGTTAGGCATTTTGGGCGTGTGTGTGGTTGTGGCACAAATAGCAGTCAATCTCTATTTTTTCCTTAAAATGTTGTGGCTCTACGCGCTTGTGTTGGGTTATATGAGCCTCATGGCGAAGGAGTTTTTTGTGGCAAAGTGGCTGAAAAAACATCAATTTTGGTATGTCGTTTCGCACATGCTCATCATTCCGTTGGTGGATATGTACGCGAGTGGCTTAGATTGGCACTTGGCAGGCAAGGAAGCCCCGCAAGGGTTGTTGTTTTTCTTTGCCGTTTCGTTTATGAATGGCATTGTCTTAGAAGTAGGGCGGAAAATTCGCGCTCCCGAACAAGAGGCGGAAGGCGTACTTACCTACAGCGGTATGTTGGGGGCAGGCAAGGCTGTAGGGCTGTGGTTGGCTATGTTGTTGCTTACCTGCTTGTTGAGCGTAGGCGCGTGTGTATGGGCGGGCTATAAGCTGTATCCTTTTGTGGCATTGGGCGTTATGTTGGGGCTTTGTGCCTTGCCTGCTTACCTGTTTATAACCAAAAAAAGCGCGAAACGCGCCAAATTGATAGAATATGCGTCTGCCTTGTGGACTATCGCTATGTATATTACGCTGGGCAGTGGTTTGTTGTATGAATTATTATAAAAAAATAAAAACCATATCCGCAAAGCCGATATGGTTTTCGATTACACACAAACTATTAACTATTTAGCGTTACAAAGATACGGCGAGTTTTTATAACTTCCAAATTTTTCGCCATATTTTTTTGATTTTTTTTAAAATAAAAAAGGCTTTCCAAAAATGAATGTTTGAAAAGCCTGATAATCAATTAGTTACGAGATTGTTCAACAGAGGTTGCAGGAGCTACGTGAACGCGGATTTGCTTCGTGTCATCTGCATTTTTGAGATAAGTAGGGCAAGTATAGCGACGACCACAAGCGGTTGTTCCTGCCAATACTATCAAAGCGAAAATTGCAATGGTCTTTTTCATATTGTTGGGGGAAATGGGTAACGGGTGGGGGAAATGGGGTATGGGGTATGGGGTAACAGGTAAACGGGGTTACAGGTTATAGAGGTAAACTAACATCTAACATCAATCAACCAACATCTATTGACTAACATCTAACATCAATCAACCAACATCTATTGACTAACATCTAACATCAATCAACCAACATCTATTGACTAATATCTAACATCAATTAACCAACAACTAATTAAAAGTAGTAGCCTAAGTCAAATGACAGATAGCTTACACTTGCGCGGTCATCGCCACGCAAGGCGAATTTGCTGATGTTGCCAAGAGCATTGTGGTAGCTGATGCCAAAGTCAAATGCGCCAATACCTTCGATGTTCCAATCCACACCCGCGCCTACTAGGAAGTCAGGCACAAATACATTGTAGCCTGCTGTGCCACTTTTGCGTTTGGTTTCAACGGCATTTGAGCCGTTTACATTGGTTGCATCTGCTTCTGTGCGCCATTGGCTTTTGCTTTTTTCATTCATTATATCAACAATGTATGAATTGCGAGTAGTGTTCGCGCCTACCAAAAAATTGGCAGAAAGTCCAAACAAGCCACGAATTTTCATACCTGTAGTAACTTCATTAGAAGTCAAATGTAATGCCAAAGGTATTTCTAAGAAGGTAAGATTGGCATTGTGGACAATCAAGCGTTGATCGCCATTGGTAGGTTTGAAGTTTACACTGGATTTGAAGCCTTTGAGGGCGAACATAGCTCCTGTATAAAGTCCCACTTTTTCCGAAAAGCCATACGTAGCCATCAAACCTGACGAGAACAAAAATTTACCACCTTTATCCAAGCCTGTGATGTCGCTTTTGTCTTTGTCTTGCACACCTGCAAGCGAGATAAGGGGGTTGAAACGAAATCCGAAACGGAAGCGCGATTGTGCTTCTGCACTAAACGCTATGCAAAGGGTTAAGCAAACAAGAAGTGTTCGTTTTAGCATATTTGTAGGATAGCAATGTTTTTGAATAGTAACGAAAAAAATAAAAAAAAGTGTATATTGTAGCAGTAATTTATGCCATAATCATACCATAAAGCAACAGCAAGCCCACAATCATAAGCCCAGCGTAGCTGTACCAAGGCGCGTTTGGTTCTACATTTTGTTCCTCTATATGCGTCATGGCATCATGTCTTATGTCATACAGTTGGTCGTCTGCATGGTTGCGTATGCCCCAAATCTTGCCTATAGGAAAGAACGGAATCCAAAAAACGTGAAAATATTTCTGCCTTACCTCCACGTGGTAGTCGGCTTGTTCGTCTGGGTGAGTCAAACCAAGTTCATGGGGCAACCATTGACGAATGAGGAAATGATTCCAACCAAAAATAATCATACAATATAGGAGAACAAATGTTAGGATTCTATAGAACGAAAATCAAAAGGAATACCTGAAAGAGCCGAAAGGTCTTGCGCCACTTCGTCAATCTCGCCTTCCTCTTCTGCGTCTGCAGGGTCATAATACCATACCACTGTTGCATTGGGAACTTTGGCTATTTCATCAAACAAGCGAATCAAAGTGCGCGAAGTGGCAGTATTGTAATACTCAAACTTGAATACAAATTCGCTGTTGGGGTTGGGGCTTGTGGCATAATTGGCTAACCATGCTACTATGGGGTCATAGAAAGTAGTGGCATCTTCGGGCAAAGAGCGACCAGACAATTCAAAAATGCCTTGTTGAGCATCGAGAATAGTGAGAGGCGTATCTTCCTTTTTATCGCGAACAAGAGGTTCTAATAGCATATCGTTGTTGTTGTTAGCTGTCTTTTCGAGGTTTCCAATCCAAAGTGATTTCACAAATATCTTCAAACTCGCGGTGCGTGCGCCATTCGTTTTCATCGCTATACCACAACACGTGGTAGTTGGGCAATTTTGCCAAGATTTCCAAAATTTGGAGTATCATTTTGGTCGTGGCGGTGTTGAAGTGTTCGAGGTCAAAGGTAAACTCGGTAGTGCGGTTAGGTTGTTTGGCGTACTCCTTCAACCAATTGATGATAGGATTGTAAAAAAGCTCAAGAGATTGTGGGGAGGGGTACGACCTACCTGCAATAAGAAATATGCCTTCGCGTGGATTGAGGAACACGCGGGGAGTGGCTTCGGTTTCTGCTATTTCAATGGTAGGTAAATCCATAAGAGTTGTTTTATTGGGTTATTAGGTTATTTGGGAAAGCGCATGGGGTATTTAGCTTTTACGTTGCCACGCGATATATTGTTTAGGCGATTGCGCCAAGCGGCTTTTTTCATCATAGAGAGGTGGTCAGTAAATAGCACGCCTTCGAGGTGGTCGTATTCGTGTTGCATTACTCTTGCCGTTAGTCCTGTGAAGGCTTCTTCGTGTTCGTTGCCATCTTCGTCAAAATAGTGCATCACGATATCGGGCTTGCGATATACCTTGTCCAAAATATCAGGAATACTCAAACAGCCTTCTTCATACGCCCATTCCTCGCCTGTTTCGCTGATGAGGGTAGGATTTATGAAGGCTCTTTTGATGCCTTGTGTTTCGTCCTCATGCATCAACGTAGAGTCAATAATGAATAGTCGAATGCTCATACCGATTTGGGGCGCGGCAAGCCCAACGCCATTGGCATTGTACATGGTTTCGTACATATCCGCCACCAATTTCTTCAGGTCAAAATCATCACTTTGAGGGGAAATTCCCTCTGCTACTTTCTTCAATACAGTATCTCCGTAGGCTACTATGGGGTATATCATAATGCAAAATTCGCTAATATTTCCTACATAAACAATTTTTTGCAACGAAAAGTTTGCATACGCTAAAAACCGAAGCCCAACCGAAACCCTGTGCTTACGCGCTTTTCGCTCTGAAAGGCAGTAACCCAATCCACACGCAAGACCTTAAAAATATGCTCGATGCCTATGCCCAATTCCCAATATTGCCCTACTGTGGGCGTGTGCAAGAAATTCACGCCTACAACCTCCTGCCATTTCAGCCTTCGAATGAGCGGGATTCCATTCAAGAAAAAGCCGTTGAAATGGTGTTCGTAATGCGCTTTTAGGTACTGCTCGCGGGTGCTATAGCCATAATAATCGAGCAGGTGATACTGCCTAATGTCTTGCCTACCAAACAAAGTGCGGTTGCCCCAAAAGTGCCTGTAGTCTATGAATTGCATCTTTTCACTGTTTAGGAACTTGCCTACTTCTACCTCCCATTCGCTCTCGCCTACCATACCAAACGACCAAGTGTCGTTGAGTTGCAAAAACAAAAAATCATATCGAACATCACTGCCTGCCCACGCCAAGCCCTTGCGATAATTGAGGCGAATAGTGGGATATTTGGACTCCAGAGTGTAGGTGTATTCGGGATAAACGGCGTATTTCTCGCCTACATTGATGGTTAGCACTGCGCCCACTATCAAGGCTTGATGCTTCTCGAAGGCAGTGGAGGCAAGTTCTACATTTTCGGGTGCATTGGCTGTAAAATCCCTATTTTTTACGTCTATCCATTTGTAAGAACTGTTATTTTGCAAAGGTCGTCTTTCGTTCCATTCTGCACTCGCATTGATGCGCAAGCCCTTCACAATCCTATGCCCATAGCCCACTTGCAGGAAAGTTTTTTCATAGATTTTCAAGAAATTTTGTTCGGTCAAAAGACTATAAGCTGTATTGGGAAAGGGTGGAATAAACGGCTGACGCGCCAACTGTTCTACGTATTGCCCGCCTGCCATAGACACATATTGCCATTTTTTGGGTTGAAAATAATATAGGGCTTCTATTTTGGCTTGTAGGCGTTGATTGGCGAAGCCGTAGCGCAGGGTAGGCAAGATTCTAAAAAACTTCCGATTATCTTTTCCATAACCTTTGCGAATGGTAGGCGAGAGTTCCAGCACAAGCCCCTCTACAGTGTTGTATTGCGCCATAGCAGGCAAGGGTGCGAAGCTAAAGGTAAGTTTTCGGTACGAATTGCGGAAGGTATAGCCTCGCCAAAACAAGTTGAGCGGTCTGAAGGTGTTGAGCTTTTTATCTACGGAGTCCTTATAAACTTTCGTTTCTTTAACTATAGCTATGCTGTCCTTCATTTTGTAGTCCCGCATTTCGGTTGGCGTTAGGGGAATGGGACGAATGGCGTTCCAATGCGTTGTGTCGCGCTTGTTTGCCTCTTTTTCCACCACAAAAACCTCTTGTTTGAAATGCTTTTTGGGAAAGGCAGGCTCAAGCACAGGAGGCGAGAACACAAAAATCATATCGCCATTGCCCTTGAAACCAAAGGCATTGAACGCAAAATAAGCCTTTTGGGTAAGCGGAAACCAAACTTCTGTCCCTTTTACGGGAGCATAGACTTGATACACCGAAGCCGAGTCCACAAATTCCACTTGCCCCTTGCGCATAGTCAATTCCGCACTATGAATCCGCCAACTGCCCTCGATGATGTTCAGATAACCGCCATACGCAGGCGTGGAAGGGCGTTTGGGCAAAAGTTGGATTTTGTTTATCAACTGCCCATCTTGATAAAACGCGCCTATCAGTCGGTAGCGGTAGTAGGCAAGGGCATTCGAGGCGATGGGCGAAACTACGCCCCTTTCCGTTAGTTGCTCGCCTGTGATGTTTTCGTACAAATTGAGCCACGCATCAGAGGCTTGATTGAAGCTAAAGGCTTGGCTATTGCCACTCACTTTGGAGGAAAGGAGTTTTTCGAAATATTTATCGGGCTGTTTGAAACTTACCTCCGAGAGCGACTCGGAAAAATAAACTACTCCCGTATCTATGCGCACACTTTGCCCCATAATGGCGTTGGGGCGTTTGTTGAGGCGTTGCAGACTTTTGATGTAGGCGCGGGTTTGGTAACTTTTTATTTCTTCTTTCAGGTAGTATTTGCGCTTCGCTTGGGCTTGCCTGATGATGGCATACGCGGGGTCGCGGTCTTGCACCGATAGCTCTACTGCAGGCAAGGTAAGCGTTTCGGAGTCTAAGGAAATGTCAAGCAACACATCTTCATCAGTCATGGTAACTTCCACTTGTTTGATGCGAAAACCAATGTATTGAAACACAAGTAAATGCTTGCCTGCTGACAGCTTCAGGCTGTACTCGCCTTGTTCGTTGGCAGTCGCGCCCAAGCCCGATTCTTTTGCATAAACAGTCGCAAAAGGCAAACCTTCGCCTTTGTCGTCAGTGATTTTGCCCTGTAGCTTGCCTGCCTGCACCGCGAAGGGTAGGCAAGCCCAAACGAAAAGAAGAGATAGAAAACGCACCATATACATAGTTAGATGCAAATAAACACAAAATGGTTGCAATGCTTGATTTTTTCAAAGAAAAGATGTATTTTTGAATAGCTTACTTAACCATTTTGCCATGAACCAAAATACGTCTAACATACAAGGCAACCACAATCAAGTTGCGCAAACCATTACGAACCAAATCATATCGCCCAAACCCTTAACAAAACGTTTGGGGCAACCGTTTGTCGCGCCTTTGCTTTTCCTTGATAGGCAAACAGACTTGCCTGCCCTGCGCGAAACTTTCCTACAAATGCGTACCGACAAAACGCGCTCCTACAGCATCGTTTTGCTGTCGGGCTTGGGTGGCGTGGGGGTGTTTGGTTCTTCTTGTTAATCTGACAATTTTGTGGTATTTTCTTTGCTCGATAGGATAGGATTTCAAACTTTCTCCACAAAAAACGCTTATCTTTGCTGTAGTTTTATTGCTCCTCGATATTATGCAAAATACCATCAAACTCATCTTAGATACTGAAGATGTTTTGGACGCTTTCGCGCTCCAACGCCATGTGGGTGGTGCTTTGCTTGATGAATGGTTAGGCTATCAAACCGAACTCGAAGCATCAGACCAAAAACTATTGGAAAAAAAACGCTTGTTGTTGCAAGACGAAGGCGAATATTGGAACGAAGAAGAACTCAAAATGAAATTCTTGGCAATACTTTTTGAGATAGCGGATATGAATGTGCCTGACAAAATCAAGCTTTTTTATGAACGCCCACTTTCTGCTGTGATAGATGGCTATGAGATAAATGTGGTTTGTGATGCTATGCTCGCTTCCCCCAAAGGGGTAGGTAAGCCCAAAAAACCCTACTTCTTTTTGCAAGAATTCAAAAAACAAAAAGGCAAATCACAAGATGCAGAAGGGCAAATGCTCGCCGCTATGTTAGTGGCACAATTCGAAAATGACAATCAAAAAACAGTCTATGGTTGTTATATTCAGGGCAAATATTGGACTTTTGCTACTTTGCAAGACAAAAATTATTGTGTAAGTGCTTCGCTTGATGCGACCAATACGGAACATTTACAAAAAATCGTTTTCATACTTAAAAATATTAAAAATTTAGTTTTGAAATAATTGCGCCTCTCTGACAATTTTTTGAAACAGCATTTCCGTAAACATTGTCAGCAAAGTTATTTCTTTTGCACATTCTCAATATTGCGCTTTAGCCCTGCGAATTTGGCGCGTTCTACGGCACTACCTTTGAAAAGAGGCTTAAAAACGTCTTCGGTCAGTTCGTCCCAATCCTTTTTTTGCATTTGTTGCAGGGCAGGCGAGGGCGAAAAATCAGGTTCGTGGTGTGGGTGTGCAAAGCGATTCCAAGGACAAACATCTTGGCAGACATCACACCCAAAAATCCAATCATCCCATTTTCCTTGCCATTCTGCGGGAATTTGGTCGCGCAATTCTATAGTAAAATACGAAATACACTTGCTTCCATCAACCACATAAGGACTAACGATTGCCTCCGTAGGGCAGGCATCAATACAGCGCGTGCAAGTGCCACAAAAATCGCCTACATGTTTGCCTACCCAGCCCAAACCCGCCCGCTTCGCCCAAGCCTTGTCCAAAACAGGAGCCGAGTCGACAAACGCCCTGCCTCCTATCTCGCCTACTTCCTCTTGCACACGCGCCAAAAGTTCCTTGAGTTTGTATTTGATGACGTGATGATAGTCTTTGCCGTAGGCATATTTAGAAATTTGATAGTTGTCTTCGGTAGGCAAGGGCGTTTCGGGGAAATAATTATACAGCAAGGAAACCACCGACTTTGCCCCGTCCACAAGCAGGCGAGGGTCAAGGCGTTTGTCGAAATGATTTGCCATGTAGTGCATTTGCCCATGCATATTTTGCTTCAGCCACGCCTCGAGGCGTGGTGCTTCTTCTTCCAAGAAATCGGCTTTTGAGATGCCACAATACGCAAAACCCAAGTCTTGGCTGTGTTGTTTCAGTAGGCGAGTCAGCAACGATTTTGTGTCCATAGAGTTTGAGATATACAGATGTTCCAAATGTTCCATTTCTTTGAGAAATGGAACATTTACACAGCGTATCACATCTTGCCTACACCATTTGCGGTCTGCCCAATGATTTCAACATAGCAATATGAGAGCGCAAAGCAGACAAGAAAGTTGGTTGTTCGTGATACGGCAATCCGAACTCCAAAGCTGTATTTTTCACGATTTTAGCCAATTTTGGATAATGCACGTGGCAAATATGCGGGAACAAGTGATGTTCTATCTGGAAATTCAAACCGCCTACATACCAATTCAACACGCGGTTGTGTGGCGCAAAGTTAGCCGTACTTTTCAACTGATGAATAGCCCAAGTATTTTCGAGAGGCGCGTTTTCTTCTACGTTATGATGCTCCGTTTCTGTAATGACGTGAGCTAATTGGAAAATCACACTCAAAATCAAGCCCGCAATGAAATGCAACATCAAAAATCCTACAAAAATTATCCAAAAAGACAACCCAAGCAACAAATATGGCACAAGCAACGTGCAGGTAAGGTAGATAGTTTTAGAAAGA
This sequence comes from Bacteroidota bacterium, assembly GCA_004292795.1. Lineage (GTDB taxonomy): Bacteria > Bacteroidota > Bacteroidia > Cytophagales > Microscillaceae > RDXI01. The sequence goes on along the minus strand of RDXI01000027.1, from coordinate 21,095 downwards.
ATCTCGCCTAAAAAATCTACAGTAAGCGAAGTATTCGCGGCGCGGAGGTTGTATTGGCGATAGCGAAACACCTTCACAAAATCCTTGAACAACATAGAAAACGTCATCAGGCAATACAACGCGAAGGCATACAAATATTGGTATTTGTGAATAGGTTTTAGCGTGGCGTGAGGCGAGAGGCGCAAAATGAACTTCGTTTCAATGTCTTCATCTACCTCATGCACATTCGTATAGGTGTGATGCAATACATTGTGTTGGATTTTCCATATTTTAGGCGAGCCACCCAACAAATAATACATATTGCCCATGATGCCATTGAGCCATTTTTTAGAGGAGTACGCGCCATGATTAGCGTCATGCATAACCGACATACCTATTCCTGCCTTGCCAAACGCCATGGCAACCACAAGCAAAGCCATGAACCCAATAGAGAACCAGCCTGTCAATATCAGAAAATAAGGGACAAAATACAGACTTAGCATAGCCAAGGTCTTGAACAGCATGGCATTGTTGCCTTGTTTGGAGAGATGACTCTCTTTGAAGTAGTCATCAACACGATTTTTTAAACAAATGAAAAAGTTTGCTTCGTCATTTGAACCGAAACGAGGTTTTTGAATCATACAATAAGATAATAAAAGTATAAAGAGTAATTTATTTTGCAAATAATGTGTGGTTTTGTCAATAGCCGTATGACGTGGTGGATTTACTTTGTGTGAATTTCGTAAAAAAACATGAAACTTCCAAACTTTTATAGGCTTATTTTAGTTTATGAAATTTTTTGCAGAAAAAAGCTATCCGCCTAATGTATGAGTATAGCTTTTTTTTGCAGAAAAAAGCTATCCGCCTAATGTATAAGTATAGCTTTTTTCTAAGAAAGGGCTATCTTTGATGCAAAAAAATAGCTACTCTATTCATGGAAAATACAAAACAACTTTCTATAGCCGACAAATACGCTGAACTTCAGCGCAAAAATGCTGAAGCTCTTTTGGGCGGAGGCGAGAAACGCGTAGAAGCACAGCACAAGAAAGGCAAGCTTACGGCACGTGAGCGCGTGTCGCTCCTGCTCGACGAAGGCTCGTTTGAGGAAATAGGCAAGTTCGTCATGCATCGTTGCAAAGATTTTGGCTTGGACAAGGAATATTATTTGGGTGATGGTGTCATTACGGGCTATGGCACTGTAGCAGGAAGGTTAGTATATGTATTTTCGCAAGATTTTACGGTCTTTGGTGGCTCGCTTTCCGAAACATACGCGGAGAAAATTTGCAAAATCATGGACTTGGCTATGCAAAATGGCGCACCTGTCATTGGCTTGAACGATTCGGGTGGGGCGCGTATCCAAGAAGGTGTAGTTTCTTTGGCGGGTTATGCTGATATTTTTTACCGCAATACGTTGGCTTCGGGAGTAGTGCCTCAAATTTCTGCTATCATGGGACCATGTGCGGGTGGCGCGGTGTACTCCCCTGCCATTACGGACTTTATTATGATGGTCGAAAATACGTCTTATATGTTTGTAACGGGTCCGAAAGTGGTTAAAACTGTTACGAATGAAGAAGTTACTTCGGAAGAATTGGGTGGCGCAAGCACGCACAGCACCAAAAGCGGTGTAACACATTTTGCGGTAGCGAATGAATTGGAGTGTATCCAACTTATCAAAGATTTGCTAAGTTATATGCCTCAAAACTGCGAAGAAGACGCGCCTCGCCTGCCCTACGAAGCTACTAACGAAACCCGCGAAGTATTGGATAGCATCATTCCCGAAAATCCGAACCAGCCGTATGATATGCGCGAGGTCATCGAAGGCATCATCGACGAAGGTAGTTTCTTAGAAGTTCACAAGAATTTTGCGGAAAATATGGTCGTAGGTTTTGCGCGTTTGGCAGGAAGGAGCATTGGCATTGTGGGCAATCAGCCCGCTGTTTTGGCGGGTGTGTTAGACATCAATTCCAGCACGAAGGCGGCTCGTTTTGTGCGTTTTTGCGATAGTTTCAATATTCCTTTGTTGGTATTGGAAGACGTACCAGGTTTCTTGCCAGGCACAGACCAAGAATGGAATGCGATTATTACCAATGGCGCAAAATTGCTGTATGCTTTCAGTGAGGCAACTGTGCCACGCATTACAGTTATCACACGCAAAGCCTACGGCGGGGCGTATGATGTGATGAATTCGAAACACATTGGCGCGGATATGAATTATGCATGGCCTACTGCCGAAATTGCGGTTATGGGGGCAAAAGGCGCGTCTGAAATTATTTTTAAGAAAGAAATAGACGAAGCCGAAGACTCAGAAGCCAAGCTACAAGAAAAAGTAGAAGAATATACGCGCAAATTCGCTACGCCTTATCGTGCCGCACATAGGGGCTATGTCGATGAAGTGATTATGCCTTCGGAAACGCGCCAAAAGCTCATTCGCGCCTTCCAAATGCTCGAAAACAAAGTGGCAACCTTGCCTAAGAAAAAACATGGCAACATTCCACTATAGGTTTATAAAACAAAAAAGCTACTTTCAAGTGTTTGAAAGTAGCTTTTTTTTGACGTATTTTTACCAAGTCTTACAATTTAGTAAATGTATAAGTTCCTAAGGTAAAATCTACAGTGATTTTATAGTTTCCAGCGGTAGCAGGACCTTTGATATTCTGACCACCAGGCACCACATCACCTGTTGTTGTAGGACCTGCGGCACTTGTAGGTAAGCCATATTTTGCGTCCCAACTACCATTTACAGGCAATAACAACATTTCTTTGCCTGCTGTGATAGCTAAGGACGCGATTTCAAACTTTCCTGTAGATACCAACGAAAATTGTTGTGAAGGAGTAGGAACAGGATTATTCCAGCCACCAGGCGTAGCATCTCCCACCGCAAATAAATTTGCAGGAACAGCTTGTGCTGTAAACTCTGTTTTGAAGCCAGACACACCTCCATTCACAGGGTTTGTAACTCCATTTATGATAAATGACCTATCAAATCCATAAGCATTCTGTCCAACCTTCGCAATCGTTTCACGTACTACAATATACTCAGCATTTGCTTCTTTAGGAACAGCAATAGCCATATTCCTTGTGCCTACCATTCGAAGCATTTTATTCGCGTTTGTTACCGCAGTTGCTCCTTTTTTCACAAGGTAGTAAGGTTTTGAATCGTCAGTAGAGTTTACATCAATCAAAACTGTAATCATACCTGTTTTAATAGCTCCTGCAGGAATAGAAGTAGGAGGAAGTTTGCCCCTAAAACCTGCAAAATCAGGTGTGGAAGAAGGTACTTGGAAAATTTGAGCCGCTTTGCCATTCCAAGCAATGTCTTGACTATCGCTTCCATCGGCTTTCTCTATCTGGCTTCCCCAACCACCTGCCAAGGTAAATTTCATGGCACTTCCTGTTGTCAAGTTTAATGCAATGCGAAAACATCTGTTAGACAATTTTTCCATTTTGAAAACGGGTTGTGCAGGTGTCCAATCACTTCCACCGTTTGCCGCTCCAAAACTTCCTACTATGTACACATCAGAACCATCATGATAATCAGGTGCTTGTAGATATACCCAACAGTTTTTACCAGCAGGTAGAGCATCTATTGTACTCGCAACATCAGGGTCAGGCAATTTGCAAGCAGATGTAGAAGGAGCGCGAGAATTTACTATACTCACTTTGTAAGATTTCACTGTTACTTTGCCTTTTTTATCAGTTACGGTACATTGCAAAGTATATCTACCAGAGGGTGCATCTATCGGAAAGGGCACATTTACCATAAACTTCCCTAATTCTTTGGAAGTGATACTTTTAATAGTATTCGCAAAAGATTTTGGGTTGCTTCCTTCAGACGTTGCCACAACTTCTACCTTGTCCAATCCTGTGTCATCACTCATAGACAGAAGCAAGGGAATGTAAGGAGAGGCATTCGTGATTTGTATCAAATCATTGTCTTCCACACCATACGTTGTAAGTTCGGGTTCGGCTTTATCCCTGTTACAACCCCATAGGGTTGTAGCAAGAAAAGCCATACATACTAAATACTTGAAATATTTTTTCATAAGTCAAAAATGGGTTTGAGTATAGTTGTGTGATGGTTTGGTTACCCAAACTGTCACACAACTATAAGGGGTTAATAACCAGGATTTTGTTTGATATTTCTGTTTACAGAAAGCACATTAGCAGGTATGGGAAATATCAAGTATTTTGAGTCACTTGGCGCTTTGAAGTCATGGGCTGCCAAAAACTTACCAAAACGAATCATGTCTTGCCTGCGATGCCCTTCCCAGCACAATTCACGCCCACGCTCATCATAAATATTATCAAGCGTGATGTTGCCTACTGATGCGGCTAATCCAGCTCGCTGACGAACTTGGTCATAAAGTGTTTTTGCTGTTGCGGCATTCCCGCTTTTCAATGCTGCTTCTGCCTTCATGAGTAGTACATCTGCGTAGCGATAAACAGGAAAATCATTAGATGAAGAGCCTCCGTTATATGGAGGAACAGGCAAAAATTTGATATTGCGCGCACCTTCTTCCACGCCCGCAGATGTGAGAGAACTAATATTAAGCGCGTAATTCACGCCACCAGGTTGAGTTCCTGTTACCCATTGCGCTTTACGAATATCGCCATTTTCATATTTATTGACAAAATCTTGGTGTGCTGTTGCACCATTCCAAGTGTCAAAACCAAAAAGGGCTTGCCCGTGTTCTTTTTTCAAAGAACGTATGCCAATGATGTTTCGTGGTGCAGTATTAGCATCTACAAAAATAGGCAAGATGACCTCATTCGGATCGCAATCACCTCTAAATAATTTGGTAAAATAGTCCGTTCCTGACACCAATGAAAAACCTCCTTCGTTGATAATTTTATCACAAGCCGCTACTGTTTCTGCCCATTTAGCAGAACCTGTATAAACTTCTGCATTGAGATAAACTTTTGCAAGCACAGTATAACCCGCCCACTTGTTAAATCGTCCATACTGAGTTTCGCCTGCTACAGGTTTCTTCGTAGGCAAAAGATCTACGCTCTCTGTTAGTTCCTTTACAATGAAATTATATACTTCAGCTCTAGCCGCTTGTGGGATTTGAGTGGGTCCTAACGTGTTTTCGGTGTAGAAAGGGATATTACCCCATCCATCCATAAGCATATAATAGTAATAAGCCCTCAAAACACGTGCTTCTGCGATTTTCTCAGGAGAGGCATTCGCATTTCTCAAAAGTTCAACGGCTTGGTTAGCACGATAAACCACTTTATACAGCCAATTCCATGTATTCTCCATAAATGGTTGAGTAGGTAACCACTTGTGTTCATACATATCACGCCAAATGCCTGCATCATCCCATGCTCCCCCTTGTCGTGTGGGTAGCATCATTTCATCTGTGCAGGTTTCGTTCATATCGAACCACCCCCTGTCCGCGCCTGCGATTCCTTTGCCTCCCCAATCTCCGCGCATTTCGTTATAGAGGTTACCCACTACTGATTCTATCCCTTCTGGTGTTCGATAGTATTCAGAAGCAAGCATTTTGTCATACACCTTTTCCTCTACATTGGTGCAACCTACAGCCAATGTGAGTAATCCAGATAATAAAATTGATACTTTTTTCATAGTGTTTAATTATTTTAAATTAATGTTCAAACCTATTGCAAAATTGCGAGTACGAGGGTATATACCGTTGTCTATACCTGTACCACCACCGCCACCCATACTAAGTTCGGGATCGATGCCCTTGTATTGTGTGATGATGAATACATTATTCACTGTAAACGACAAACGAGCGTTTTGCAAATATTTAGAATTGAAATTGCCTAAGTCATACCCTAACGTCAAGTTGTCCAAACGGAAGAAACCACCATTTTCTAACCACAAATCAGAAGGATACGTTGCTTTCAAGAAATTCAATTCTGGTGCGTCTGCCAAGACATTTACCTGTCCTATATTCGTCAAAGAGCTTAGTTGTAACCTGCGGGCATTGTAAATTTTATTACCATGTGAGCCTCGGAATACAAAGTTTGCACTCAATCTTTTATAGATAATAGAGGGTGTGAAAGCATACGTAAATTTGGGAAGTGCTTGCCCTGCTACATAACGGTCTTTGCTCAAATCTCCACCATCTATGATGCCATCACCATTTCTATCTACGATAAGTTGGTTACCAGCATCGTCTGTACCTGCGTGTTGATGCACCAAAAATGTACCGATAGGTTGTCCTTTTATCAAATAAGCTGAATTTACGCCTGTACCTGGAGCTACTTCAAAACCTCCCCAAGCAACAGAGTCGCGTCCCACTTCTATATTCAACACCTTGCCTGCCAATTCAACAACTCGCGTTCTATTCGTAGTAAAATTGCCTGCCAAGTTTACTTGTAAATCTTTCGTGTCGATTAACTTGTAATTAAGAGCTATTTCAAGGCCTTGGTTGAATAATTTACCAGCATTGGCTGTAATAGTGGGTATTGGGAATGGAGGGGTGGGTACATTATAACCGCTAAACAACAAATCTTCCGTATTGCCCGTATAGAAGTCTAATGAACCTGTCAGTTTGCCGTCCATCAACCCAAAATCTAAACCCGTGTTAAACATTCTGCGTGTTTCCCAACGAAGGTCAGGGTTAGCATTACGCGCTACAGTATAGCCGCCTGCTCCATCAGGTTCTACAAGCAAAAGAGATTGTTGCGGACTGATTCCTTGTTGATTACCCGTTACACCATATCCCACACGCAATTTGAGGTCGCTTACAAAATTATTGTCCTTCAAGAAGCCTTCTTCCTTGATAGCCCAAGCGAGTGATGCTGAAGGAAATACAGCCGTTTTGTAATTCGCCCCAAATACAGATGATGCATCTCTACGCACACTTACTGTCGCCATGTACTTACCCATAAAAGAGTAATTTGCTCTCAATAAGAATGATGACAGAACTCTATCATTTTTATATGATGATTGTTCTCTGGGCAAAAGTGTATTAGCCAACAAAATATTATTGTAAGCATTAGGGTCGGCGAAACCTCTACCAAGTTGCCTAAATCCTGAATATGTTTGTTTTTGCCACTCATTCACAAAAGTTGTTTCGAGATTATGATTGCCAAAACTTTTTTTGTAATTCAAAATGAAGTTGAACAATCTTTCGTCTGTATAGTTAGCTTCTTGTGTAGCTACGCCCCTCTCATTAGGACGTGTTGCAAGTGGTATGGCTAAACCTTCTGGACTTGTGGTAGCAGTGCCTTCAAAACGTCCATAATTCCTATTGATTCTACGCCATGAACCAAATACACTTGCAGTCAATCCTTCAATTATGTCATAATCTGCACGCACACTACCAAACATATTATCAGTTTTGTCTCCATCTATGATTTCTTTAGCGAAAGCATAGGGATTTGTGCTTGCACCTCCAAACTTATCACCTGGTACAAAATACGAACCGTCTGTATTGAAAACAGGGTCAGTTGGTCTAAAGCCAAAGATGCGTTGGTATGAACCAGGACCATTAAAATTATTGGTAGTATTTGTTACATTGACATTGTAGGTAAGTCCCAACTTATTATTCAAAGCGCGTTGAGTCGCTTGGATTCGTGCAGTATAGTTTTGGTTTTTTGAGTTTATTACCAAACCATCTTGCAAAATAGCAGTAAAAGATGCACGATAATTAAAATTGGAAGTCCCGCCACCAAATGCTAAGTTGTGGTTTTGAGTGATACCTGTACGGGTAAGTTGGTCTTCCCAATCAGTATTTGCGCCAAAATCATTGCGCCCTGCCCCTGAAGATACAAGCAATCCACGTTTTTGTGTTTCTGCACGCCATTGGTCTGCACTCAACATTTCATAACTCCTTGCTATGGTTTCAAATGAAACAACAGCATTGTATTCCATGGTGGTCTTTCCTGCCTTCCCTTTTTTAGTGGTTATCAAAATCACACCAGCCGCACCACGAGAACCATAGACTGCAGTTGCAGAAGCATCTTTCAAAATGTCAAATGTTTCTATTTCACTTGGGGGAATTTGCTTCAACAAGTCCATGTTTCCTTGAATACCATCTACTACTACAAGCGGGTCATTACCACCACTCAAAGACGTAATACCACGAATACGAACCGTTGGTGTAGCACCAGGTTCGCTACCTGCTTGTGTAATGTTTACACCTGCTGCACGTCCTGAAATTTGTTGCAATGGGTTAGTGATGGGTCCACCGTTGAAATCTTTAGAACCAATGCTTGAAACAGAGCCAGTAACATCTTTTCTGTCTGAAGATGTATAACCTACTACAACTACTTCCTCAAGAAGCCCATCTTCTTCAAGAGAGAAATCTACAACAGCTTCTGCTCCCACAGTCATTTCTTTGGGTTTGTAGCCTGTAAGGGTTGCTACGAGTATCTCGCCTGCTGTAGCCGAGATTTGGTATTTGCCATCTACGTCAGTGCTTGTTCCGCGTGTAGTGCCTTTGATAACCACACTTGCGCCCGGTAAGCCTTCGCCTTTCGCGTCTTTTACTGTACCGCTGATGTTTTGTTGTGCTTGGGCAGAGAGAGGCAGGGCTAAGACCGCCATCATCAATACGCCCCATAGCCATCTATGCCACCCCATATCGGAGGTGCTTTGCACAGACACATTGGTTAGATAATGTTTCTTCATGAGTGTTGAGAAGTTTTATTGACCTTTTGTTTATCTTAAAAATGGTATTTTAAGCTATCAAACACACAATATTAGCATATTTTTTCAACAAATAATACAATTTACTGCCTTGAAAACACAAAAAAATTCTGCAAACGTATGCGCAAACGTTTCATTTTTAGTACATATCAAAGATTTTTTTTTATTTTTGCTTTATAGAACGCAAACTAATTGTACTGAGAATTGTTTTAAGCATAGGAGTTTGCAAGAAACATACACTTCTACCTCCCTTCATACCTCTGTATTCCCTCTTCCCCAATATGAAAACTGGACAAGTTACTATCAAAGACATAGCACGCGAGTTGAAAATTTCGCCCTCTACAGTTTCTCGTGCTTTGAAAAATCACCCTGACATCAGCCAAGAAACCAAAAAAGCGGTCATGGAGTTGGCAAATCAAATGGATTATCAGCCCAACATTATCGCCCTTAGCTTGCGCAAGCGCAAAACCAATACAGTAGGTGTGATTATCCCCAAAATTGTCCACCACTTTTTCTCGACTATCATCAGTGGCATAGAAGACATCGCGTATGCGGAAGGCTACAATGTTATTATCACGCAATCAGACGAATCATATCAGCGCGAGGTGGATTGTGTGTTCGCGTTGGTTTCGAGCCGTGTAGATGGTTTGTTTATGTCGCTTTCCAGCGAAACAACTGATTATGAGCATTTACAGGTATTGAACAAACGTAACATACCCGTTATTTTCTTAGACCGTTCTTGTGATGCTATTTTTTCAAGCAAAGTATTGGTTGATGACCATGATGGTGCTTTCCTTGCTACGGAGCATCTCATTCAACAAGGTTGTAAAAATCCTATACATCTTGCCGCTTCGGATACAATGGGCATTGCCAAAGAACGCAAGCAGGGCTTTCTTGATGCACTTGCCAAAAATAAGCTCTCGCCTATCGAACAAGCTATAGTATATAGCGACAATTTGCAAATGGGGTATGACAGTGTGAAAAAGCTATTGGCAGAAGGCGTAGCGTTTGATGGCATATTTGCTGTAAATGACGAAACAGCCATAGGTGCTATGCGTGCTTTGAAGGAAGCAGGCAAGCAAATTCCGAAAGATGTGGCAGTGATTGGGTTTGGCGATAATCCTATCTGCGAAGTAGTGGATCCGCCTTTGAGCAGTATCAAACAACCCGGTTTTGAGATGGGGCAGATAGCGGCGCAGTTGTTCATGAAACAAACCGCTTTAGTAGAGAAAAAAGAGGACTATGAAACTGAAATCAAAATCCTCAAAACTACTCTCATCACAAGGGCATCTTCTAAACGATAATACTACTCGCCTTGTGGCGCGTCTGTTTCTTTGGGATATTGTAACAATTCGAACCAAGTTTCTTGCGAAGCTTGGTTTTTTTCGTCTGCTTGGGCAGTGGTGGCAGTGGCTTTTTGGAGGCTCTCGATAGCCGAAAATTCTTGCCACACATTGAGTTTTTGGGTAAAGGCTTCATATCACTACGGTTTTATGGTTTTGTTCAAAAATATATTTGAATAGTACAAAATTACACTACATATTTGGAACTTATAACATTTTTGTTACGGAATTGTTTGTTGAAAATTACGCTTGTAAGTTTTTGGCGCAAATAGTTTTATTTTGCCCCTGTTAGAACTTTGAGGCGCGTTATGTAGTTTTGTCTATAATAGCTCATTGTAAACTTATGGAAGGACATCGTTTCAGGGATTTTGTACCCGAACAAGACAAAAGCAAGGCAAATTTTGAACGCTTGTTCGATATTTTTCAACAACTCATTCTCATGACTTCGGGCAATGTAGGCGAGGCGATGTCTGCCCTTACCTCCCTTGACAAGCGTTTTGGGCTAACCGATGAGAGCTACGGTATTGGCGACTTCTACGAAGACCTCAAACGCAAGGGCTACATTACCGAAACCAACGAAGAAGGCGAGGGAGAAGCTCGCCTATCTGCCAAAATGGAAATAAACCTCCGCCAAAATGCCCTCGAAGAAATATTTGGCAAGCTGAAACGCCACAAAGCAGGCAATCACACCACGCGCCAAACGGGGCGAGGCGATGAAATGAATACGGACATCAGGCAATATGCTTTTGGCGATGAATTGGATAGCATTGCTTATACGGAATCGTTTCGAAATGCGCAAATCAATCATGGAACTGACGAGTTTATGCTCTTGGAAGAAGACCTCGAAATACGTGAACGCGAGTTCAAGGCGCAAACTTCTACAGTGTTGATGATTGACATTTCGCACTCTATGATTTTGTACGGCGAGGACAGAATCACACCCGCCAAAAAGGTAGCTATGGCGTTGGGCGAACTCATCACCACGCGCTACCCGAAGGATACTTTAGATATTATCGTGTTTGGCAATGACGCTTGGCAAATCCAAATGAAAGACTTGCCTTATCTCGAAGTGGGACCTTATCATACCAACACCATCGCGGGTTTGGAGTTGGCAATGGACATACTGAGGCGCAGAAAGAACCAAAACAAGCAAATTTTTATGATAACTGATGGCAAGCCAACTTGTATGAAAGTGGGCATCAATTATTACAAAAATAGCTTTGGTTTGGATAGAAAAATATTGCGCAAAACGCTTACACTTGCGCAACAGTGCCGAAAAATCAAAATTCCCATCACAACGTTCATGATAGCTTCAGACCCTTACCTGCAAGAGTTTGTGCGCGAATTTACACGCATCAATCAGGGCAAGGCATACTATAGTAACCTGAACGAATTGGGCAACTTTATTTTTGAGGACTTTCAGAAAAACCGCAGAAAACAAGTGTAGCGCGACTTACCTACAAAAAATTACCTATAAAACCCTGTAAGGGTTGAATTTCAACAGCCCCAATAAAATTGGGGGAAATACGAAGCCATATAAAAATTGGTAATAAAAACGAGGTTGCCCTTTTCGGACAACCTCGCTTTTTGTTCGCGGTTGGGTAGGCAAGCTTATTTGCCTTCGCGTATTTTTTTGATGAGGGCTTGTGTCGCGCTTGTGTCCTCGCCTGAAGTCTTGCCTAATTCTAAGGCGCGTTCTGCCATTTTGAGGGCTTCTTCTTTCTTGCCTGCTTTGTAGGCAAGGTGCGCGTAGGTATCCGTATTGTAGTAGTTTTCTTGCATCGCGATAGACCTTTTCGCTATCTCTAAGGCTTCTGCAAGTTTCGTTTTGTCGGTTTCGTTTTCATATATCGCCCAAGCTTTTTCGTTCAGGGTTTGCCAATCTTCTTCTTGTTGAGGTTCAACTGCTTGACCGCCTACCATTTGCTTGTAATACTTGTCAATTTGAGTCACGATTTTTTCGGCTTCTTCAGGCGCGTATTTACGCACAAGGTCTTTCAGTTTTTCCTTGCCTGCCTCGTCTTTTTCTTTTACAATACGCTCAAATTCTGCGTCAAGGATAGGATAGATAGCCATTTGAAACTGCTCTTTGGTGAATTTATCCTTGTTTTTTTCCATGTATTGGAAAGACTCAGAGTCCAAACTTGTAGCCGTCATAGCGATAATGTCCCCATTTTCGGGCTTTTCCCAATCCGATTTTTTCAAGGTTTTCATGAAATCTTTGGCTACTGTCAAGGCGTTGTCCATGCCTGCGTCTTGTGATACCTTCACGAAATTGCGTATAAAATCAGCTTTGCGCTCGCCTTTTTCGTACTTTTTCAGCAATGTATAATATTGCTTATCGGGATTGTTGGCATCTTTGCTTTTTGTCAAAAATGGTTCAGCAGGCAAGAAACCCACCAAACGGTGCGCCAATTCGCCATCTTTAGTAAAGAACAACATAGTAGGATATGCCGAAACTTTGAACTCTTGCGCAAATGCAGGTCCTTCGCCTTTTTCCATGTCCATCTTGTAGTTGATGTACGTGGTGTTGTGATACTTGCCTACCTCCTCGTTTTTGAAGGTTTGCGCATCAAGCATTTTGCAAGGTCCGCACCAAGTCGTGTAGGCATCAATGAATATCATTTTTTTTTCTTTTTGGGCTTTAGCCTTTATTTCAGCCCAAGTGCCTTTTTCGAAAGTGATTTGTGCGGCTAAGATATAACACACAACTTAGGTTGAGTATAAAAGTTCTTAAAACTGAAAATAAATAAAAGGTTGTACGTTTTCGTCTTGTACTTGCAAAATGATTTGAATAATAAGGAGCAAAATAACGGCTTTGATGTAAAAGGGCAACACTTGAAACGCATATTGCATTCCTTTTTTGGTTCTATCGGGGATAAAGTGCGAAGCATAGCCCGCCAACAAGAAATACACAACCAAACTATTGGCTTTGAAGAAGTAGGGTAGGTAAGCCCAATCCATGTGAAACACAATCCTGTGAATAGAAACCGTAGCCGTATGAAAGCTATCTGCACGGAAAAATATCCACAAAAACGCCACAAAATGAAACGTAAGCAACCACCCTAACGGCACAATAATCCAACGGTTTAGCTCCAAATCTTTCGCCCATTTGCTAAAAATTTTATGCACCAAAAGCCCCATGCCATGCATAGCTCCCCAAAAAATAAATTTCCAATCTGCCCCGTGCCAAAATCCGCCAATCAACATCGTGAGAAACAAAAAAAGCCATTGTTTTTCCTCGCCTTTTCTATTGCCACCAAGCGGAATATAAATATAATCACGCAACCAACCCGAAAGCGAAATGTGCCACTTGCGCCAAAATTCCGTAATGTCTAAAGCGCGATATGGATTCATAAAATTTTCCTTCAAACGATAGCCCATCAAAAGCGCAATACCGATAGCCATATCCGAATAACCCGAAAAATCGCAATAAATTTGGAGCGTATAGGCATACATAGCCATCAAATTCTCGAAGCCCGAATAGCCTGCAGGATTTTTATAAACCAAATCCACATATTGCGCTATATAATCGGCAATGATAGCCTTCTTAATCAACCCTTTGATAACGAGCATCAAGCCTTCGCTCATTTCTTCTTGCCTGAAAACCAAAGGCTCGCGTATTTGAGAAAGAAAATCTCTTGCTCGCACAATAGGACCCGCTACAAGGTGCGGAAAAAATGTCATGTAAAACACAAAATCTGTCAAGTTATTGCTAACAGGAATGTATTTTTGTTTCACATCAACCAAATAACTAATTGCCTGAAAAGTGTAAAAAGAAATACCAATAGGCAAGATGATTTGCCACGCCTTGAACTCCCAACCTGCTACAAAATAAACATTGCTTAAAAAGAAATTGGTGTATTTGAAATAGAGCAGGAAAGACAAATTAAATACGATAGCCCCGAATAAAAGCCAATTTTTGCGCTGTTTGTGCGGTTCTTTGTCTATCAGGAGAGCCAAATAATAGGTGGCTATGATGGTAAATAAAAACAAAACAATGAAATAGCCACTCGATTTGTAGTAAAAATATAAGCTAAATACTATGACGTAGGTAAGCCTTGCCTGCACATTTTTGTACAAAAACAAGTAGCCTATCAAAAAGCCAAAAAACAAAAACAAAAACAAGCCACTATTAAAAAGCATAGGGGCTTTGAAATCAAACGAAAAAAAATTATATAAGAGGTCAAGCATTGGGTTATTTTAGTTCTATTCGTATGGAATCAGCATTATATTTTTCAACATACTCATGTTGAGGTACTAAAAAAGATATTGTTTTTTGAGCTATTTTCAATTTTTCGTCAAACCCAAATCCTTTTGCGCCATCTTTAAAGGGGGTAAGCTGTCCTCCTACCTCACTTTGATATAAGCGTCCCCAAATGAGTTCATAATCGTTTTCATGAGAGCTTGATGTTGTGAAAGCATATTTTTCGTTCAAATCTACTCCTATAATATCTGTATCTATTGGTTTTTCTTTCCCAAATAAAATCAAGTAATTAGCTTTGCCTCCGCGCCAATAGTAGTTAGCTCTAAAAACTTGTATATCATTGTTTAGTTTACCATTGGTATAAACTTTTGCCTCGATAGGTCTTCCTAAACTTCTTGCCGCGCCACCTAAATATTTCAATAATATATAGTGATTGGATAAAAAAATACCAATAGGAATTGATGCTACAATCAAAAGAAATGTGCAGATTAAAATTATTTTTATTTTATTCATTTTTTATGCAATTTTAAATAATCACTCCATGTATTTTAGAGCCTGTTCAAAAATAATTTTGCTTGGTAGCCCTGTAGGGGCGATATCTTTGTAGCAATGACATTGTTAAGGTTATCAAAGCCCTGTAGGGGCGACATCTTAAGATTTCACCCCTACGGGGTTCTTGTTTGTGGAACGGCTTTTCTACAAAGATATCGCCCCTCTGGGGCTGAAAATGTGTTACCAAAAAATTTGAACAAGCTCTTATTTACACATTTTCTTTGGATTATGTTTGCCTTTGCCTTTTTTGGCAGTATTGGCTATTTCAGTCATCATTTTCTTGAGGTCATCGAAGTTTTGAGTTTCGGACAAAGTAGCCCCTACTGAATAAATGGTGTCATCTAACACAAGCGAAAAAGAAACTTGTTTCACAAACCTTACCGTTTTTGTGTCGGTATCTTCTTCTTTTTTGGGAGGCTGTGGTATGTCATAATACCAAAACAAAGCCTTCTTGCCATTAGCCAAGTCCATTTTTTCCATACCCAACTCTACGCGCCTTTTGAATATGCCCGACAAATATTCCGCTTCGCCTAAGGCATATTTGATAAGGATTTTCAAGTCCTCTGTATCATTGTCCTTGTATTTTGATGTAGGCGCGAGCAGTGTTTGCATCATGTGTTCTTGGAACATGATAACTCTTGCGTTTTGGGTTTTGATAACTTTGCCTTTTAGCTTTATAAAAAAATGAGCATTATCTGTTTCATTGATAAAAAATGATGCTTTTTCATCACACTCCAAAACAGTTTGGGCTTGAGATGCACAAATGCACAGCATCCAAAAGAGGAAGGTAAGGATTTGAGTTTTCATACTATTTGGTTGTTTTTTTAGGGTTTTTGGGTTGGGGTTTCGTTTCTTTTTTCTCCTCTTTCTTTTCCTTCACTTCTTCGGGCTTTTTGTCTAAGCGGATTTTGTGGCGACTTTCGTGCATTATCCAATGCGAGAGCGAGTCTGCCCACTGATTGTAGCCTTGTACGGTAGGGTGAATTTTATCGCCTGCACGCGGAATTTTCATCAGTTTGGAAGGGAAAAATCTGTCCTCGCCTACTTTTTGGGCTATAAGGTCTGTCAAACCAAAGTCTTCTTTCCAATTTGGCGGGCAAATCCACACAAATTTTGTGCTGTCCAATTGCTTGTTGATGTTCTCCAAATATTTCTCGTATTCTTCTAAGTATTTGGTAAACAGGTCGTTAGAGCCAAGCGAAATCAAAACATACGTGGGTTTGAGTTGGCGGATAGTTTCGCGCAAACGCCCTGCACTGTCCTTGCCTACCCATGAGATGATGCTCGCGCTGGTTTTGGCTATCACGGTCAGTTTGTGCTTGTTGTGTTGGGCGTATTGCTGTAGCGGATAGCGCAAGCCTTCCGCCATTGAGTCGCCAATAAACAAGATGTGTTGCGAGGCAGTATCCACAGGCTCGGCTTCTTTGGTGGGCTTTCCTTCCAAGAACTCGGCTTCTTGTGGCACGCTGTTTCGAGTGTTCGTATCGCGTTTGCTTTCGGCAGTTTTGGGCGTGTTTTTGTGGTTATCGTTCAGCATCCACATCGAATAGGTTATCAATAGTGCCAAAACGAACACTATCCCCAAGGCAATACGCACAAATCGTAGTTCTTCTTTTCTCATAAACACCCAAAAAACGCCTGCAAGTTAGCAATTTTTTGTGCATTTCGCTTGTATTCTCCAGAAAAAGTAACGAACTTTACGCTACTATCACACGATTTAATTCACAAATCACTTGAAAAAAGACCTTTCGCGTTTCTGCCTCTTTGTGTGCTGTTGCTTCGTGTCTTGCCTACCCACACACGCCCAAACGTGGCGCGTGCAGGCAAGGCAAAATGTACAAATGCCTTACAAAACCGTTACAGAGAAAGACCTCCGCGACTCGCTTGCCTACCGCACTTGGCTACAAGCTTACAAACAGACGCAAATAGACAAAGGCTATTTGGAGCTAAAAACAGACTCGGCTACTTCGCCCTACGAAACGCACCTCACGCTTGGCACGCGCCACGTTTGGGAACGTTTGGAGCGCGGAAATGTGCCTATTCGCTTGGACTACAGGCAAGGCGAGGCTTTTTCGACCAAACGCATCGAAGCCCAAAAACAAAAAATCTTGCAATATGCTGAAAACAACGGACACCCCTTCGCGCAGGTAAGGATAGACTCCTTGCAAATGCACGAAGGCAAGTGGCGGGGCGTGTGGCTGTATGAGCCTCGTATGTTGATAACTTTTGACAGTGTGGCGATAGTAGGCAAGCTCAAAACGAGTCCGCGCTTTTTGATGCAATACTTGCGCCTACAGCGCAAACAGCCCTACAGCCAACAAAAAATAGACGCAATCCCTACTCGCCTACAGCGTCTGCCTTACCTACGCCTGCAAGGAAAGCCCGAAATTCGCTTTTTGCAAGATAAAGCCTTCGTATTGCTCACGCTCTCGCCTGTGAAGGCAAACCAAATAGATGGCATTTTGGGCGTATTGCCCAATGAAAATCAGCGCGGGCAAGTCCTGCTCACAGGCGAGCTAAATGGACAGTTTTACAATGTTTTCGCACAAGGACACAGCCTCAAACTCCAATGGCAACGCCTCCAAAGCCTTTCGCAACGCCTCGATATTAGCACCTCTTTTCAAACGCTTTTCAATACGCCCCTGCAACTGCAAGGCGACTTCAAACTGCTTAGGCAAGACTCAAGTTTTGTCAATCAATCGTGGGAGGCAAGATTGGGCTATGCCACACAAGGCAATGCTGAATTTTTTGCGCAACTCCTTCGCCAAAAAAGCAACTTAGGCGAAGCCGCCACGCTGTACGAACCAACCAAATTAGCCAACATTTCCGAAACTCTTTGGCGGGGCTATGGCATAGGCTACAAAGCCCAAACTACAGACGATATTTTCTTTCCACGAAAGGGCGTGCAAGTTCATTTTTCTATTTATACAGGCACGAAAGAAGTCATCAAAAATCCCTTCGTACCCGATTCATTGTACCAAAATATTTCGTTCAAAACACCCCAAACCCTGACCAAATTGGAGGCGCAAAGTTTTCACAAGGTAGGCAAGGGCGTTTTTCGGTTCGGATTGCAGGGTGCGTATTTGGCGAACAAACAGCTTTTTTTGAATGAATTGATGCGCATAGGCGGGCTAACTTCCCTGCGTGGGCATAACCAAAATGTATTTTTTGCTTCGCAATACCTTATTTCTACTATCGAATATCGCTTGCCTCTTGATGCGGGTTCGTACATTTTTGCTTTCTACGACCAAGCCTATTACGAAAGCCGTGTAGTAGGCGCGTTTTTGGCAGACTCGCCTGCGGGGTTGGGCGTGGGCGCGAATTTGAGCTTGAAAGCGGGTATTTTCAGCCTTGCCTACGCACTCGGACAAGCGAAAGAGTCGCCTTTTTCGTTCAGTCGTGCCAAAATTCACTTTGGCGTGGTAAGCAAGTTTTAGCAAAACTCGCCTACCAAGAAGCCTTGAATTTCATTTCTACGCGCCTGTTTTTGGCTCTGCCTTCTACAGTTTCGTTGGAGTCTTTCGGAACAGTCAGCCCGAAGCCCTTTGCCGTTAGGCGTTCTGCCTTGATGCCTTTGGTAATGAAATAGACTTTGATGGCTTCGGCGCGTGCTTGCGAGAGCATCAGGTTGCGCTCTGGCGTGCCTACATTGTCCGTATGCCCTTCGAGGGAGAGCTTGCCTGTAGGATAGCGATTGAGAAAATCCACAACATCATCTAAAATATGGTAGGACTCAGGCAAGATAAGTGCCTCGCCTGTTTTGAACTGCACGTAGCTTGCGCGTTCCAAGATATTTTCTTCTTCTTTCGTGATTTTGATTTCTTCGATGGGCGGAGGCGAGGCTACCATAGCCACCGACACGCTGTCAATGAAATAATACGCCCATTGCCCGAAAATGCTTTTGTCATATACCTTTTTGGCATCTGTGCTTTCGGTCAAGAAGTTGCCAATGATGAAGTAGGCGAGGTTGTCATGCGTTGCCTTGTATTCGCACTCAAACTTTGCCCATTCTTTGGATTGCAAAATTTCGGTAGGCTGTATTTTGACTGTCGGATTGAGGGCATCTGCCAAACGTTGCCAAGGGCGTTTTTGGCTAAAACCCACGCCCAACGAAGTAGCCAACGCACCTAACTGTCTCCCTTCGCCTTGCGCATAGTAGAACGAGATGCGGTAGGTTTGGTTTTTCTGCAAAGGCGTTTTCAGTTGCACGCACAAATATTCGCGTGTGTTGAGGTGATTGGTGGCTATGATGCCTGCAATGCCCTTGCCTGATTGGGGTTTGATGGTCATACCGCTTGCCCAAGCTATGTTGGGCAATTTGGCATCTGCTCCGCCATCTTCGTGGAAAAAGTCAGGCGTGGCGCGTTTGCGCTCATTCTCGCCTGCAGGGTTGAACCAAGCGCGAAGTTTGTCTATCTCGCTGGTTGTGTTGGGTAGTTCTTGGTAAAATTCGAAGTCGGGGTTTGGCACAAGGTTTTGTGCGTAGGCAGGCAAGCAAGCCCACAAAAGCCCGCAAAAGACAGATAGCGCGTGTTTCATAGTATTACAACGTTTCAGGGCGCGAAAACTTGCCTACGCGGGTAGGCAAGTTTTTTGTGTATTTGTTTTTTTCGCCCAACAAATTTCATATTTTTGCATAAACCATTTCAAATATGAAGCTATTTTATTCACTTTCTATACTGTTTTGTCTAACAGCACAATTTGCCTACGGGCAAAGCAAAATTTGTCGTCCTATCAAGATTAGTATTTATCAAGGGAACGACACTACCTTGACTAAAATATATGACATTGTCTATACAGACAACAAAGTTGCTTATATAGATTGCCACGAAATAAACAAAATACCTACAAAAACACGGACAATACGCTGGGATTTTGTACGACAACAAGATGCTACCTTTGTCATAGCAGGCAAGGATACATTATTTACATTTCGATATGATGCCCAAAATAGAGTTGTGCGAGCAAAACCTAAGTATGGTTTTATGGATTATGTTTATGTTTACAATGCCAAAGGACAGATAGACTCTATGCGTACAAAAAAATATCGTAGTGAAGAATATGGTGATGTGTACCAAAAATTCAATTATGAAACCGAACAAGAAGCTACTTTTAAGTTTAGAGATGGGCTTTCAATAAACTATAAAGGTGTAAGCACGTTTGACAACAAGAAAAACCCTTTTTACCCAAATTTGGAGTTATGTATTGCATTGAATAGTCCCTATATTTACTATTTTACTCCCCACAATACACTTAAAACTTATCTATTGACGCACATAGGTTCTATCATTGTATATCAAAATGAATTGACTTACAATACCGAAAAATATCCTATTTCACATTTTTACAATACGCTTTCTTATGACCTTAAAAATTATATTTTTCAAAGCAAAACCATTTACGAATATGAATGTAGATAAAGTATTTTTTCGCACTGTTTGCCTATTTTTGGGAGCTATGTTATACATTGCGCCTTGCGTGGCGCAAAATCCTAAAGAAGAACTTGCCTACTCGCCTGAAACTATGCAACGGTTGAAGTTCATAGTGGACTCTATGCACATCAAGTATCGCAAGTGCGACTTGCAAAAGAAGTATATGTCCTTGCCTCAAACTTGGGGATATGCTATCCACGCAAAAGAAAACTTGGAGGAACTAAAAAAGGATTTGGACGCTAAAATGCCCCTCAAAAAACTATTGGCAAAATATCCCCAAGCCATCAATGCCACGCCCAAACTGATTGTAAAGCACATTTATACCAATTACAAGGGAGCGAAAGAGGTAAGCTATGAGCTGATTGACATACAATCAGAAGGCTACCACATCAAGAAAGACTTCTCTTGGAAGGATAAGAAAATTAAAAATCAGGCAATTTTTCAATACTACAACACCGAAGACTACAAAAATCTAAGCGGTTTTTATATTGAAAAAGATTTTGCTACCCAAGAAATCCCACAAGACTATGCAAAACATATTTTGTATGCAGATTGTATGGTAGACACAACAACCAAAGTAATTTTGTCCCAAAAAGAGAATAGATTTAGAGAAGAATTTGAAGAAGGTTCTATGCTGATGGAGTTTGCAAAGTTGATTCTTGATGCTTCTAAAGAATTTTCTGAAAAAAATCCTTTTCCACAAGGAATCGAGGAAACAGCTAAAAAGTACAAGGATAATGAAATGATGCCCACTGCTAAAGACATGGAAGCACTTTTGCAAGTCCAACAAAATATAGGCGAGGCAAGAAAACAATGGAGTCAAAGTTCTCAAACACACATTCACAACAAAATCAAAAGCATACCCAATTTTGAGCAATATTTGAAAGAATTGGTAGCTACCGCTATACGCGAAAATCAAGCCAGCGATATGATAGAAGGATATCTTGCACCTTACC
>RDXI01000257.1 GCA_004292795.1 Bacteroidota bacterium | reverse complement strand
GAAAGTTTAGAACTTTATTTTTCTCCTAAAGTTTCAGGTACTCTATATTTTGAAAATTATGTAATTGATAAAATTGTACTCTTACAAGAAAATACAAAAGCAAGTGTAACATTTAATCAAGGATATTTTAAAGAAATAAATTTTTTAAATTTTTCTAATTATGGCAACCTTACATTCTCCTCTTACAAAGCAATAGAAAATACAAAAAGCATATTTTCAATAGAAAACAGCAACTTAGGCAAAACACAATTTTATGATTTTGACTTTGCATCTTTCTCTAATATCAATATAAATAATGCAGTTTTGACTGAAATCGTAACGGCTAACGTAACGTGGTTCTTGCCTGAAAAACTGAACCAAACAGAGGAAAAAGAAAAAGATGCAAAATACTACAAAAACCAACGCGAAGTATATCGCCAACTGAAGCAAAGCACTGATAAACAAGGAGATAGGATACAATCGTTAGACTTTCAGGCAGAAGAAATGCGGGTTTATAAGGAAAGCCTGAAAATAGATAAAAAGGCATCACAAAATGATAGGTGGATATTGTGGATTAGCCAAAGTAATAATTTTGGTTTGAGTTGGTGGAAACCTACTTGGGTTTTGTTGTTGTGTACCTTGTTTTTTTATATAAGTATGGTGTTTTCAGGCAAGTTATTTTATATGCCATTTAATCCTAATTGGTCAGGTTTTGGCAATATGCTATATGAAATTTTTTGGAAAAATGGCAGTGTATTCTTTCAATTATTCAATCCCACACGCGATATAAGCAAAGTTTTAAACATGAAAAGTGAAGATATCAATGGAATTACACATTTTCTTGATATTTCGCATAGGCTTATTTTTGGCTTTTTCGTCTTTCAGATAGCCTCTGGTTTTAGGAAATATGTGAAATAACGCTAACATACAATATTAAAATGTAGGGGCAATCCCTTGTGGTTGCCCTTTTTATCTATACAAATGTCTATTTTTACCCAAAATATGTGTACGAAACAGGGTAACCACAAGAGTTACCCCTACATTGCCCTTTTTATCTACACAAATATCTATTTTTACCCAAAATATGTGTACGAAACAGGGTAACCACAAGGGTTACCCCTACAAATGCAACTATTTGGCATTCCTTACAACCGCTCCCCTCCTATCAACACAAAAGCCGCCCAATAATACGGGTGTGGGTAGCGTTTGCGGACTTCGTTTTGTGCAATGCGGAAGGCAAGAACCGCACTTTTGCCTTTGAGCCATTGCTTGTAGAAGGCAGTCATCAAAACCTGCGTAGCATCATCACTCACTGTCCAAAGACTCATGAGCAAGGCTTTTGCACCCGCCAACCTGAAAGCGCGTTGCAAGCCATAAATGCCCTCGCCTGCTTTAACCTCGCCTACGCCTGTTTCGCAAGCCGACAAAACCACCAAATCCGTATTATCCAATTCGAGGTGCATGGCTTCATAGGCAGTCAATATGCCATTTTCTAAATGCGTGGCAGGCGTAGAACTATTGAATTGATTAGACGCGCCTGTGAGCAACAAACCAGCTCGCAAAAGTGGGTTTTCCTGTAATTTTTCGGTCAAAATGCCTAACAACTTGCCTCCCTCGCCTGACTCTTTTATGTCTTTTAGGAAATATCCATGCGTAGAAATGTGCAAAATACTTGGGTTTTTGGTTTGTTTTACTACTTCCTCTAAGGCTTGTTCGCCCAAATACGTTTTTACTTTCCTGCCGTTTTGTGTAGCAATGCCACTGATATTTTCCACTTCTGTTTTGGTGCCTGGTAGTTCGCCCAAGTCCAAATTGCTAAGTTCGTTTCTGATGGTGCGCGTGGGGTTGGGCGCGTCAGTAGGAAAGGCTTCGGTAGGCAAGGCTGTAGCCGTTTCGCCACTCAAAAAAGCCTTCACTGCCTTTTCGTGGGCTTCGAAGGGCAAATTATATTTGGGATAACCCAAAAAGACCGCTTCGTTGGTGTTTTTTTCTTTGGCAGTTTGCAAAAGGTCTTTCAAAGAACTGATGACCTGTAGGTTATGCTCGTCCATCAAATATTTGTCGGTAGCAGGATTGCGCAAACCGCTTAGGCTAATTTGGTGATATACGCCTTCTGGCGAGAAATAAATGGTTTTCTTGCCTCCCTGCAAGAGCTTGGACTTTAGCAAAGGCGACCAATATTGCTCGTAAGAATATTTGTCTTGCGCCTTGCCTTTGATGGTATTGAGGTAGTTTTTAAAATACTTGCCTTCCAATTCATCGCCATTTCTGACAAGGATAGCTTCAGGCAATATACTATTTTTGTCAAACAGCAGGAAAGCGTACCAAGTGCTGTCCTTGCTTTCTACGCGGAGGTTGATGGTTTCTATAGCTACCTCATTCGCTTTCAAAGTGCGCTGAATATCTTTCCAAGTAATGCGTTGTGGCTTTATCTTTTGCGCAACGGCTTGCGCCATATTTACCTCCATTTGTTCCGCTTCGCGTTCTATTTGAGGCAAGCTGATGTTCAGAGCGCGTAGCTCGGTAGGCGTTTTGTTGTAGTGTTTGTTCAGGGTTTCCTTCAAGCGCACCCATTCCTTGAATTTGGCTACATTCACAGTATCTTGCGAAGTTAGAATTTCCTTGCGCACTTTGTTCTGCACATTCAAAAAAATGCCCTTCATAGCCAACGTATAATCCAATAAATCACCCAATAATTGAGGTTTCTTCGCGCTTCTTTCTATCACATATTGCTGATAGGCTTCGAGGTTCGTGAGGCTGTGTTGGGTGTAGGCGGTTTGTTGTTTTTCGTTCATGTGAAAAAATATTTTTTCGGTAAAGCTTCGAATACCTTGCATACTTTGCATCATATAAGTTTCGGCTTGTTCTTCCTTGCCTACTGTTGCGTAGGCGAGTGCCAAATCCTGCATTTCGCGGAAATAATCCACATGATTTTCAGGTAAATTTTGCTTGTAAAGGGCTAAGGCTTTCCCGCTCCAAGCTATCGCCTCCTCATATTTTTTTTGCATTTGCAAGATATTGGCGAAATTTCCTACTTGTTTGGCATAATAGGGCGTGTTCGTGAGGTTGTTTTTTTCCATCAATGCCATTACCTCTCGCATAAGACGCTCTGCCGTAGGCAAGTCTTTTTTCTCCCTATACAAAGTCGCTTGATTGGTCAAGATAGACGCATACAATATTGTTCCCTTGCCTTCTGTTTTTTCCACAATTCGCAAGGCTTCTTCGTAATAATATTCAGCGTATCCTTTGTTGTTCAGATACAAATGCGCTGTTCCCAACGTCATCAAGGCACGCGCAAAACTTGGGTGTTCTTTGCCCAATGCGATATATTTCCAATAAGCGGCTTGCGACAAATATTGCGTGGCTTCTTCGTACCTGCCCATTTCCAAACAAATAACACCCAGCGTCATCAAGGCTTGATGATACAACGTGCTATTTTTGCTCCACGCTTCTATAGTCTTCAATACCCAACGTTCTTCGTATTCTGCCTTGTCATACTTGCCTACCATAGTCAAATAATCGGCATAATTGTGTTTGATAGTCAAGTAATCGAAGATATATTTTTGCTTGTCTGTTTCGTACAGTTTTTGGGCGGTAGGCAAGGCTTTTTGAAAAATGCTATCACAGCTTGCGTACAGCCCCATGTCCATGTACAAAGTCGTGAAAGCAATTTGCATACTAAGCTGTTCTTGCACATCTTTTGCCAAACGATAGGCTTTTTTGAAATAAGTTTCTGCCTCGGCGAATTGGCTAAGTTTGTAATGCGTGTCGCCCATATTGACATTTTTGAGATAGCCCTCCTCCATTTGTGCATACATATTTTTTGCCTTTTCGTATTGTCCTATTTCGAACAAAATTTTGCCCCATGTGGCTTTTGCTTCTTCCAAATACCGCAAAGATTGTTCGTCCTTTTTTCCTTCCAACAAAGGAAACACTTTTTCCAAGAAAGGCAAGGCTTGTTGTTGTTCTTTTATGTTGCGCAACAAACGTACATGGTTCATCAAGGCTTGTGCATATTGTTCGCTTTTCTCGCCATGTTCCTTGCCTACGTAGGCGAGGGCTTGCTGACTTACCTCCATAGCTTGCTTGCCTTGTTGCGCATTGATAAACATTACCAATTTTTGGTTATAGGTTTGCCAAGTAGAAAGCGGTTTGTAATTTTTAGGATTTTCGAGGTAGGCTATCGCTTCCGAAACATTGTTTTGGCGGGCATAGTCTAAGGCAGTTTTGCCCTCTGTGTCTTGTAGATTTTTGTCAGCTTTGGCTTCTATGAGCAGTTTACAAATATCGACCTGATTGTTGAAAGCGGCATACATCAACGGAACGCGCCCAGCGTTATCAGGCGTATTCGGATTGACTTTGTTTTTGAGCAACAATTTTACCAAATCTTCGAAGCCATTTTTGGCACACACGCACAAAGGAAGCGTATTATCTGCCCCAAAACCTGCACCATCAGCCCCTTTTTCCAAGAGCAGTTGGGCGTGTTCTATCTTGCCCCTTTGGAGCGCGTAGTGAAAAGGCGTATTTTTGTCTAATTTCACATTTTTAAAGTCCGCGCCTTTTTCTATCATTTTTTGCAAAACCGCTTTTTCTTGGTAGGCAATGGCATAAAAAATAGGCAAGGTATTTTCATTGTCGCCTTGTTCTAAATTCACTGCACTTTGCAACAAAGCAAATACAGGCGCGGATTTTTTGCTCGCCAAGACTAAAAACAACGGCAGACTGCCCTTAAGACTACTCAAATTCACATCAGCCCCTTTGCCCAATAGGTACGTAATCATGTCCGCGTGTCCATTTTGGCAAGCCCACTGCAAGGGAGTCCAGCCATTTTCCAATTTTTCTTCGGGGTTATATTCCTGTTGGTTCACAGGCAAGCCCAATTCCTCCACCAAATAGCGCAACATCTCCATTTTGTTCTCTGCCGAAGCAATCGCCAACAAAGAGCCATAATATGCCCCTGTAGGCAAGAAAAGTGCGTTTTTTGTTTTGGTATTGGCTTTTTGGCTTACCAAATAGCGCACAAGCGACACATCACCACGCATAACAGCCCAAAAAATGAGAGGCGTTTTATTAAAATCCTCCATATTCACATTCGCGCCCTTGCCTACC
>RDXI01000378.1 GCA_004292795.1 Bacteroidota bacterium | reverse complement strand
TTCATAGACATATTGGCGGTTGTCGAAGTCGTCAGTGCCAAAGAGGGCATAGCGTCCCTCGAGTTCCCATCTGCCATGTTTTATGCCTACGTCTTGCACCAATGCCATGCCAGAAGTGCGCTTGCCTGCTATGTCGAAAGTGCTGTACTGCACACGACTTTTGAGTGTAAATAATCTTTCGGCTTTGTAATCCAAATTAAGGAGGAAGTTTCGGCGTGTGGTGGCATAGACTTCGCCCATGTTCGTGGTGATGTCCTCACTGCTTGCGTTACGGTCTTTGATTTCGTGCCTTACTTGTGCGTAGAGGCTTATTTTTTTAGAAATTTGATGCGTGATGCGTCCCAAATATTCATAGCCTTCTGACGGTCTGTCCACGCGGTAGCGCAACCAAGGAAAGGAAAATTTGTCGAAATAGCCCGCTATTTTCCATTTTCGGTTAGGCGTTATTTTGATGCCCCAATAATAGCCTGTTTCGTTGATGTTTCGTGTGTTTTCGGCAAAAGCACTGCCATAAAATGTATGAAAATCACGGTCATAATGGCGATACAAAAATGAAAAATCTACAGTGGGGCTAAGGCTGGACACGAAGCCCGCCAACGCGCCTACTCCACCGCTTTGAGAGCGTCCCACTTCGCCAAAAAACGAAAAATTGTACCATTGATAATGTGCAGAAAGCCCCGCTACGCCATTTTCCTTGCCTGCAAATTCGTACAAAAAGCGTAAACTGTCTTTCTGGCTCGCAAAACCACGCTGAAAAGGCAAATTGTAAAGCGTATGTAGGTAAGAAAAACCTATTTGCAAAGGAATTTTAGTAGGATTATAGAGCAAATTTGCACCTATAGTATTTTCTGTAAAAATGCCCTTGCCTGCTATCTCGCCTGCTGTGCGGTGCAAGCCTGTAGCGCGGAGCGTTTCTACAAAAACATTGTCATCTGCTATGGTATTGCCCAAACTGTCTAAAGCGTCTGTCAATGCGCCATCGCGCTGTAGGCGAGAAACAAGGGCAGTAAGTTCG
>RDXI01000256.1 GCA_004292795.1 Bacteroidota bacterium | reverse complement strand
GGGCTTTTGCAATACTATCTCGCCTACTTGGGAGGTATAAGCAGTTATTTTTATGTTCCATTTTTGTAATAATAGTTTGGCAACTGCGCCTCCTGCTACTCTTGCTACAGTTTCGCGTGCCGAGCTACGCCCTCCTCCCCTATGGTCGCGGTGTCCGTACTTGGCTTGGTAGGTATAATCTGCATGAGAAGGTCGGTAAGCTGTAGCGAGGTGATTGTAGTCTTGGCTTTTGGCGTTTTCGTTGGGAATCCAAAGCGTCAGGGGCGTTCCTGTAGTCTTGCCTTCGAAAACTCCCGAAAGGATTTGGAAAGTATCCGCTTCTTTGCGTTGGGTTACGATAGCCGATTGCCCAGGTTTGCGCCTGTCCAATTCTTGTTGTATAAAACTTTCATCGAGCCATAGCCCCGCAGGACAGCCATCAATGACTACGCCATTGCCTGCTCCATGCGACTCGCCAAAAGTCGTGATACGAAATATGTTGCCAAAACTATTGCTCATGAGTGAAGGAGTGAATAGGTGAATGAGTGGCTAAGTATTAACTTTCAACTCTCAACTTTTCAACAAATCAATTTATTTTGAGTTCTTTGAGGATTTGGAGGACTTTGGTTTCTTCGATGGTGTCCTTGCCTAAGTTGTTGTAAATGACGCTCATCATCATTTGTTTGATGCGGTTGCGGATAGAAAATGTAGGATTGTTGTCCATGCTCAAGGCATCATCGAGGGCTATCAGGAGTTTGATAGCTTCTAAAAGCTTGCCTTCATACTGCGCCATATTGAGCGAAAGATAACGCAATTCGCCATAGACAATTTTTTTGAACTCTTTGTCCGAAAGAGCCTCTTTAGGTTGGTCGAGGGTATCGAAAGCCGTTGGCATCAGTTGGTCGAAGTAAGCCGCTGTATCGACGAGCATATTTCGGACAAGTCGAGGTTGCCATCACTTGCTATAGCTATAGTAATAGGGCTAACCAACACAAAAGAGAACAGTTGGCTATTGGAGAAAATGAGGCTACGCTGTTGGCTATAGTCTTGTAAGATTTCGCGGGCTTCGTTGAAGAAGTTTTGCAACAAAGTCCTTTCCTGTTCGATGGTGAGGGTTGCCATAAATGAAATAGGGTAAAGCAAAATACATTGCAAAGCTACACAAATTTTCAGACATCTAACTATTCGCCACGTTCATGGCGCGTTCTATGCCCAACATAGCAAAGGCTTGGATACCTTCTACAGCTTTGTCCATCACAAGGGAAATATCAATCATTTGGTCTTCTGTAAAATTGCTCAACACATAATCAGCCTGTTTGCCTTTGGGGTAGTCGTTGCCTATGCCAAAACGCAGGCGAGCATAGTTCGAAGTGCCTATAGTTTCCTCAATACTGGCAAGCCCATTGTGCCCGCCTGCCGAGCCTTTCTGACGAAGGCGCAACGTGGCGTGGGGAATAGCCAAATCATCAACAATTACCAATAGGTTTTCGATAGGTATTTTCAATTCTTGCAACCAATAATTGACTGCCTTTCCGCTCAAGTTCATGTACGTATTGGGCTTTATCAAATGCAAAGAGCGTCCTTTGTGTTTGATTTCTGTGCAGTCCGCATGGCGTTCTGTGTTCCAAGTGGCTTCTGCTTTTTTAGCCATGTAATCTAAGACCATAAAGCCAATGTTATGGCGCGTTTGGGCGTATTCTGCCCCGATATTGCCCAAACCAACGATAAGATATTTCATTTTTAGGGGATATTTAGGTTGCAAAAGTAGCAATTTTTTGGCTCTTTCGGCAACTTGCCTACAAAACTTTGTTGCAAGAATTTAAGGGATATATAGATTTTGTGTGCTTATTTTTTATTTTCTAAAACTGTGCTAACGGATTATTCAACACAAAAACGAGTCCAATCGTGCCATTTTATCGCCAATGGTGTTTTGTTTCATGGCTTCGCCCATTGCCTCAAATCCTTCGTGGGTGGCTTTTTGTAGGAAAGAGCCTGTTTGTAGCCAATAAATTTCATCGCAAGTATCTTGCAAGGTAGAAAAAATGTGCGAAGAAATAAGAATCGTTTTGCGCAATGATTTGAGTTTGAGGATAATCTCCGTAATGAGCAGATTGCTTTGAA
This sequence comes from Bacteroidota bacterium, assembly GCA_004292795.1. Classification (GTDB taxonomy): domain Bacteria; phylum Bacteroidota; class Bacteroidia; order Cytophagales; family Microscillaceae; genus RDXI01. The sequence goes on along the minus strand of RDXI01000256.1, from coordinate 3,921 downwards.
TGTCCACGCCATTGTAAGGCTCATCAAGAATAAAATAGTCGTTTCCTTGCAACAAAATAGCCATGATGCCTAATTTCTTTTTCATACCTGTAGAGTAAGCCGAAATGTATTGGTCTAAGGGCAACTCGAAAATATTGCTTGCCTGCAAGTCAGGCAAGGGTTTTTGTCGAGCATTGCAAAGCATTTGCAGGTATTCGCGTCCTGTGATGTGCGCAAAAAAGAAGGCTTCGGTAGGCAAGTAGCCCAAGCTGTTTTTCAAAATGCCTGTAGAGCAAGTGATAGTGCCTTCGTAGCTTTCTAACCCCGCTATGCAACGAAAAAGCGTGGTCTTGCCTGCTCCATTCTCGCCTACAATGCCATACACGCCTCCTTGCGCAAAGGTCAGGTTGATGTTTTGCAAGACTTGCCTACTGCCGTAGCTTTTGGCTAACTGTTTGATAACTATCATAAAATATGGGCTAAGTTTTTTAAAGCACGCGCATACAGCGTAGGCAAGACGATAAACAGAATAGGGAAAAACATAATGCAAATGACCATAAGCAAGGCGTGTCCTACATTGACCATTTCAGGAAAAACGGTGTATTTTTGGATAATGGCAAAGGCTAAAAAGGCATAACCCAATACCAAAAACAAGGCTATCACACCCGCATAATCAAAAAAAACTACCAACATAGGCAGGCAAACAGGCAAGACTAAACACGTGCTTTGTAGGAAGGCTTGCCTAATTTTTTGATGCAAAAATTGGCGCGGTGTGAGGTTATGCGACCAAACCCAATAATCGCTTTCTAATAAGTTGTAATAGTTCAGGCAAAGGTAGAAAATAAGGAGTATGGTTAAAACAGCTAATTCACCATTGCCCACTGCTGTAGCTGTCCAACCCACGCCATACAGCAGAAAAAGGAACAAAAAAGTACCTCGAAAGCCTATCACAAACTCGAAAGGCACGCGCCCAAATGGAGTGGGAATAATGGCTTGCTTGCCTGCCCGCACTCTATAAAATGCCCCAACGACACACGCCACCCAAACCAGCACGAAGCCAATCCACGCGCCTTGCACAAGCAAAAAAAGCGCGAAGGGCGAAACAGCTATGGCATTTTCGAACAAACGGACTCGCCTGTATGCCTTGCCTACAAAGCAAGTTTGCAAAAAGTCATTGCGTTTTATTTCGCTTAGGCGTGCAATCCACAAACAAGCCACCGCCACATAGACAAATTCGGCATAAGCTACTTTGGCAAATAGCCCTCCCGAAAAAGCCACAAACAAGCCTAAGCCCAACACATAGCCCCAACTTGGAGGCAAGCCAAAAGCATCGATGGCGCGGTTGATAATCCGAAATTGGAGTTTAGCGTATTCTAACAGCATCTTAGGCAGAATAGTAGCTTTTTATGGCGGGCTATTACAAGGTATGCGTTTTTTTACGCACTCAATTTCTTTTTCCAATAGCGTACTAAACCTGTAGCACTCATAAAGGCAGGGTTCGCGCCTTCGTACTTGAATAATTCTATGTCTGCCACGCCTTGTTTTTTGAGTTCGCCTTGACAAAACTGCACAAAATCGGGCAACATTTGCTCTACAGTTTGCCCCGCTTCCCAACGCACACGCACCCAATCGGCTTGTAGGTTGATGTTCGCGCCTAATTGTTCGAGTTGTGCGTCAATGTTCGTTATTTCGCCAAAGTGCGTGAGGAACATACGGCTTGCCTTCAGGTCGCGCAAAAGTTGGATAGAAGCGTGCCATGCTTCAATATCAATGTCTGGCGGAGGTAGCGGAGCAACTACGGGTCCATCGCCTATTTTCACACCCGCCACATCTCCCGCGAATACAGCCTCGCCTACCTGCCAAGCAATGTGATGCACCGCATGACCTGGCGTATGATGCCCTACGAAGGTAAGGTTATCAATCGTAAAAGTTTGTTTATCAGTTACTTGTACTAATTGATTTTCGGGAATGGGTTGCATATCGCCCCAAAGCATCTCCATTTTTTCTTGGTAAATGCGTTTGGCGGACTCCATCAATTTTTCGGGGTGTGCGAGGTGAGGTGCGCCAAAAGGGTGGACATACACTGTCGCGCCATGTTGTGCCAATGCCCATGCCGCGCCTGCGTGGTCGAGGTGAATGTGCGTCAAAAAAACGTGCTTGATGTCTGTCAGCTTATAGCCCAAATTTTCTACGGCTTTGGTCAGGGTAGGCAAGGTAGAATGAGGTCCCGACTCCACCAAAATGGGTTGGTTTTGGTCAGTAATGACTAAAAAGCTCGCTATCGTTTGGGCATTGCCCAAGAATTGGAGGTCGATGGTATGTATCATGGGGGGTTGAAGGGTGGAGGGGTTGAAAGGTGGAAGGGCAAAGGCGTAAGTGGAGAATGGGCAAAGATAGGGGATTATTCGAAAAATTAAAACAGGGTTTACAGTTTAATAATATAAAAAATTGAAATGTAGCCCTTCTATGCCCTAACTTTGCACCATAATCGGTATTTTATTTGGTAAAACCTTAATACTGAGTCAAGTTATGAGTATTTATATAAAATTTATGAACCTGTGTTTGTTCCTTGTTTTTTTTACGGCAGGCACACTTTTCTACTTCACGAACATAGAATCGCAGAAAATCTTGCGGGAGCAAATCTTAGACGACCTCTCCCAACAATCTGCCAACAGTATGCGAGGCATAGAGCGTTTTGTGTATGAGCGTGTGAGCGATATAACGTCTTTGTCGAATAACGCGCTGTTGCGAAATCCCGAAAGTACCTCGAAACAAATAAGCGAACATTTGGCTAAACTACACAAAGTCAATGAGTTGTACTATAGCTTTTCGTTCTTTGATATGAACCGAGTGCGCAAAGCAGACAGCAAAGGACTGGACGTAGGCAAGCAACACCCGAACACGATTTATTGGGCGGATATTCAGGCAGGCAAGGACATCGTAGTGGATATTTCAGAGTCTAATTCCTTGAAAAGCAATGTATTGCACTTTGCCTCTGTAGTGCGTAATGCGCAAGGCGAAAAAATAGGCGTTATCGTGTCGCGTATCTTGGTAGAAAGATTGTATGAGGTTTTTCAAGAAATTCCCTATAGAAAAGGCTTGAAAGAACATTTACACATAGACCTCATCAATCAACAAGGGCTTTTGCTCTATTCCAATCACAACCCTAAAGGCGTATTGCAAGAGCATTTTTCGGCAATAGACCTGAATACGCAAGCCAACTTTGTGGAAACAGCAGAAAAATTGTTCTTTTGTGTCAAGGAGCGCAATTATTTGAGCTATGAGGGCAATCAATGGCAGTTGGTTTTGTCTGTTCCTACGTATGAGGCTTTTTCGTTATTGCGCGAAATTCGGAACAAAACCGCGATTTGGCTCTTGCCTATCGTGGCGGTGGGCATTTTTATTTCGCTTTGGGTAGCAAGGCGTTTGGCAAAACCCATCAGCAAACTCGCCAAAGCCGCCGAACAAATAGGCGAGGAAAATTGGGACGTGGATACAAAGGTAAACACGCATGACGAACTCCGCGTATTGGGCAGGCAATTACACAAAATGGGCTTGAAACTGAAGAACAAAATAGCCGAACAGCAAGAACTGAACGAAGAACTTGCTACCAAATTCGACGAAAGACAAGCCCAAAAATCCCAAATTACCCACGCCTACAAGGAAATCAGAGAAAAAAATAACCGCATTACTGAAAGCATCGACTACGCCAAACGCATACAAATGGCAATGCTACCCGATGAAATGCTGTTAGAAGAAAATTTTGCAGAATTTGCTATGTTTTTCGAGCCAAAAGACATCGTGTCGGGCGATTTTTATTGGTTCAACAAAATCACAGTGGAAGGCAAGCCTTATTTTGCCTTAGCTGTAGCGGACTGCACAGGGCATGGCGTGCCAGGGGCTATTTTGGCTATGTTGGGAAGCAATTTGTTGTCCAATATC
>RDXI01000026.1 GCA_004292795.1 Bacteroidota bacterium | reverse complement strand
CAAAGAACTCTGTGTTTCTTAGTGCTTCTCTGTATCTCCGTGTTAAGTTTTTGGCGCATTTTAAATTTTATTTTGGTATAAATCTATTTTTCTATCACAATCTCGCCTTTGATAGCCTTCCAAAGAACGCTTAGGTAAGATTTTCTTTTTTTGGGTTGGGCATTGGTAGGCAAGTTTGTTGCGCCTACAGTGCTTTTAATGCCTTGATACCGAGCATACCCAAACCGTTCTACACTTTCTCGATAATCCTCAAAAAAAGGCTTAAACGCAGGAAAGTTCTCAAACGTGATAGCCAAATCTGCATATTTGGAAACCGCATCAGGCACACGCACATCATACCCGCTAAAATGAAAAAACACTACATTGTCCGCCTCTCTTTCCCAAAAATTCCAATACGCCACGTTGTAGCCTTGATGTTTGATGACACAACATTTTTCGAACAAAGTAGGCACTAAATTGAGCCATAATTGGTCGACAAACAGCCCTTGCTCCACTTTGGCGTAGCATTGCGTTCTCAATTTTGTTTTCCACCACTCCAAAAACAGTTTGCTTTCAGGCAAGTTGCTAACAGCAAAAAAACCCGCGTTGTATGTACCAGAGCGCAACAAACCCGTTTCCACCGCCCCGTTTTCCTGCGCGTGTGCCGTGAGGTGAGGCGTTAAAAAAATGGCACTTTGCGCCCGCAAATCCTTCAAATATTCAAACGAAGCATATACACGCATATCCGAGTCGAGGTATATTATCAACTCAAAATCAAACTTTTCAGCAAAATAAGAAGCAAAATAGGGCTTCATAGCACAGGAAAGCTCGAAAGGCGTATATCGTTGGTGCATTTCTTCCCAATAGGGCAACGCCAAATCAGTTGCCAAAACTACATCAGTCAGGTCTTCGTCAGGCAAGGGCGCGTCTAACAAACCGATATAAAAACGAAAATCAGGATTGTGTTTCAAGAAACTTTCCTGCAAAGACCTTGCATGCGCCAAAAAACTATTCGTAACAATGGTAAAACCTATATGCATGAAAATATTTGTTTAGTTTTTCTTGGCAAAACCGCAAAAGCCTGTGGGCATGGTGTCTTGCTTGAATTCCTTTTTGCTCCATTCCTTGTCCCATTCCAACAAACGCCTCAACAAAGGCAAAAACAGCCATTTCACGAGCCTTTTTCCCCATTTGCCCAAAGGTCGATAGCCCGACCAAATGCCTATCATTTGCGCCAAACTCGCATCAACATTGCCCAAACTTTCGATTGCTATGTTTGTGAAACCAGCATTTTCTATATGCCTTTTGAGCGAAAAGGGCGTGTAGCGATATTCGTCATAAGGTAGCAAGTGCAACGTCCACAAAAACGGAACAGTAAAAAACAACGTGCCTTGTGGCTTCAACACACGAAGTATTTCCTTCAAAACCTCTTCAGGATAAGCACAATGCTCCAAAAGTTCGGTAGCAATCACTGTGTCATAACTGTTGTCTTCGGCAGGCAAGGTTTTTCCATCCCAAAAAAAGTCGGGTTTGCCCATAGCATACTCGCCTGCCAACGAGTCCTCAAAATCACAGCCTATATATTGCGTTGCTTGCGGGTTGTTTTGCAGAATGTACTCACGATAAGGCATAATGCCACAACCTACATCTAAAATCTTGCCTGTAAGTTTGGGCGTGGCGCGTTGAATAGCCTCAAACAAGAGCCTACGCACTGTATAGATGCTAATAGTTTCTTGGTTCAAGGCAACCTCTGTAAAATATCTTCGGATAAATTCGTCCCTTTCCATGCCTGCAAAGGTATGTTTTTTTTGAAAATAACCTGTTTTTTTCTGAAAACTATGCAAAACAAGCCTTGAGGCGTTGTATCATAAAATCTATTTCTACTTGTGTCATTTGCGCGTACAAAGGCAAGATGATACTTCTGTCGCACACATCTTCGGAGGTAGGCAAGGACACCTCCGCGCAATATTCCCTATAAGCCGTTTCGCGTTGATACGCCTTCATCTAACAACTTTTGCATCAGGTCGTTGCGGTTTATGGGGCAAGTAGGCAAGATATACACCATGTACGACTGCCAATTCGTGTGATAGCCTTCGGGTTTGGTAGGCAAGCGTAGGAAAGGCACATCGGCAAAGGCTTCGTGATATTGTTGGGCTATGTCGCGCCTTGCCTGCACTATCCAATCCAATTTGGCTAATTGTTTGATGCCCACAGATGCCTGAATGTATGTCATTCGATAATTGTAGCCCAATTCCACATGGTCAGTTATCAACACTTGGCTTGCCTCGTGTCGCACTCGGTCATTGATAGCCATTCCGTGTTGGCGCAAAAGTTTCAGCCGTTCCGCGAAGTAGTTATTTCTATCAACAAGATATTTTTCTTGGCAGAGTTAGGTAAATATTTTGGTTATTCAAAAACATAAAACATAACCCTCTAAGAGCTTTTTTTATCAAATGTTTTGGTTAGAAAACCTATAAAAACGGTTGTGCTAAGCAACATAAGAGGATAAAGAATAGCATAATATCTAAATTCTGGTGCTCGAATAACTATTAAAATTAAAAAAAGATACAAAATAAATATACTGGCTTCTATAAAACTTATATGCTTTATTAACATATAAAGTAATCCTGCTATCCCAAAAATAAGAGAAAAATAATATAAAATCGTTTGTCCTACTTTAAACAGTAGTTGATAGGACTTATAACAAGGAAAATTTTTATGGATAGGCAAATACATAGAACCGCTATGCAAAAAGAACTCTTGGCTTAATCGCAAAGGTGCAATCAAGTAATATTGTATTTTTTGATTTTCTTGATATTCATGTGTTAATTTTACGAAAGCTTTAGTGATTTTTTTGTCTAGTATTTCCGAACGATTCTTTTGGAGTAATGTATAATTTTTTCTAATATCTTCTAAGTCTTTTTGGTTGTAAGTAGGAGCAAACGCATGTTTTGGAAATTTATAATCACTTTTTTCGTGTGTAAAATAATGGGCAGGAGATTTACTATCCCAAAAAATTATACTCCCTCCCCATGCCTGTATGAATTTATTCATGGCGTGCCAGGATTTAGGATGTCCATAATCAGCGTCTGTACTTATTTGAAGTGGAACAAATTTTTGATAAATAGTATAATTTCGATATGTCCAAGGTATTATCAACACTATGAAACTAATGCTTACTATTATAGTTTTTTTTATAATATTTTTATAAGTGGTAAAATTACCCAATTTATCTTTATATTGATAGATAAACTCTAAGCCAATAGGCAGAAAAAAAACAAGCATTACAGGTTTTAGAAGGCAGGCTAAAGACAACCAAACACCTGCTTTAAACAAACTTACCTCATTTTTATTACTATTGCCAATATATAAAGCATAAAAATAAAAAAATAAACATAAAAAACTTGTGGACAAACTTTCAGTAAGTAAAGCAGTCGCCCAACCGTTTAAACTTAATATTAATAATGCATAACATAACCAAAAACCAAATTTAGTTTGTGTATATCGATAAGCAAGCAAGGACATCAATACAATAGCAAGGCTTTCAAATAAGATTTGAAGGAGGGCTACGGCATCATAAGCAGTGCTTTTAGGCAAGAAGGTACTAAAAAAATAATAAATACTTCCATAATAAGGCATTCTACCCGCATATACCTTCTTTTTTTCTAAATTAATAAAATAATAATCTCCTGTATTTTTGTATTGTTCAATAGGTTCAAAATAAGAAAAAGTATCACCTCCAGCTATAGCAATTTTTCCTAATTGTATGCCTGGAGTCCCACAAATGGTTAAATAGCTCAAATAGCTGTAAGTAAGCAATTTGAAAAAGAAAGTAATAAGCAATAATGCTATAAAATGTCGTTTTTTGGTAAGCATATTTTTTTGAAGGTTTCAATGACAAAATTTATTTCTTCTTGAGTCATAGGTACATAAAGTGGCAAAATAATACTTCTATCACAAGCATCTTCAGAAACAGGCAAAATAATACCCGCACAATATGCTCTGTAGGCAGTTTCGCGGTGTGTAGTCATTACACCACTACGCGTAGAAATGCCTTCGTCAAGCATTTTCTGCATCAATTCATCTCGGTTAATTGGAAATTCAGGTTTTAGGTAAACTGAATACGATTGGTAATTGGAAAAATAGCCTTCCTGCTCTATAGGCAAGCGAATAGTGGTTATATCGGCAAAAGCTTGATGATATTGCAAGGCAATTTTGCGCCTTTCCGCTATTATCCAATCCAATTTTTCTAATTGCTTGATGCCTACAGCCGCTTGGATATCAGTCATTCTGTAATTGTAGCCTAATTCCAAGTGGTCAGTAAGTACTACAGTAGTAGATTCGTGGCGCACTCGGTCGTTGATAGCCATTCCATGTTGGCGCAAAAGTTTCAGGCGGTCTGCATATTCTTGACGCGAGGTCGTTATCATACCTCCATCACCTGTAGTAATGACTTTGCGAGGGTGAAACGAAAAGCAAACCAAATCGGAATGTGAGCCAATCTTGCCTCCCTTGTAGGCAGAACCTGCGGCACATGCTGCATCTTCTATCAAAGTTATTCCTTTTTCTTTACACAAAGAAGCAAATGCGTCAATGTCGGCAGGCAAGCCTATTTGATGTACGATTAAAATTGCCTTTGTTTTGGGTGTGATACGTTTTATAACGTCTTGTAAATCAATATTATACGTTTCAGGATTTACTTCAGCCAATACGACTTTCGCACCCACATAGCGAATACAATTCGCTGTAGCAATATAAGACATAGAAGGGCAGATAACTTCATCGCCCTCGCCTACCCCTGCGACTATCATAGCCAAATGCAAGGCAGTAGTACAGTTTGAAACAGCTACAGCATATTTCGCGCCTGTATATTGCGCAAATTTTTCCTCAAACTCTTGCACTTTGGGACCTTGTGTTACCCAGCCTGTGAGAATGGTATCGTAGGCATTTTGCGCATCTTGTGCGTCTAAGTAGGGTTTTGCAACTGGAATTTTCATATCGTATAATTTTTATCTTTTGAGGAAAATAAAATGTTCTCCTGATTTTTGATCAATTATTTCTTTGTCAATTAAAGGCTTCCAATGCTCTGCAAGCGTAACTTTGGGAGAAATAATAAGGTAATCTATTTTATATTTTTTCACAAAATCTATTTGACTTTGTGGAATAGAAACAAAATTATTTGCCTTCTTTTGCGATTCTACAAACTTGTAGAACGTAGATTTTTGCTTATATGCTTCTGCTATAGGCAAGTCAGGCATTTCGAAAACTGACAAGGAAATAATGTGATATTGACTCCCTAAAATGCTGAGATATTGTCCTAACACTCTGAAATCAGTATTAAAAGCAAAAACAGAATTGTATTCCTTTTTATCCAATAAAAAAGCACCAAGTGGCTGTTTATTTGCTATATTATCTTGTATGGCTTGTTCATATTTTGTGGAATATATAGGATAGTTATACAAAACTTCTTTTTGAGTTGTATAAATGTTAAAGCATAGTATCACGCCTAAAACAGAAAATAAGCCTACTTGATTAATAACTCTATGCGCAACACAATGAAGCACAAATAGGAATACGCTTATACTTATAAGTGGAATGGTAATATTACTAAAAAGTTGGACTGAATCAGGCACACTATGCAATAATGCCCAAGATGCCAGGGTACTAAAATAGATAAGTAAAAAAATAATGATATATCGATATTTCAATAAGACCGATTTAAAATTAGATTTCCAAAAAACATCTCTCTTGCCTACCGTAGCCCATAAAAATAAAAATAAAACAGGGAAGTATAAAACAAAATATTGAATAGATACGCCTACAAATACATTAAAAACAGTGCGAAAGTAGGCAATGTTAATAGTAGGTAATTCGCTTGCTTTTGACAAGGCAATGTTTGTTTTATCACGAAATATAAAATAAAATACGAAAACAAAAAAAGCAAATATTACATACAAAATAAAAGAGTGCATATAAATTGCTTTGTTCTTTTTATCAAGAATAAAATACAAAATAAAGTAGCTACACATTCCTACCAAAACACCTATAACAGTAGAAATAAATAAGACGGGAATTATCAACAGTAAATTGTATGCAATGTAATAGCGTTTGGCAAAAAAAAGTAAAGCAAAGGCTTGTAGGAACAAATAAATAGAAAAAAGTTTAGGATAATTGATGCTATTTCGAACAAATACGTTTGATGTATTTAGCAAAAATATATTATTATAAAAAGGCAAATACACACCTGTAAAAAACAAAAATAAGAAAGAGAAAAATATTATTTTGCTGTTCAGCAATTTGAAATGTTCAGCTAAAGCACAAAACCCCATCATTATACAAGTTATTCCTATAGGGAAGACTATAAAAATTAAAGATAAAAGAGAAGGTATTTGAAAAATTTGAAAGAAAAAAACATTTAGCCAAAGCTCAAAATAATGATAAGGTACGATACCTATATTTTGATTATAATACTGTTCTAGTGTTGTATTCTCAATCCCAAATGTAGCCAAATAAACCGCATTTTTTGCGTTAAATACATAATCATCATGGGGTGTATTAATATTTCCGTTACCTGTATGCAATAAAAAGAAAGTAATATATGCCCATATTATGCTTACCAAAAATACAATACTATACGGTTTTATTTGGGAGCTAAAACTGTCTATTTTAAGTTTTTGTGCTTTATTTGCCTCCTTATAATGATACCACATAGCCCCTATAGGTAAGAGTAAAAAAAGCATGACTGTTTTGCCTGTTGTATGATATAAAGCAGTACAAAAAACAAGCACTAACATTCCACTTAAAAACTCAAAGAATGTGCGTTTGAAAGGCAATAATATCTTAATACGTAAGATGTATAGCGCGCTTTTACCTACTGTTGCAAGTAACAAGACAGCAAGTGCATTATAGGCTAAAATGGTAAAGATCGCGACAGGCATATATTATTTTTCCCAATTTTGAATTTTAACTTGTGATAAAAGGTCTTTTTCTTTCATTTTGTCTTGATAATAGGCTACGGTTTCTGCCAAACCGTTAGCAAAACTATAGCTTGCCTGAAAATGCGTCAGTGCGTAAAACTTTTGGGCATCTACCCATAGGCGAGGTACATCTGCGGGGCGGTCGGGTAGGTAAGCTAATCCTAAGTCTTCACGCTTCATGACTTCTAAAAGATTGGTAAGCAAATATTTCATTGTATATTCTACTCCTGTGCCTACATTGAAGGTTTGGGCGATAATCTTGCCTGCCTCTTTCTGGGCTATGTCAAGAAATTGACAAAGCATTTTAGCGGTGTCTTTTACAAAAAAGAAATCTCTCGTAACAGACCCATCACCAAAAATCATGGGTTGTTCATTGTAAAGAATCCGCACAATGCTACGCGGGATTATCTCGCCTGCATCTCCTTCATAATGGGCGCGGGGTCCGAAATTATTGAAAATACGCAACACTGTAGTTGGCATTTGATAACACTCATAGAAAGCATTGGTATAATGCTCGCCTGCCAATTTGCTTGCCCCATATACAGTTAGCGGAGCTGTAGGTGCGTCTTCTGTGATGGGAAACTGTACAGTTCGTCCATATATTTCCGAAGTAGAAATGTAAAAAAAGTGTTTTATTCCTACTTTTTTTGCGCTTTCTAAGATATTCAATGTGCCTTCTGCATTGACGCGATGATTCTCAAAAGGGCTGTGAATAGAGTGCCTTACACCCAAACAAGCCAAATGGAATACATAATCTATGCCTTCGAGGGCTTTATCACACGTACTTTTATCTAAAATATCGCCTTCTAAAAAACTAAAATTAGGGTTTTGAAAGGGGTTTTGTAGGTTATCTTTTGAGCCATTGGCAAGATTATCTAATACACGCACTTGGTAGCCTTGCGCGAGGAGTGCGTCTGTAAGGTGTGAGCCTATAAAGCCTGCGCCACCTGTAACTAATATTTTCATATTTAAAAATTATTTTTCTGCTATACTTACCAAAAATATTCCCGCAAAGATAAAGAACAAACCTACAAAATGCAAGAAAGTTAATTTATCATGAAAAAAAAAGTATCCTATAGCTATAGTCAAGCAAAAATTGATGCCTGTAGCTATAGGGCTAATGAGGGAAAACTTGCCTAAAGACAAGGCTTTGAACATCATCAGAGCAGACACCAAGATAATGCCGAAGGCAAGTATTACCTTGATGCGAAATAAAAAGAGAACAAAATCAGCAACACTAGAAAGGCTTTGATTTTTTAGTTCTGTTTTGATAATGCCTGCGCCTGTAGTATTCAAAATAGCATATAAGCCTGAAAAAAGTAAGATTTGTAAAAATTTATCCATTGTTTAATTTTTGGGGCTTATAATGTCATCAATAATAAAAAGAGGTCGTTTGCGCGAAGCATCTAAAGTACGCCACAAATATTCGGCTATAATACCCAATGAAATATTAGTAATACCAAAACCCACCATCAAAATGGCTATCAATGAAGCCCAACCTTGTTCTAAGTCATTGTAAATCAACTTTCTGCCTACTATGTAAGCCCCATATAAGCTACCCAAAATAAATAATAAAATACCTACAAACGTAACAAAACGAATAGGCGCGAAGGAGAAAGCTATGAAAGAATCTACAAAAAGTTTTACTTTTTTGCTAAAAGTCCATTTTGACTTACCCGCTTGTCTTGCCTGCTTATCATACTCTATAGTAGTTTGTTGAAAGCCCATTGTCAAAATTTGCAGGAAGATGGACGAGTTTAGTTCTATATTTTGGTTCAATTCGCGCCTTACCTTTTGCCCAAACATCACGATATCAAAGCCCTTTGCAGGGAAGTTTTTGATAGCATATTTTTTCATCAAGTAGCTGTATGTTTGCGAAAACAGCCTTTCAGAGAAACCCGATTGGGTAGTTTTGCGTACTGCCCATACTATTTCGTGTCTTTCTTGTGCAAGTGCATACATTTGTGTTATAAGTTCAAGCGGATCCTGCAAATCGGCATACATAAAAGATATGTACGCCCCTTCTGCGTGCAAAATACCTGCGCGAAGGGCAGCGTGTGAACCATAATTTTTCGAAAGCTTGATGACTTTGGGTGTATAATGGGTGTATCTTGCCTGCTGAAGTAACTCAAGGGAGTTATCTGTAGAGCCATCATCTACAAAAATTACTTCAACTTTCAAATCCATTTTTTTGGAAAAAAAAGTATCAAGTTCAGTAGTAAGACGTTCTATATTACCAGATTCGTTTAAGAAAGGAATAATAACAGATAAATTATACATAAATATTTGTTTTGTCAAATTAGTCGGGCAGGATTGCCAACTACTTTGCTATTTTCAGGCACATTTTTCAGTACATTTGAACCCATACCAATCAAAGAAAATTTGCCAATGGTTGTATTTTGAATAATACTTGTGCCACTTCCCACATAACAATTTTCGCCTATTTGTACGCTTCCTGCTAAAGTGATGTTGCTACCTAACAGGCTATAATCGCCTATTGTAACATCATGGTGTATCACTGTATTAGGCAAGATGCAAATGTGATTGCCGATAGTCGCATTGCTTGTAATCACTACACCTGCCATAACCAAGGTGTTATAGCCAATTTTGGCTAATTTTGCTACAGACGCTTTAGGGTGAACGATTGTAGCAAAACGGCTTTCAGGTATTTGTAAAGAACCTATAATTTCATGGCGATATCGATGATTGGCAGGGCTACCCAAGACGGCTAAAATCTTTGCTTCAGGATATTGGGTTATGATTTCGCGTGAAAAAACCTCAAAATGCTCGTATTTTTTTTGTTTTTCGGGTGTGTCATCTGCATATCCTATAAAATCAAATTCATCAGTCAAACAATCAAAGGCTTCTAAACCATTGCCGTTGAAGGGAAAAATGATAAGTTTTTTTTTCATAATTGTAGTAGCAAACGAAGACATGAACTCCAAAAACCAAATCCTAATAACTATTCAAAACCGTTATTACTTTCTCTACTTCCTCATTGCTTAGTTCGGCAAACATAGGCAAGGAAAGGCAATGCGAAGCCAAATATTCGGCGTTGGGGAAATCACCTACTTTGTGTCCCAAATGTAAGTAAGCCTTTTGCAAATGACAAGGCACAGGATAATGCAAGCCTGGAGAAATTTGATTTTCATTCAGGTATTTCATCAAACCATCGCGGTCTTCTGTAGTAATCACAAACAAATGATAGACCGAGTCAGCGAATTCGGGTTGTGCCTGCATCTTTATTTTGGGGTTAGTAATGCCCTTTTGATACATTTTTGCAACTTCTTTCCTGCGACTGTTCCAGCCGTCAAGGTAGGCAAGTTTTACATCAAGGCTTACCGCTTCGAGTCCGCCCATACGCATATTGTAGCCTATTTCATCATGGTAATAACGCACTGTAGAGCCATGACTACGCAAACTGTGGATATGTTTTACATAACTTTCGTTATTGGTAGTAAGTCCACCCGCTTCTCCATAAGCACCTAAGTTCTTGCCTGGGTAAAAACTAAAGCACGCCATTTCGCCAAAACCACCCACACGTTTGCCTTTGTAATGTGCGCCATGCGCTTGCGCCGCATCTTCAATCAAAAACAGGTTATGTTTTTGGGCAATAGCCCTTACTGCGTCAATATCAAAAGGCTGTCCGTATAAATGAACTCCTGCTATAGCTTTAGTCTTAGGCGTAATTTTCGCTTCAATTTTTGAAGCATCTATTTCCCAAGTGTCTGAAGTACAATCAACAAAAACGGGAGTAGCATTACAATAGCTCACACCCCATGCTGTAGCTATGAAGGTATTGGCAGGCAAGATAACTTCATCGCCTTCTTTGATGCCAAGCGCAAGCATAGCCAAATGCAAGGCAGATGTACCATTATCTACCCCTATGGCATATTTTGTATCACAATAGGTTGCAAAATTTTTCTCAAATTGTTCTACATACTTGCCTCCTGAAAAGGCGGTATCTTCGCAAACCTGCTCAAATCGAGCTAAAACTTCTTGTTTTATTTGAGTATATTGTTTTTTAAGGTCAAGACAGGGAATGTTCATAAGGATTTGAAAAGCCCCCAACCCCAAAGGGGGGCATAGTTTTAATAAAAATTACTCCCCTTTGGGGTTGGGGGCTATATAACGAATAATTTTAGCGGGATTGCCTGCTACTATAGCATTAGTGGGAACATCTTTAGTAACCACTGAGCCAGCACCCACAATAGCGTTCTTGCCTATACGCACACCGCCCAAAATAGTTGCACCTGTGCCTATAGAAGCGCGTTCTTCTACTACAGTATTTACGATTTTCCAATCGGCTTCTGTCTGTAGACTACCATCTTCATTCACGGCACGTGGGAACATATCGTTTATAAACGAAACATTGTGTCCTACGAAAACACCATCTTCTATCGTAACACCTTCACAGACAAACGTATGTGAGGAGATTTTACAATTCTTACCTATTGTAACACCTTTTTGGATTTCGACAAAAGATCCTATTTTAGAGCCATCGCCAATCTCACAACCATAGGCATTCACAAATTTGAATATTTTTACGCCATCGCCTACACGTACATTGTTGAGTGATTGACGCTCGTTTTCTACAGTTAAGATTTCCATATCATTCCCCTCTTGCAAAGGGTTCAAGTTTAAAATTATAAAATAACTTCTTGTCCTTTTTGTTTGATAGATTTTTGTGCCGCTTCCAGTACTTGCACTACAGTTAGCCCAAGTTCGGCATGTGAGCGTGGTGTCTGATTATGAAGAATAGACTGAACAAAATCTTTGGCTAACGCAGAAAGTGCCTCTGTACCGTCTAATTTAGGTACATAAATGTCACCTACTCGATAATCTACCATTATTTTAGTTTTCTCCTCTTCTGTTTTCAGGTCGTAGCCTGTGTCATAGACTTTGATTTTTTCGGTAGCTTCAAGGTCATTATAAGAAATCATTTTCTTATCTCCACCTATGAGCATACTACGCACCTTGACAGGCGAAGTCCACGAACAGTTAAAATGTGCAATTAGATTATTCTCATAATTTACAGTCAAATAAGCTACGTTCTCTATACCATTGTTGGTATGTGAGATGCCTGTAGCTTGTACGCTGTATGGCTTTTGTTCTATAAGGTAATCACAAATAGAAAGGTCATGAGGAGCTAAATCCCACAAAACATTGATGTCAGGCTGAAAAAGACCTAAATTGATTCTTGTAGAGTCTATGTATTGAATATTGCCTACAGTGCCGTTGGTTACCAATTCTTTCATTTTTTGGACTGCGCCTGTGTAGAGAAAGGTATGGTCGGGCATGATAAGTTTCCCTCTTGAAAGAGCTAAATCAATCAATTCTTTCGCTTCTGCACTTGAAGCGGTCATAGGTTTTTCAACCAAAACGTGTTTTCCACTCAAAAGAGCTTCTTTAGCTAAAGCATAATGTGTAAAAACAGGCGTAGCTATTACTACAGCATCGATGTTATGGTTCTTGAAAGCGTCATCAATAGAAGTACTAACCTCTACATGAGGATACAACTGTTGGACTGTCTTGAGTCGATTAGCATCTTGGTCTATGACAAGAGCCAATTTGCTATCAGGCAAGTTGTAAAAGTTCCGCACCAAGTTTTTTCCCCAATAGCCATAGCCAATGATTGCTATTTGTAACATATTTTTGAAAGGTTATAACAATGAGGTGCAAAGATAGCAAAGATTTTGAATTTGCTTTGCCTAAATAAAAAAAAAATCAATCTAATCTAGTATAGGGCGCGTTTCAAAAATTTTCGTTTTTTTTAAATGTTTGATAATGAGTGTTTTATGTTTTACAAGGTGTTTTTTATTGCCTTTAATGGCAACTCTTAAGTTTGAGCAAGGTTAGGTCTTAGTTTCCTCACTTGACCATTGTTGTCTGCTCAATGTCATTCGTTGTTGAATGTTCTATGTGTGGCTTCAATGGTACTGCTCTTAAACGCTATCTTTTTTCCCGTTAGGACTTCGTACAACTCGAAACCGCTACAGCGTACTTTGCGCCCACATATTGCGCAAAATTTTCTTCGAAGGCTTGCACCTTCGCGCCTTGTGTAACCCAACCCGTGAGGATTACGTCATAAGCACTTTGCGCGTCTTCCGCATCTAAGTAAGGTTTTGCAACGGGAATTTTCATACAATATTTGCGCAAAGAATGTTTTGTACGTCATTCAAGATTGATGACTATTTTTTCTCCTTTCCGCAAAGGCGAACCTACTGCGAGAGATTGCGTCTTGACGCGCCCTTGCCCTTTGACATAGACTTTCAGCCCTTTGTTTTCGAGCAAATAAACAGCATCACGCAGGGAAAGCCCTTTCACATTGGGGACAGTGTTTCCGCCTACTTTCCTTGCCTGCCAATCCACCGTATAGCGACCGCCTACAGGCGACACGATTTCTTCGGTACTTTTAGGTTGCGAACTGATGTTCAACTCTGCACAAATGCTTTTGAAGTCGTCAATGTAGCCCGCATGATTGGTAGGCAAGTT
Source organism: Bacteroidota bacterium (assembly GCA_004292795.1). Lineage (GTDB taxonomy): Bacteria > Bacteroidota > Bacteroidia > Cytophagales > Microscillaceae > RDXI01. The sequence goes on along the minus strand of RDXI01000026.1, from coordinate 36,098 downwards.
GGTTTGATACACAGGCGTTTCGCGTTTTAGTTCGGGCTTGCTCTGTACGTCAGCATCTTGTGCATACAATCTATCGGCAATATCACGGAAAATCGGAGCGCACACATCACCGCCATATTGTTCCGCGCCTTGTGGCTCATCAATCACCACAATACAACTGTATTTCGGCTTGTTGGCAGGAAAGTAACCCACGAAAGAAGTGCGGTATTTCTGCACATACTTTCCTCGTTCATTCAATTTTTTAGACGTGCCTGTCTTGCCTGCGATTTTGTACTTATCCGTTTTGATGTTTTTGGCAGTGCCACGCTCCACCACGCCCTCAAGCATAGCCTTGATTTTTTCAAGGTTTTGAGGCGAGCAAATGGGCTTTTCTTCGCGCAGGATAGGATATTTTATCAAATATTTTTCTTGCATACGCACTCCACGCACCAAACGCGGGTGAACAAATACACCATTGTTGGCTATAGCATTGTGGAAAGCCAAGACTTGCAAAGGCGAAATTTTACTTTCATAGCCTACCGACATCCATGGCAACGTAACCCCGCTCCATGTGGCATCTTGGGGCGTTTTGATATAAGGTTTTGCCAAGCCCACCAAGCGCACACTTTCGAGGGGCGTGCTTAGTTTGAACTTCTGCAAATAATCAATGTACTTGCTTTCTTTCCTACCAAAATGACGCGAAACCAACAACGAAACACCCACGTTAGAAGATTGTTCGAAGGCTTGTTGCACCGTTATTTTTTGCGGAAGCCCTTTGGCATCTTGCATCAGGCGGTCATAGTATTGGTATGTGCCATTGCCTATATCTATAGTGTCCTTCAAGTTCACAAGCGTATCTTCCATAAGGGCAAGCATCGAGGCTGTTTTGAAGGTCGAGCCGGGCGCATCACTCACTTGGTCGCCTAAGGCATAGTTGTAGTTCTCAATGAACTTGTAAACAGCATTTCCTGACGTGTCCACATCATTCGTTGTAGCACGTCCCAAGTTGGCAATAGCTTTTATCTCGCCTGTTTCCACGTCCATCACAATCGCACAGCCATATTTGGCTTTGTGCATTTTCACGCCTTTCATCAGGGCTTCGTGGGTAAGGTGTTGAATATTCACGTTTAGCGTAGAATATACATCTTTGCCATCAGTAGTGCGCACTTTCACACCGCTTCGAACAGGCTTCCATTCGCCACCCATCAAACGTTGATACAACATCAAGCCGTCCTCGCCTCCCAATTCTTTTTGGAAACTAATTTCAAGCCCCACGCCTTCGCCCAATTCATTGACATAGCCGATACTCCTCGCGCCCAATTCCTCAAACGGATATACGCGCTCCTCTACCTTTTCGAACATAACCGAAACGCCATTTTGTTTATCACGAAAGATAGGCCATTTCTCCAATTTTTGTTTTTCTGAAAAAGTGATAGGGCGGTTGCCAAGCGTTACATAGCGTTTGCGGGCTTTGCGGGCATCATTGATTTTGATGACATAATCGCGGGCTGGCTTGTCTTGAAAAAAGCCTGCTAAAAGTTTGGTAAGCGAGTCGAGTTTGGTCTTATAAATTTCTTCTGTAACTATCACAGGGTCTATCGAAACCTTGTACAGCGGGATAGAAGTTGCCAACAACACACCATCATCAGCATAAATATTGCCTCTTGTTGCCTTTTGTGTTCTGTATTTCAAGCCTGATTCTTTGGCTTTTTCATACCAAAACGAGCCTTGCACCCATTGCAAATTCATAATCTGCACGGCTACGAGGAAGGCTACGCCCACCAAAACAAGAAATGTCAGACGCACACGCGCCAAGATGGCTTTTTTGATGCTCATATATGATTTGTTGGTTTGTTGGTTTGTTGGTTGGTTATAGGGTTAATTTGTTGGTTGGTTGGTGTAGGGTTGATAGCTTATTCTAACTAACAAACCAACCAACTAACAAACCCTACAATTTTATTTTTTAATAGTTATTTTTTGTATTCTGCCTTTGCTTTCTTGAAGCCCTAATTTTTTGGCACTTTCGGCAATGTTGATTTGCTTGCCTGTGTAGCTGTCGTATTTGGCTTTGAGGGAGGCATAGTCAGAGCGGAGATTTTCGACTTCGTTTTCCATTTTGGAGGTTTCGCGTATCATGCGCTCTCCGTAGTGTACGTTACCGATATACAACACCGCCAAAAACGCCAAAAAAAGGAATTGAGGCAAATATCGAACCGCCACCTCGCCCCCTGGCAAAAACGTTGTTCGGGGTTGAGGCTTACAGTTTTTTCTAATCCTTGAAAAAGCGTAAATTTGCTTTTGCCATTGGTTTTTCGGAAGGTATTTTCTGCCATAAAACAAAAAGAGGGAAGTTTGCCTATTTGGGAATGTGTTTATCAAAAAATTTATCAACCGCGCTGTTCCAGCCATTAGTGGCTTCGTTGCGCAGTTTGTTTGTGTTGTTGATGGAAGCGTTGTATTTGGTTACCACAGCGTTAAACTCATTCATACTTTTATTGAACGCATCTACATCTGCTTTAGTGCGATTTTCACCTTTGGCTTCCATCGCATTTTTCAATTTCTCGAAATTCTCTTGCTTGGTATAAAATTCCTGTGCGATAGCCCCATCTTTAGCTTCTTTTTGATAAAAGAGCAAGGCTTTTCTGCATGCATCTACTACACTGTTGTCGCCATTGAAAGGTTTGATTTTGGTAAGTTTTGCCAAGCCCTCCGCGCTGTATTTCTCCAATGCGTTTCGGTTTTGCTCTATGGCATTGAGGTCTTTTTTGTTACCCGCTTCCACCAAATACTTCTCTTGGTTGTTGGCTTTGAAGTGTATCAAAAATATTTCACGATAATACTTATTGACTTTGTTTGTTTGGGCTATCTTTTTGTCCAACTCTGTTTCCTTTCCTTCTATGAGGTTGATTTTGTTGTTCTTGGCAAATACTTTCAGTTGTTCTTGGACTCTGTCCTGCGCTTGGTTGATTTTTTCGTTAGCAAGTTCTTGCGCATTGATGTATGCCTCCATAGCATCATACGATTGCTCGGCTACCTCTTCCAAGTCTATAATTTTGGCGTAGTCTTCGTTCAAAACGTGGTAATTGGCGTTTAGATAGCTAACAGTAGAGTCACGCAAGGCTACATCTCCTTTCCAATCAGGCAAGGCTTTGATGGTACTGATAGCGTTTTGCACGCTTTGCATCAATTCTCTACGGCGTTTGTCTATCTTGCGCCCTGATTTGTTGTGGGCTACTGCGCTGGAGTAGCTCATAGAGCTTTCAGAAATTTCTCGTTTCTTAGCAGCCATAACTTCAAGGTACTGCACCGCTGTTTCGAGGGTTTGCGCTATACTGGTCGTAGCGAACAAGCAAGCAAACAAACAAGATACAATATGTTTCAACATTTTTTTTCTGATTTTTGATGCAAAGATAGTTTTTTCTCTCCAAAAAAGCTATGAAAATAACTTTTTTGAATAGCTATTTTTATAAGAATAGCTATCAAAATGTAGCACGGGCATCTTGCCTGTAGCGTAGAGGCAAGAAATAGCAAATTTAGTCATGAAATAGTTTATGCTACGATACTACAGGCAAGATGCCTATGCTACAGACGCTTTTTATTCCGATTTCGCGTGAGTCCTATATTTTCGTAGGCAAGTTAAAACCTTGCCTACAAGACGCAGTCAAGGCAGAAAGCGCGTAAAAAAAGGCATTAGTGCATTCTATCGCCACGCACTTCTAAGGTCTGCATTATCTCGGCTTCGGCTTCGAGCAGTTCTTCGAGGCGTTGTTTGACGGTTTCTTCAGGCAAGTATTCCTTTGCAAGGTTCACAAAATTGACATAATGCCCCGCTTCAGATGCCATAAGGTCGTGGTAAAATTCTTTCAGTTCGTCATCTGCTATATGAATAGACAACAGCCTGAACCGCTCACAGCTACGTGCTTCTATCAGGGCATTGACCAAAAGCTGGTCTAAAAACTGCTCTTTGGGGTGGTTGCCTTTGCGCACAAGTTGGTTGAGGCGCGTTACATACGCGTCTTTGCGCGGTTTGCCAAGCGGAATATTGCGTTTTTTCAGTTCGCGCAATACCATTCTGAAATGCGCCCATTCTTCGGAAACAATGGGCGTGAGGGCTTCGACCAATTTCTCTTTTTCGGGGTGATTCACAATAAGCGAGATGCAACTCGAAGCCGCTTTTTGCTCGCAATAGGCGTGGTCTATCAAAATATCCGCAATATTTTTCTCTGCAATATCCACCCAACGCGGGTCTGTAGGAAGTTTTAAGCCAAGCATACAAAAATATGATGTCGTTTATAGTCTTGGGAAAAAAATTAAATAGAACAATATTTTAACGCTGTAGCGCAGGCTAAAGCCTACGCTACAGGTTTGGGGTAGGCAAGTTAATCCTCTTTCTTGCGATTTCGGATACCCGTTATTTTGAACTCGGTGCGCCTGTTGCGCTCTTCGGCTTCTGTGGTATTAACCTTCAGGCGAGTTTCTCCGTAGCCTACCGCTTTCATGCGCGTTTGGTCGATGCCTTGTTTGATGAGGTAAGCCACCGTAGAGTCTGCCCTTGCCTGCGATAGCGTAAGGTTTCTTTCGGCACTGCCCACCGCGTCAGTATGCGAGCCAAGTTCGATTTCGATTTGCGGGTTTTCTTTGAGGAATATCACAAACTTGTCCAATTCACGCGCCGCGTCATAGCGGATATTCGCCTTGTTGAAGTCAAAGTTAATTTCTATCTCATACGCCAAGGTTGTATCTATCACAATTTTGTCCAAAACGACTTTGGTGTAGAGCGTAGTATCGGTTTCGTATTTGGTCAGCAATTCGAGGTCAAGCCCCTTGCCTGCTGTAGTATATTCTTCTTCTTTTTTCAAATAATTATCGCCTGCACTCGCTATAATCACATAATCTTCGGGCATTTCTACTAAGAAAGGTTTGATTTTGCCTTGTGCATCTGTAGTAAAGTCATTCAGTTTTTTTACTTTTTTCAGTTCATTGCCTTGGTAAAATTCAATTTGTGCATTTGCCAAAGGCGTTTCAGTTTTGTTTTTATCACTTGGATTCACGCCCACCACATCAATCGCTAAATAATAGCGCACTATTTTCTTGTCAGGCGTAACATCTTTCACGATATACACATCATCATCACCCTTGCCTCCTGTGCGATTCGAAGCCATAAAGCCCGTTTCGTTCTTTTTGTCCCACACCAAGCCAAAATCGTCAGCCGTAGAATTGATAGGCACGCCCATGTTTTTGATGGTTATTTTGCCTTGCACGCGCACCGCCTCGAAAATATCCAAACCGCCTAAGTTCGGGTGTCCATCAGACGAAAAATAGAGATTGCCTGACTCGGATATGAAAGGAAACAAATCATTGCCTGCCGTGTTGATGTCCTTGCCTACATTGCGCACATTGGTAAACTTGCCTCCCCTGATGTCTGCCACCCAAATATCGATGCCACCATATCCGCCAGAACGGTTTGAGGCGAAGTACAAGCGTTTGCCATCAGGCGAAACAGCAGGGCAAGAAGTCCACGCATTTTCACCGCTTCCACGCAAATTTTCATTGCCTTCTTCGAACAATTTTTTGTTGATGTTGATAGGATAAGGCATTATTTCGGGTTCGCTCCAGCCGTTGGGGGTACGTTGGCAGATGTATAAATCTACTTCATTTCCGCCTCCTTTTCTTTGTTCTGTACTGCTACTACGTGCAAAAATCATAAAACCACCATCATGCGCGAAGGTAATACACGCTTCGTTAGTGCCTTCTTTGTTTATCTTGTCCGAATACAGTTGCAAATCGCTTTTGACTTCTTTGGCTTCGTTGATGGGCGTGGTATAAATGCCTGCAAAACCGCCTCCTGTGCCATCATACACGCCTTGTTTGCGCGTGGCACTCACGAGGAGTTGGTCGCCTTGCAAAACAGGGGCAAACTCGCCTGCTGTGGAGTTGATGGTTTCCGCATTTTTCACCTCGAAATAGGTCTTTTTGGTGGCTATTTCTTGTATTTTTGCGGTGTTTTCTATCTCTGTTTTCGCCAATTTTACCAAATTGGTATTTGTGCCACTTTTGCTGTAGCGTTCAAATTGGGCTTTGGCTTCGTCATATTTGCCGTTTACTTTCATGGCTTGCGCATAGTAGAAGCGCACTTTGTCGTCATTGCTTCCTGCGTCAATGGCTGATTTATAATAGCTTTCGGCTTCGCCTAAGCGGTTCGAGAGGCGGAAAGACTCGCCTAAATAGGCATTTACAGAGGCTTTGTTGCCTCCTTTCTCCAACACACTTTTGAATTGCGGAATAGCTTTGGCATATTCGGCTTGGTCAAAATGTTTCATAGCACGCTTAAAAGGTGTGGAACACCCCGCAAGCATGACAAGCATAGCTAAGGTCAAAAAAAATGGTTTCATAGTCAAAATTACAGAATTGAGGGCTATAGGGTGCAAATATAACTTTTTTCCCTGAAAAAAATTATCTTATGCCACAACTTACGCCTTTTTCTCACTAAAGCCCGCGCCTGTAGGCAAGCTATTGGTAATATAAAGGCTTGTGTGTATCTTTGCAAAGTCTTTACGAACATAAACCACATGAAAAAACTACAGTTTCTCGTCATAGCACTACAGTTCCTTGTTTTAGACGCTGTATCTCAACAAATTACTCAAGAGATTTTAACTAATAACGATAATTTTGTTAATTTTTACAAAGAAATACGTTTAGTGAGTATGATGTATGTAGATGGCGCATCAAAAGTTTCACAAGAACAGGTTGATGATGCCAAAAAACACTACCAAAATATACATCTAAGCGTACAAAAGATAGAAGAAAAAAGCGATTCTATTACGATTTTGTTGGACAATCAAGTCCTTTTCGGAAATTTGATAAGTGAGTTATTGCCTAAAATAGACAGTCTAAAAATAGCCAATGCTAAAAATGGAGTTACTTTGGAAGACAAATTCAATCGTTATGAAAAAGATGATGTAATTACAAGGGCTATCATGGGTATGAACGAACAAGCGTATCGAAAACATATAGGCACTGCCAAGCGAGCTTTACAGTTTTTTTTTGATGAAATGCCTGATTTCAACCCTGAAAGTATAGATAATATCAGAATTTTAAGGGCTTGTTTCAAAGAACTTGACAACAAACACTACAAGCTTGATAGTTGCAAAGCTGACTTTTTCGAAGCAAGTATTCAACATATTATAACTTTTCTGAAAACAGAAGCGCGTTTGGTGCATATTCCCAAAACTGACAAAGCCAAAACGCAATACTCACTCTTGTTCTTTCACACAGACATGATGCCTATAGTGTACCGCTATAATGTTTGTCTGGGTAGGTAAGTACGCTGTGAACGTTTTAGGCAAGTTTTGTAACAAAAACAAAGGTGCGAAGTATAGCATGACATTGTTCAACTAAACTCCTTTGTACGCTCATGGCTGAAATCGTTTCTAACTCCTCCTCTCGCAGGCTTAGTACCCACGTGGATATGACACCTATGGTAGATTTGGGCTTCTTGCTCATTACCTTTTTTATGCTTACGACTACGCTCCTGCAACCGCAAGTTATGGAGATATTTATGCCTCACAAAGGCGGTGAAACAATGCCCACCAAAGCCTCCAATACTGTAACTTTGTTATTGGGCAAAAATAATCAGGTGCATCTCTACAGAGGCACTTTGGCAGACAACCCCACGAAAGAATTGCTTACCTACGACTCGAATAGTTTGCGAAAACGCCTCTTGGAACTCAAACGAAGCATTGGCACTGCCTTCAACACGCGCACAAATAGGCACGAGGAGGCAATGGTCGTGGTTATCAAAGCCGAAGACAAAGCAACCTACAAAAACGTGATTGATGTGCTGGATGAAATCAATATTTGCGACATCAACAAATACGCCCTAACGGACATCTCGCCTGCTGACCTCGCCTTCATGGACAAGAAAAAATAAAATGGAAATTCAACAAAAAATCAAGGTATTGGTTACGGTAGGTGCGGGTTTTATTGGCTCGCACCTTGGACTAATGATTGAGCCACTGCTTCAAGTGCGTTACTTTTTCTCGGCTTACTTCTATTTCAGGAATGGCAGATAGTTTCAATTTGATAGCAATGCCTTTGTAGGTAGGTTTCAGGGCTTCAATGGCTTCAATGCTCACAATAAATTGGCGGTTGGCGCGGTAAAACAAGGCAGGATTGAGCAAATGCTCTACTTCGTCCATCGTAGGCAAGTCGCACACATATTTCTTGCCTTCGAAGGTATGCAAGAAAATAATTTCATCTTTCTCGAAACACGCTATTTCCTCTACAGGAATAGGCACTAATCCACCTTTGAAATTGACCAAAAAACGCTCTTTGTATTTCACAGCAGGCGAGTCTTGCCTAAGGTCTTTGAGCAAATTCTGCAACTGCGCTTGTACGTCTTGGGTAGGCAAGGCAGTTTGCAGTTTCTGAAATTTCTCTATCGCTTGTGCCAAATCCGCCTCATCAACGGGTTTGAGCAAATATCCGATGCTATTCACTTGAAAGGCACGCACAGCGTATTGGTCATATGCTGTAGCGAAAATAACAGGAAACGAGATATCTACTCGTTCAAAAATCTCGAAACTCGCTCCGTCTGCCAACTGAATGTCCATGAAGGCAAGGGCAGGGGCTTCGTTTTGTCGAAGCCACGCCACGCTCTTTTGCACGCTGTCCAATACCGCCACAATCTCCCAAGTAGGCTGTAGGCGAGCAATGTTTTTTTGCAGGTCTTTGGCTATCAGTGCCTCGTCCTCTATGATAATGACACGCATATTTCCTTGCCTACATAGAACGCCAAATAGCCCGTGTTATCATCACCACGAGGGCAATCCCAAACATAACAATAGAAATGCGGTTGATTCCGTGCATCAAGCCCAAATTGAAGCTATGCGGATAGCGCGGGTCTGGTTTGCGAAACACACGCACAAAATATTGGAAAAATTCTCCAAACTGAAAGTACCTTCTTAACTGACTCATAAAGCTATTGCGGATTTTGAATGATTGTTTCCACTTTTACACAACTTGGTGCGCAAGTGATTTGTTTATTTTTAAATTTCTTGATTTGTAGGTTTGGTTATTGTAGGTTTGGTTATTGCCTCTTGCACCTTCTTTTTGCTCCATTTCTCCAAAAATCTATCGCGCATCACATAATAAAAATCACTTTCGAACAAGCGCGAGTCGTTTTTGGCTTGTCGCAAGAAATACAGCCCTATAAGCATAAGCGTAGCGTTGGGAAACCACATACCTATTTCTACAGGCAAGACTCCCTCTTTCGCCCATTTCTCGCCTGTGATGGTTAAGACGTGCCACGCCACAAAGAAAATGATAGCCACCAAAACAGGCAAGCCCAAACCGCCTTTTTTGATGATAGCCCCCAATGGCGCACCTATCAAAAACATCGTGATACACGCATAAGCAAACACAAATTTTTTGTTCAGTTCTATATAATGCTCCCGCAAAGACCGCAAATAAAATTGATGTTGGTCTTTCCTTGATTTCAGTACCGCCTGCACATTGGTTGCTTGTTGCAAGGCTTTGGTAGCCACTTGTTTCGGGTTGGGTGTTTCTATTTGCTTGACTTGGAAAGTAGGCTTTATTGTAGAAGTATCTCGTTTCAAAAGTGTATCTTGCCCAATGCGCAAATGATAGTGATAACTGCCCTTCATAGCTTGTAGCCCTTCTTTTTGGTAGCGATTAGCCGAAGTACGGATAGAGTCTAAGTCCTTCCAAAGCCTCTGCACATCATGCATATAGCGGTGTCCCGAAAAGAGCGACTCATCTGTTTTTTTCATATCAAAGGCATCAAGGCTAAACACAATTTGCGTTTTTTCAAACTTATTTGTCACAAAACGCTCATTCGAAGCTGTATTGCCCGCCATCACATTGCCCACCGATTGGTCGTGATAACTTTTGCCTTTGTATAGTTCCAACACCAAATACTTGTCGTTTTTTATCATATACATACGCCCCGAGTCCGCGACTATCAAATCCGTATTGCCTTGTTGGGTGGAGTGATTGTATATCATAACGCCTTTCAGAAATTCGCCATTTTCGCCCATTTTTTTGTTTATCCTGATGCTATAGTTAGGCAAGCCTCCATAAAAAACACCCTCTTTCACATTGAAAGTTGGGGCTTTTTGTTTGATGTCCCACAGCAAACTAAATACTTTCAAATTTGCCCAAGGCACTACTTTGTCATTGAAAAAAAAAGAAAAAACCGCTAAAAAAAGCGAAAAGAGGAAAATAGGACGCAACACACGCAACAACGAAACGCCAGAACTCTTGAGGGCAGTGAGTTCGTTATGCTCGCCTAAGTTGCCAAACGTGATGAGGGAGGCAAGCAAAACCGCCAACGGCAATGCCAGCGGCAATAAGTTCATAGCAAAAAAGGCTATCAACTTCGCAAATACTATCCACGACAAGCCCTTGCCCATGAGGTCGTCTAAGTGTGCGGTTATCGTATTGATAAGCAACACAAATACAACCACTGTTGTCGTGAGAATAAAGGGTCCCGTAAAAGCCCCTAAAATGAGGCTATCCGATTTTTTGAGCATAGCGCAAAGATACAACTTTTTATGTGTAGAGCCAAACAACTATTTTTTGAAGCGGATTAAAGATGCCAAAACTTGTATTTGAATGTGTGTTACTCAGAACAAACAACTTCCCGAGAGTTTGAAACTTTCGGGAAGTTGTGTTATAGCTTTTGCAAAAACGCCATTGTGTCCACACCATCAGCATATTCCCAAAGTTCGGGCTGTTGGGCAGTGGCGAAGTGAATACTATTTTTGAACCACGCATCTTTTGATACTATTACTTGCAACTTGCCTGCTACAGAAGTGATTTTCGCTTCAAGGTCTGCGAGGTCTTTGTATGTTTCATAGAACATCACCCCTGTAGGCGAGGCGAGTTCGTCTGTTTGGCGCAGAATCATAAAATTGTTATCCAAATGTTGGATAGAATTGATGAGATACGCGGCACGTTGGTACTCGTAATTGTTGGCGTATTTGGTATGCCCCCAAAAAGCATCTTGAAACAAAAACAATGCTTCCCAATAAGGCTTAAAATCATAGCCTTCAGGCACAAACAATTTGGCAATACTTCTGCAACCTAAGCCAAAATATTGCGTGATGTCCTCCATCAACATTTCCATGTCTTCGATGGTTTCCTTTCCATTCAAAATCCCCACCGAAACGCGGTTGTGGCGAATGATGTGCGGTTTTTCGCGGAAATAGTAGTCAAAGTAACGTGCCGTGTTATCGCTTCCTGTGGCTATGTAGGCATCGAGGTTTTTCAGTTGCTCTACAAAGTGTATTTGCTCCGCTAAGGCAGGCTCATAAGCTATCAATCGCTCTCCTACTGCACGAATAAGCACATCATCATCTTGGCTCGGCTTCGCGTAGGCAAGATGTCCCGCCACAATCGTACAAACCAAATCGTGGAAGCCAACCAACGGAATGTTACCCGCCATGACGATGCCTACCTTCTTAGGCTCGCCTGCAGGCAAGCTATAAGAGGCGAGCCAATGCTCAAAATTCAGTTCGGTAAGCGTAAAAGCCCAACGAGTGAGTGCAAATTGTGTATTTTGAGGTGTGAACCATTTATTTTTGATGTAGGCAAGCTGTATCACATTTTGCCAATATTCTGTATTGAGGTCTTGAAGCTCTTTGCCCAAAGCAAGCAGGGCGCGTATCGCAGGGGTGGATTGCATAAAGAAAGGAATTGATAATTGGGTTTTAGATGTTGGAGGGTAGATGTTAGTTGTTGGATTTTAGGGAACAGTGGAATTTATTTTTGAGAGTGGCTATATCCCAATCTCTAATACCAAAATACTAACAACTAACATCAAACAACCAACAACTAACAATTAAAACTTAGCCGAAAGGACATACGGCAACATTTTGCGCCAAGTATCCCAGTCGTGAGGCATATCATAGCCCCAAACGTCCAAATCATGGGGAATACCTTTCAAATTCAAGAGGGCGGAGAAACGGCGAGAGGCTTCGGGAGCTTCATAATCGCCCTGACCAGACAAGATATGAATAGGGCGATAGCTACGCAATGCGTCCAAATGCGCTCCTTCGGGCATATTGTATAGATACGCTTCGGGTGAGTTGAAATAACAGTCATCGTCCCAATAACCATCAGTGTATTGCCCAAGGTCATACACGCCACTCATAGCCACCACGCCATGAATAAGGTCGGGGCGTTTGAAAAACAAGTTCGCGCTGTGCAAAGCCCCAAACGAAGCCCCTGATGTGATGATAGGCACACGGCTTTGACAATGATTGAAAATGAAAGGCACGACCTCCTCATACACATATTCATTGAACATCACATGGCGAATAGACTTATCGCGTGGGTGCATTTTGCGGTTCAACCAGCTTTCAGAATTGATGCTGTTGATAGAAAATACCTTGAACTTGCCTGCTTCGATAAGAGGGCGAAGTTTATCAATCAATAGAAAACGCTCATACTCAAGGTAGTCAGCCGCCGCAGTAGGCAAGAGCAAAAGAGCCTGTCCATAGTGTCCGTACACTACAATCTCCATATCGCGGTGCAGGCGAGGACTCCACCAGCTGTGTATTTCTCTGTTCATAAAAAATAGGGGGATTAGTCGTTGCAAATGTATTGTTTTTTTTGAATTATCGACAAACTGCCTGTAGTTTTTTAGGAAAGTGCCGTAACTTCTAACCGATTGTTGTCGGGGTCAAGGGTTTCGAACTCATAGTAGCCATCGCCTGTAGTGCGTGGGGCGCGTAAGATGCGATAGCCTGCCGATTGTAGCTCGCCTGCTTTGGCATCTACTTCGGCTTTGGTCTGTAGGGCAAAGGCTATGTGAATAATGCCCAAATGTTGCGCCTCTATGGTGTCGTTTTGGTTGTCGGGTAGGCGAGGCTTGCGCATAAGTTCTAACCTTGCTCCCGATTCGAAGGTAAGAAAAAAACTCTCAAACCCTGTAGTCGGGTTCGTATATTTTTCGTTGGGCTTGCCTCCAAAGAAACGCACATAATAATCGCGCATCGCTTCTAATTGATTTGTCCAAATGGCTATATGTTCTATTATCATAACAGCGTGCAAGATACGTTTTTTTCAGATATTTGCACCAAACTTTGAAATATGCACTCTTTTGGTATTTGTACCCTGTCCGCGCTAAGTATGCGCACCGAGCCAAGCGATAAAAGCGAGCTTTGCAATCAGTTGCTTTTTGGCGAACTTTATACAGCGTTGCGCCTGCACGAAAACGGCAAGTGGCTCTACATAGAAAGCGAATGGGACGGCTACAAAGGCTGGATAAGTGCCTTGTCGCATTATACTATTAGCGAAGCCTATTTTGTGCGCTATCGGTTGGGCGTTCATGCCGTGATGACTGAACCTATAGGCAAGGCTACTTTGCAAACACAACGCCACCCAACGCTCATTCCCTACAGTGCTACCTTGCCTTTTTGGGATAAAAAATTGCTTGATTTGGACAAACAAAATGCGGTTTGCCTCACGAAAGCCCAAGTAGGCAAGCCTACTAATCCCAAAACAACGTGGCTACAAGGCATTGTGGCGTATCTGAACGCGCCTTACTTGTGGGGCGGAAGAACGCCTTTAGGCATTGATTGTTCGGGTTTTACCCAAAATCTTTACAAAGCTGTAGGCATACGCCTTGATAGGGACGCTTATCAACAAGCCATGCAAGGCATTGCTCGCCCTTTGGCAGAGGCAACTACAGGCGATTTGGCTTTTTTTCAACGCGATGGGCGCGTAATTCATGTGGGTATGGTCTTGAACGCAAAAGATGCTCTTGCCTTCGATACGTCCTTGCCTACAGGCAAGACATTAGCTATTGCACACGCCTTAGACACTGTGCGCATAGATGCCCTCGACGAGCAAGGTATTTTCAACTTGCAACACGCCTATTATACGCATTAGCCCCAGCGGGGCGACATCTTTGTAGCCAACAATAGCCCAACATAGAAGCCCCAGCGGGGCGACATCTTCAAGATATCGCCCCGCTGGGGCTTTCTCGATTACTGAATAATATATTTCTACAAAGATTACGCCCCGCTGGGGCTACTGTTTTGGGTAACACACAACTTAGGTTAAAAATTAAAAAACCTTGCTCAAGTCAATTTCTACATTCAAAACAGTATCTTTCAAAATTTGTGTGTCACGGTACACTTCATACGTTTGTGGCGCAGTGTAAACATAAATATTTTTGAAGGTAGGCAAGACTAACCAAACGGAACGCACACCCAACGCAAAATATTGATTTATCTTGGCTATCATTTCTTCTAAACCTTGCGAGGCAATCTCTACTACAGCAAGTGGTACTTCAGTAACTTGTGCTTCTTCCTCTGTCATGGACAACTTGCCTACCTCATAAACAGCAAGGTTTGGCACATAATCTTGAAAAGAATTGGGCAGACGCAAGGTAAGTCCTGAAAAAAGAACGTAGTCAGGTTCGTATTTTTTGGCAAACTCAATGATGATGTGCGTCTGCACGTAAGCGTGTTTTTTACTTGGCATAGGCTTATGAGGTTCTATTTCGTAAGTATTTTCAATAACCAATGTTTCCATAAGGTTTTGCAAATAAAACGATTTTTTAGCTTGTGTAGGTATATTTCCCAAAAAAACGTTTTTGGTTTGGGCGAAGTCTTCATCACATTTTGCAAATCGTCATAAAATTTATACCTTTGCTATGAAAAACCAGCTTATTGATGTATGAAACTACTCGCAAGCCTTTTGTTAGTCGTGCTGTTGCACGCGCCTACACCCGCCTTGCCTACCCGCTACAAACTGTATGTGTTTGAGGGTTCAGATTGGTGTACGAACTGCAAACGATTGGATAAAAATGTTTTGACTCAGCCCACTTTTCAAGATTTTTTGCTTTCGCAACAAATAGAATTGGTCATGGTGGACTTTCCGCAAAGGAAAAAACTATCGAAAGAACAGCGCGAAATCAATGCGAAAATCGCGGAAAAATTTGCGTTTGAGGGCGTGTATCCTACCCTTGTGTTAGAAAAAATAGAAGGGCTTGCCTATACGCGCCTTGCCTACCAAAACGAGTCTGTAGGCGAGTTTACCCAAATGCTTCAAAACACCTTGACGCAACTCAAATGAACCGCTTGTTTCAAACCCAACAAAAGTTAATGGGTTCTGCTTTTACGTTGGGCGTGGTAGCCGAGCAGGAAAGGCAAGGTGCAGATTTGCTCGAAATAGGCATAGCAGAAATACAACGCATCGAGGCATTGTTTTCGGAATTCTTGCCTACTTCTGCCCTTTCGCTCATCAATCAAAAGGCTTACGAACAACCTGTAGCGTTGCAAGAGGAGTGTTTTGAATTGTTGCAACGTTGTTTGCACCTTTCCGAACTTACCGAAGGCGATTTTGACATCACGACCAAACCCTTGAAGGCGTTGTATCAATTCAAAAATCAGGCTTTTGCTATGCCCTCGCAGGCAAGGTTAAAAGCAACACTTCAAGCGGTAGGTTTTCAGAAAATAGAACTTTCTGCTACGCATCAAACCATACAATTTGTCCACCCACAGACTCGCATAAGTTTGGCGGCGGTAGGCAAGGGCTATGCTTCGGACAAAGTAAAGCAAGTTTGGCAACGCTTAGGCGTGCAAGCGGGTTTTGTGAATGCAAGCGGAGATTTGAATGTGTGGGGCAAAAATGCAGACGAAACCGCGTGGAAAGTTGCCATTGCGAACCCACAAAACCCTGCCGAAGCCTTGTTGTATGTGCCATTGGAAAATAGCGCGGTGGCAACATCAGGCGATTATGAACAGCATTTTGTTTGGCAAGGAAAACGATATTCGCACAACCTGAACCCGCATAATGGCTTGCCTATTACAGGCATCAAAAGCGTTTCGGTGTTTTCGCCAAGTGCAGAACTATCCGATGCGTTGGCTACGGCTGTATATGTGAAAGGCGTGCAACTTGGTATGCACTTTGTCAATCAATTACCGCAAACGCATTGCATTATTATAGATGAAAACGACCAAATCCATTTTTCCCAAAAAATCAAGTATGAAAAAGTGCCTCTATAGCGTGTTGATAGCCTCGTGTTTGGGGGCTTGCACTGCCGTAAAACCCTATCAACGCCAATACATCAACGACAGCGAAATGCAAATGGGCGCAGATGCGGGCAAACAATACACGCAATACATTCACTCCATCAGGCAAGGCGCGACTCCCGCAGGAACACCCAAATCAAGCGGAGGTTGCGGGTGTAATTAACAGTATTTGATAAATCAAACACCTACAGAAAAAACCAAAAACCGTGTTGTGAAAACATTGGACATAGAAAATGACCGCCAATCGTTCCACAATGAGCAGGTAGGCGAGGACGTGAAAATATTTAAATTCGTCAATTTGTATGGTTGCACAAACGAAAACATAGAGGCAAATTCGTCTATTTTCTTGCAAATCTTGACAATGGGTTTTGCGCAAACGACCATCATAGCCGAATATCTTTGGCGCACTTTGGACGCTTCGCGCAAACGCCCTGTTTTTTTGGTCGAGGAAATAATCTTGCCACAAGCACAACCATGATGGCGCAAAAGAAAGTAGGAAAGTATGCCTTGCCTGCGACTAAAAATAAAAATACAGCGTTGTATGAAAAAGTTAAACTTTAGTACCTTATAGCGTGTTATACGAACATGGAAGGCGTATCTGTCATATTTATTTTTGTGGGCTATATTGCCATTCGGTTGATGCTGGGGCATCACCGCACTCCTACCATGCGCGACAAAAAACGCTACCAAAAACTAATTGATTTACTCAAAAACAAAGATTATACTACAGTTCTGCAAAATTTAGAAGGAATTTTATCCCAAAATCCACAATCTGCTTTTTGTTGGGCATTGAAAGCCGAATGTCATTTGGCACTGCGCGAATATCACCAAACCATTCTCTATGCCGACAAAGCCCTGAACATCGATTATAACTTGCCTGAAACTTATTACCACAAGGCTTTGGCTTGCCTACATTTGGGCAATACAGCAGGGGCAATGGAGGAGTTAAACAAAACCATTTGGTACAGCCGAGAGCAACACGCAGAGGCATTTTATCACAAGGGGCTTTTGCTCTACGAAGCAGAAGATTTCGACAAAGCCTTGTATGCCTTCGAAAAAGCCACCCAACTCGAACACGAACAAGCCAACTATGAACTGTTGCGTCTTCGAAATGGCGTAGTGAATACCAAAAAAAGCAAGAAATAGTACCAGCGTTTGGGTACAAAAAAGAGGCTACCCTGTTCGGATAGCCTCTTATTATGGAAGGAGCGATTATAGATTATTATCTTTCACAAATTTTGTCAAAACATCATAATCTACTTTCACAGTGTTTACATTCACTTCGCCATTTTCGTTTGAGGCGTACAATTCGCTCAAGAAATAGAATAAAAGTTCCACTTTTTTGTTCTCTTCAGACATTGCCGCCAATCTTTCTACTGAGTCCTTCTCGCCTGCCATGTATTTTTTCAAAGTTTCATCAACAGGGTTTGTAGCAAGGTATTCTTTGAAAGAAGCCTTCACATCTTCGGTATTGATGAATACAGGGCGGAAAGAAGCCAATACGTTCTCATCAACTTTTTTAGTAGTTTTATTCCATTTATGGAATTGGAACTCTGTGATTTGTGCTACATCTACTTTGCCACCAAAAGTTTCTTTGCCTATTGCCATCTTGCCCGTTTCGCCTTTGTCGCCCAAGCCTTTTGTGCCTTTGGTGCCGTTAGCAAGTTTGTACTTTACCGCTATGGCATCGTCAGCCCCTAAAGCAAGTGTACCTCTATCTACTTTGAACTCATATTTGTCGCCCATGATAAGATAAACAGGCAATGCACCGTTTTCGGCTTTGCCAAAGTGTGCTTTGAAATCTTTTACGGATGACTCACCTGCCACTTCACCGCCACGTGTACTAAGTTTAGAGTTGGTTTTAAGGGGAGAAACTATATTGCTAACGACTTCGGCTAATTCACTTCCCACTTTAGAGGGGTTCGCGCTCATCACAAAGCGACCTCTTACGTTGCTCATCACTACTGCCTTCGCGTCTTTGCTTTTGAAAATCACTTTATCAGTAGCTTTTAGCTTATCGCCACGCTGTAACATTGCCCCACTCGTTTTGTTCAAGATTTGCCCTTGCACAAAAAGCACGTGATACAATTCTTCCGCTTCTACTTGGGGAGCAGAAGGGATTGTCAATCCTATTAAAAGGGATACAATAAAGGTAGATAACATTGTTTTTGGATATTTAGTTATGAACTTGTTTTTATTCTTTTAGACGCAAATTTGCGTAAAAGGTTTGCTTTTGCTTTGTATATAAATACGGAATACAAGCAAAATGTAAACGCAAAAGGGGCGTGAAACGTATATTTAGAATGAGTTTAAACACTATATTTCTTGCCTACGCAACCAGCCCGTAACGCTGTAGCGGGTGCGTGTGGCAGGCAAGACTTCGTGCCAAACGGTATCGCTTCGCATACAAACGAGCTTGCCTGCTGTGGGCAAAACATCTTCAAAGGCTTCATTATCAGGCTTGTAGATGCGCAACTGCCCGCCATGCTCGGCTTGCCAATCTTCGTTCAGGTACAAGATGCACGAAATCAAACGGCTATTGCTTTTGCGGAAGCTGTCCAAATGTTTTTGATAAAAAGCCCCTGCGGGGTAGCAAGCATAATGACATTCGAACTCACGAAGTCCCAAGAAAAAGGCTTGATTCAAAGCCGTTTGAAGCGTATTGATATAGTCGTGATACAGTTGTTCGGAGGAGGTAAGGACTTTTTCGTCCCACCAAAGCGTTTCATCGCCACGTATTTGCGTGAGGACTTGCGCCTCGCCTGCCTTGCCTACTCCTGCTTGTTTGAACAGTCCTTGTGCTTGTTTGTGCAAAAGGTCTTGCTTCAGTCCTTGTACGGCTTCGTGGGGTAGGCAAGTTTCCACAATGCCCCAATCCTTTTCGGCAATCGAGTCGAGGAGTGCGTCTATAGTAGCTTGCATAATAGTAAAAGGATAAGTTGCAAAAATATTTGAAATTTCCCACAAAATCAAATACTTTTGCCTACGTTTTCTTTGGAAATGAGATGTTAGATGCTAGTTTTTAGATGTTAGTTGTTGGTTGTTAGATGTTAGATGTTGGTTGTCTAAACCTGCTAACCCTTCTACCTTTCCACCCTTCTACCTCTCAACCCTTCCACCCCTCAACCCTTCCACCCTTCTACCTCTACCCCCCAACCCATGCCCAACCTCGCCTCCTACATAGAACATACCAATCTCTCGCCTACCTTGACAGGCGAGGACATAGAAAGGTTAATCGATGAAGCCCTTGCCTACCAATTTGTAGGCGTTTGTGTGCCTCCGTTTTGGGTGCGCAAAGCCAAACGTGATGTGCAAAGCTCGCCTACCGCAGTCGTTACAGTCATAGGCTTTCCGCTTGGCTACCAACGCACCGAAACCAAACTGCACGAGATAAAATTGGCATTAGCAGATGGCGCAGACGAACTCGACCTTGTTATCAACATCTCGGCTATCAAACACAATGCTTTCGAGTGGATAAAGCCCGAAATATTGCGCTGTGCGCAACTCATTCACGAACAAGAGAAAATCTTGAAAGTTATTCTCGAAACGGCTTATTTGACTGATGAGGAAATAGTACGCGCTTCAAAGGTCTGTGCTGACGCAGGGGCGGACTACATCAAAACATCTACAGGCTTTGCTCCCGCAGGCGCGAAAGTGGAGCAAGTGCGTCTTATGCGTGCTTCTGTGCCTGACACGGTAGGCATCAAGGCTTCGGGAGGAATACGCAACCTCGAACAAGCGTTGGCTATGATAGAAGCAGGCGCAGACCGTTTGGGAACTTCAGCAGGCATAGCTATAGTTAAAGAGCAAGAAAAATCTACTCAACATGAATAAAAATCTCAAAACCTTTCAAGTGCGTTGGTCTGACCTTGACGCTAATAGGCACGTAGCCAACACGAGTTACTCGCATTTTACCAACGATACGCGGGTTTCGTACTTGGCTTCTTTAGGCTTGACGCAAGATGTAATGGCTACCCAAAACTTCGGCCCCGTTGTCTTTTCAGAAGAGTTTTATTACTTGCGCGAATTGCATCATGGCGAAACTATCCACGTGAACGTAGAGCTTTTGGGCAATACGGCTGATAACAAGATTTGGCGTTTTAGCCATTGTTTTTTCAATGCGGAGGGCGTTATGGTTGCCTACAGCGAATTGACTTTTGGCTGGTTCAATCTTAGTACGCGCAAATTGTTTGTGCCTGCAGGCGAGCTATTAGGGCTTTTGCACGCCATGCCTAAGTCCGAAAATTACGCTGTCATAGCCGAAACAGACATACGCAACAAGAAAATTCCCAAACAAAAACTCGCGCTTTGATGCCTTGTTTGGCTGTTGTCAAATTGTAAATGCTTGATTTTCAATGCTTTGTATTTTTTTACAAGTGTTTTGTTTGCAGGCAAGCCAAAAAAAAATAACGATTTTGGCTTTTTTACAAAAATAACCGTATTTTTGCAACCTTAAAAAATGCTTATTCCTCGCAAATTTGGGCAATAAGTGTTTTTTTTGTGCCAAAGACTATTTCTCAATTTTCAACTATCCAATAACACATTCCAGAGTTAGTATGGAATATTTGCTTTACACTGTTCCCGTATTCGGGATTATCGCTTTGATTTATACCTTCGTCCAATCGGGCTGGGTATCAAAGCAAGATGCGGGAGATGACCGCATGAAAGAAATCGCGGGCTATATTGCACGCGGTTCGATGGCTTTCCTACGAGCCGAATGGCAAGTTTTAGCTGTTTTTGCCGTTGTAATGGCTTGCCTATTGGCGTGGTCAGGCACATTGGTAAAACACTCAAGCCCCATTATCGCTGTTTCCTTCCTTTTTGGAGCAGTATTTTCTGCACTCGCGGGCTATATCGGTATGCGCATAGCCACGAAAGCCAATGTACGCACAGCACAAGCGGCGCGTACAAGCCTTTCCAAAGCCTTGCAAGTATCGTTTACAGGCGGTGCTGTCATGGGTATGGGCGTAGCAGGTTTGGCGGTGCTTGGACTTGGTTCTATCTTCATTTTGTTGTATATATTTTTCGTGAAAGGCGCGCCTGCCAATGGTCACGAAATGAAAACAGCTCTCGAAATCTTAGCGGGCTTTTCTTTGGGTGCTGAGTCTATCGCACTTTTTGCACGTGTGGGCGGTGGTATTTATACCAAAGCGGCAGACGTTGGTGCTGACCTTGTAGGCAAGGTAGAAGCGGGTATCCCTGAAGATGACCCTCGCAACCCTGCAACCATTGCCGACAACGTAGGTGACAACGTGGGTGATGTGGCAGGTATGGGTGCTGACCTTTTTGGCTCGTATGTGGCTACAGTATTGGCTACTATGGTGCTTGGGCAAGAAATCAAATCTGATGATGCAGTAGGTGGAATCGCGCCTATTTTGCTTCCTATGCTTATCGCGGGTGTGGGTATCATTTTCTCTATGGTAGGCACGCTTTTCGTAAGAATCAAAGACGACAAGTCAAGTGTGCAAATGGCGTTGAACATTGGCAACTGGGTTTCTATCATTGGTACAGCTATAGTATCTATTTTCCTAATCAAATGGCTCTTGCCTGCCAACTTAGACTTGCGCGGGTTTACCTTTACGCCTAACGGTGTGATTGCTTCGGTTATCATTGGTTTGTTGGTGGGTACGGCTATGTCTATCATTACCGAATATTATTGCTCAATGGGTTATCGCCCCGTGAATACTATCGTGCAACGCTCTGGCACAGGACATGCTACCAACGTGATTGCAGGTTTAGCAATGGGTATGGAATCTACAGTATTGCCTATTTTGGTGCTTTGCGTAGGTATTGTTAGCTCGTACTCAATGGCTGGTTTGTATGGCGTTTCTATCGCTGCCGCAGGTATGATGGCTACAACGGCTATGCAGTTGGCGATTGATGCTTTCGGTCCCATTGCCGATAACGCAGGTGGTATTGCCGAAATGAGTCACTTGCCTGAAGAAGTACGCAAGCGCACTGATAACCTTGACGCAGTAGGTAACACTACAGCCGCTATTGGTAAAGGTTTTGCTATCGCTTCTGCTGCATTGACTTCATTGGCACTTTTCGCCGCGTTTGCAGGTATTGCAGGCATCAAATCTATCGATATTTACAAAGCACCCGTTTTGAGTGGTTTGTTCTTGGGTGGTATGATTCCGTTCATATTCTCCTCTTTGGCTATCAATGCAGTAGGCAAGGCGGCAATGGCGATGGTGCATGAAGTGCGCCGTCAGTTCCGCGAAATCAAAGGCATTATGGAAGGCACAGCTACTCCTGAATACGAAAAATGCGTGGCTATCTCGACCAACGCTTCTATCCGTGAAATGATTGCGCCCGGTTTGATTGCGATTGTAGTGCCTTTCTTGGTAGGTTTTGGTTTGAAAGGTATGTTTGCTGATAGCTCTTCGGCTGAAATCTTAGGCGGTGTATTGGCAGGTGTTACTGTTTCTGGCGTGTTGATGGCTCTTTTCCAATCAAACGCGGGTGGAGCTTGGGACAA
The DNA here is from genome assembly GCA_004292795.1 of Bacteroidota bacterium. Classification (GTDB taxonomy): domain Bacteria; phylum Bacteroidota; class Bacteroidia; order Cytophagales; family Microscillaceae; genus RDXI01. Next base: position 13,571 of record RDXI01000026.1, on the reverse strand, counting down.
CGCTAAAAAATCATTCGAAAAAGGCGTAATGATTGATGGCAAAATGGAATACAAAGGCTCAAACGCCCACAAGTCAGCCGTAACAGGCGACACAGTAGGCGACCCTTTCAAAGATACATCAGGACCTTCGATGAACATTCTTATCAAATTGATGTCTATTGTTTCTTTGATTATCGCGCCTCATATTGCTGTATAAACGCATAATCTCTATATACGAATAAGCCGTTTTCTACAAGCTAGAAAACGGCTTATTCTTTTACAACATCTTGCCATCTTTCATTTCTATCAGGCGGTCTGCAAAAGGCAGTAGGCGAGCATCATGCGTAGCCAAGACGAGTGTAGTTTGCGTCAATACCTGCAAATTTTTCAACAATTCTGCTATTTGCAACGCATTTTCCGAGTCAAGGCTCGACGTAGGTTCGTCTGCTATCAACACTTGCGGTTGCATAGCCAAAGCCCGCGCAATAGCCACCCGTTGTTGTTGCCCGCCTGAAAGGTGTGCGGGGCGTGCATGAGCCTTATCTGCAAGTCCTACCTTGTCTAACCAATGCAAAGCCCGCGCTTGTGCTTCTTTGTGAGGCACTTTTTGGAGGCGAAGCCCAAATACAATATTTTCCACTGCCGTTAGCACAGGCAAGAGATTGAAGTCTTGAAACACAAAACCAATAGACATGCGCCGAAAGAGCGTAAGCGCGGTATCAGACAAACCCGTTATTTCTTGCTTGCCTACCCAAACCTTGCCTGCTGTAGGCAAGAGCAACCCGCCTAAAATCTTCAACAACGTACTTTTGCCACTGCCAGACGCGCCTACGATTGCCACAAATTGCCCTTGTGGTATCTGCAAACTCAATTCCTGCAATGCCACCACAGGCGAGGTAGGGTGCGGGTAGATTTGCGTAATATGTTCTGTTCGTAGATGCATAAGTCGCTACTTATTTTTTCATTACCCACATCAAACCATCACGCAAAGGGAGCAATACATTCTCCACCCGCGAGTCTTTCGTAACCATTTCATTGAAAGCGTGTAAGGCTTGCGTTTTTTTGTCTTTGTTCGCTTGCAAGTCCAAAACTTTTCCTTTCCAAAGCACATTATCAATCAAAATAGAGCCTCCCTGCCTTGTTTTTGCCAATACGAGTTCATAATATTGCGGGTAGGCGAGCTTATCTGCGTCTATGAAGGCAAGGTCAAACGTACAAGCAAGCGTAGGGATAACCTCCAACGCCTGCCCTATGTGTAGCGTGATTTGTGCCTCGCGTTGTGCTTGCTTGATGTAGCGCGTAATCATTTCTTGAAGCTCATCATTCACTTCTATAGTATGCAATTTTCCTTCAGGACGCAATCCTTCTGCCAAACAAAGCGTAGCGTATGCTGTAAAAGTGCCTATTTCCAAGATATATTGCGGTTGCACGAGCTTAGAAATCATAGCCAACAGCCTTCCCTGCGCCTTGCCTGAAATCATGTGCGGTTGCAACACCTTCAAATACGTTTCGCGCTGTAGGGCTTCCAAAAGCTCGCCTTCAGGCGAGGTGTGCTGGGCTATATATTGGTCTAATTCCATATCAAAAGCTGTAAAAATGTAGTAATAAAAACAAAAGTAGGGCTTTTTTTGCATACATAACTATCAGATTTCACTTTGAAAATCCAGCTATGTTGTTTTTTTTCATAACTTTGCAAAAGTAACCCCCTAATTCGTATGATACTTGCGCGTTTAGACAATGAAGTTTTTTTCAAAAAAGCCTTTACAGACGAAATAGTTTTTAAGGCTTTCGTAAAAGATATTGTAGGCATTGAAGTAGAACCTGCCAAAATAGAGACAGAAAAGGCTTTTCAGCCCAAATTGGGCAACATTGCCTTTAAGTATGATATTTTTGCCGAAGATGTGAAGCGTAGAATTGTGATAGAAATTCAAAAGGTAGAATATGACCATAATTTTGATAGATTTTTGCACTATCATTTGCAAGCCATTACCGAACAACAACGCAGTTCAGAAGACTACTCTGTGGAGAAAACGGTTTATACCATTGTGGTTATGACAGCCCCCTACAAGCTACATACTAAAACCAACGAAATTTACAAAGATGAGGTGCTAATCTCAACCTTAAACCCCAAAAACCTAAAAGGCATAGAAAGGAAACTGTTTAACCACGAGTTGATTTACCTAAATCCCAACTACAAAGGACAAGACACGCCACCCAATTATAGAGATTGGTTAGACCTGATTTATGAAAGCATACACAATCCTGAAAACCCACAAATTAACATAAAAAATGAAGGCATAAAACGATGCTCCGAAATTGTAAGCTACGAAAATATCACACCTGAAGAATGGGAAAAAGCCAAGATAGAGGCTTCGAAGCGCAAAGTGATTATGCTTGAAAGAGAAGAAGAAAGAGAAGAAATCGCCCGAAATTTTATAGCACTTGGCTTAGACAATGACACGATAGCCAAAGGAACTAACTTGACTATGGAGCAGATAGAACGACTGCGCCATGAGAACAACGCAAATGAATAAAAACAGTTGGTAGGCAAGTTTACTCAATCCCTAAAATAAAAAACATACGTAACAAACAAAGCAGATGACATTCCGATAAGGCTTGCTATCAAACTTATCGTAACCGTGTAGCGTGTGTTTTTGATGTTTACCGCCCCAAAATACACCGCCAAAATATAAAGCGTGGTGTCGGTAGTGCCTTGAAATACGCAGGCGAGTTGCCCCGCAAGCGAGTCGGGACCAAACACCTTCATCACATCATTCATTGCCGCGCCCGCCCCGCTACCGCTCAAAGGCTTCAGGAAAGCTACAGGCAAGGCGTGAATGTACTCACCCGTAACGCCAAAATAATCGGTGATACTTTCCACACCATTTTTCAGAAAGTCTAATGCACCCGCCGCCCTGAAAACGGCAATACCCACCAAAAAAGCAACCAAAAAAGGAATTATCCGCACAGCCGTTTCGAAACCTTCTTTCGCGCCTTCTATGAAAGACTCATAGACATTCACCTTGCGCACAAGCGCGAGCATGATGAAAGAAACAATGACCGAAAACAGCAGAAAATTGCTGACCATACCCGACACCTTGCTTACCTGCTGAATGGGAAGGCTTGAAAAATAATAAATCGTGCAACTGATACCCAATAATAACGCACCCAAATAGCCCAACAACACTTTGTCAAGCAAATTGATGCGCTGTACGAGGGCGGTCATCACAAGCGCGGAGAAAAAAGCAATAGAAGTGGAAAGTAAAATAGGAATGAATACATCTGCGGGATTGTGGGCTTGATACTGCACCCTGTACGCTAAAATGGTAATGGGAATGAGCGTCATACCTGTTGTATTCAAAACTGCAAACATAATTTGCGCATTTGAGGCAGTGTCAGGCGTTTCGTTGAGGGTTTGCATTTCCTTCATTGCCTTGATGCCAAGCGGTGTGCCTGCATTGTCTAAACCTAATAAATTAGCAGACAATTTCATAAAAATAGGCGCAATAGCAGGGTGATTTTTGGGAATTTCGGGGAAAAGACGCTGAAAAAAAGGTCCAAAAAGATACGTAAAAATCTTGACGATGCCCGCCTTCTCGCCTATTTTCATAAAGCCCAACCACATAGCCATAGCACCCGTCAGTCCTAAGGCAAGCTCGAAGGCTGTTTTGGACGAGGTAAACGAAGCATCTACCAACGCTTTGAAAATATCTTGGTCGCCAAAAAAGAACAAGCGAACCGAACCGATAACAAAGGCGGTCAAGAAAAACATTATCCAAATGTAGTTGAGTACCATTGTGTGAGCGCAGGGTTATTTTTGCCAAAGATAGCTTTTTCTAGAAAAAGCTATTTTTTGTCAAAGATAGCTTTTTTGTAAGAAAAAGCTATCGACTTTTTAAAAACTATAACTTTTTTTAGAAAAATTAGGTTGAAAAACGGAGAAAAATTTGGGAGAAAATAATATTCCCCTTTCGCACAAAAATTGCGCTACATTTGTGTTCTAATCAAAACTTCTGCCTTTTATGTTGATACGTTTTTTTTGGCTTGCCTGCCTTGCCTGCTTGCCTACTATGGTCGTGCAGGCAAGCTCGCCTACCCTCGCACACGACACCACGAAGCGCAAACGGATAGAATACGTTTCTGTAGCATATAGTTATTATGAAACGACTACAGAGGGCAACAGGATACGCCAATACGGACAACGCACTTATTACTATTTCGAAGGCGATACCCTCGACAGAGATATTACAGCCCGCAATTTGATAAAAGACATACGTATTCGCGCTGTGCGGAAGGAAATCAGGAAAGCTCGCCTATCGTACAAGGCAGGCAAGTTGTTGGGTTGGGCAATTATGTTGATGCCTGTTACTTTTCTTGTATTAGCACTCGCAGGTGTGTTTTCGGGTGTTTCTGTAGGGTGGAGCATTGTACTTTGGCTATTGGGTATTTTTGTGGGCGTTAGTATGCTTGTTATTGGCGGATTGTTGGCAAGCAGTGGCGATAAAGCCTATCAAACAAGGCTTATGCGCATCATAGACAAGTACAATGAAGGGCTGTAGAAATTGCACCTTTTTTAGAATTTTTTGGACTAAATAGGCAAGGCAAATAGCAACGATAACGCCATTTATCAAATGTTATTGTTTTGCGCAAACGTATTTTTTTTTAATTTTTTTTGGCGTTATAAATGATTAAAAAACAGCATTTTAGGTTTTTTCGTGAAAAAATACATTTTTTTTACCAAAAATTTGCGTTAAATTTGTAAGGTAAAAGGGAGGAAAGGCAGGTAAATTGGGTAACGGGTTAGCAGGTTTTGCGGGTTTCGGGTAGGCGAGTTTGTGGGGTTCGGATAAACGGGTTTCGGGTAGGCGAGTTTGCAAGTGAACGTATTGACGTGTTAGCAGGTTTATAGATTTACAAGTTTCCGTTTGGCTATCTTGCCTCCTTTTGACAAAGACACTTCTTCATTTATCAGCCCATTATTGCTAATCTTTTGGGAAAGGGTTTCGGGCAACGGGTAAGCAGGCAAGTAACCTGTAATCCCGCCCTCCTGTAATCCTGCCCACCCCCTCAAAAATATGATGCACGTAATCAAGCGCGACGGGCGCAAAGAACCCGTAAAGTTTGACAAAATCACAGACCGCATAGAAAAGCTATGCTACAGTCTGAACCGCCAATATGTGGACCCTGTCCAAGTGGCGATGAAAGTTATCAATGGCTTGTATGATGGCGTTACGACTGCACAGCTCGACACGCTTGCGGCTGAGATTTGCGCCACGATGACAACCATTCACCCCGATTATGCGGCTCTCGCGGCTCGCATAGCCATTTCGAACCTTCAAAAGAACACTGAAAAGAACTTTGCGAAGGTGATGAAAAACTTGTACGAATATGTGGATCCCAAAACAGGGGAAAGAGCGGGCATGGTGTCTGATGAGGTGTACGAAGTAGTGAAGAAGCACGCCAATACGCTCAATTCAGCTATAGTATATGGACGCGATTTTAATTATGACTTTTTCGGCTTCAAAACCCTCGAAAGGTCTTACCTACTGAAAATAAACGGCAAAGTGGCAGAACGCCCTCAACAAATGTTGATGCGTGTGGCGTTGGGTATTCATGGCGAAGATATCGACTCTGCCATCGAAACCTACAATTTGATGTCCGAAAAATGGTTTACCCACGCTACGCCCACGCTCTTTAACGCGGGTACGCTGAAACCGCAAATGTCGTCTTGCTTTCTTTTGACCATGCAAGGGGACAGTATAGATGGAATTTATGAGACCTTGAAACAGTGCGCTCTTATTTCGCAATCGGCAGGCGGAATAGGGCTATCTATCCACAACATACGCGCTACAGGTTCGTACATCAAAGGCACGAATGGACACTCAAACGGCATTATCCCGATGCTTAGAGTATTCAATGACACTGCCCGCTATGTCGACCAAGGTGGCAACAAACGCCCCGGTGCATTTGCGATTTATCTTGAGCCTTGGCATGCGGATATTTTCGAGTTTTTGGATTTGAAGAAAAACCACGGCAAAGAGGAATTGAGAGCAAGGGACTTGTTTTATGCTATGTGGATTTCGGACTTGTTCATGAAGCGCGTAGAAGAAGATGGCGATTGGTCGCTTTTCTGCCCCAACGAATGTCCGGGTTTGGCTGATGTGTGGGGAGAGCAATTCGAAGCACTTTATACGAGATACGAACAAGAGGGCAGACAGCGCAAAACCATCAAGGCGCAAGAACTTTGGTTCAAAATCATAGAATCACAGATAGAAACAGGCACGCCGTATATGCTTTACAAAGATGCGTGCAATGCCAAATCGAACCAACAAAACCTCGGCACTATCAAAAGTTCTAACCTTTGTACAGAAATTTTGGAATATACAAGTGCAGACGAGGTGGCGGTATGTAATTTAGCGAGCATTGCCTTGCCAAGATTTATTATAGATGGAAAGTTTGACCATGAAAAATTGTATGAAGTTACGCAAGTAGCTACCAAGAACCTAAACAAGATTATAGACCTCAATTATTACCCTATTCCTGAAGCGGAACGCTCCAACAAACGCCACAGACCTATAGGCATAGGCGTGCAAGGTTTGGCGGATACGTTGGCTATGTTGCGCTACCCCTTCGACTCGGAGGAGGCAAGACAGTTGAATAAGGATATTTTCGAAACGATATACTTCGGGGCTATGACTGCCTCGATGGAGTTGGCAAAACGTGATGGGGCTTACGAAACGTTTGCAGGCTCGCCTATCTCGCAAGGCAAGTTCCAATTTGACCTTTGGGGCGTACAGCCTGACTCTGGTCGTTGGGATTGGGAGGCATTGCGCTATCAGGTGCTACAGCATGGGGTGCGAAATTCTCTCCTGCTCGCGCCTATGCCTACGGCTTCTACTTCGCAAATTTTGGGCAACAACGAATGTTTTGAGCCTTTTACTTCCAATATTTACACAAGGCGCGTACTTTCAGGTGAGTTCGTAGTCGTGAACAAACACCTCATGCACGACCTCGTGGAGTTGGGTATTTGGAACGAAAATATGAAGCAACGCCTCATACAAGCTGATGGCTCTATACAAAATATCCCCGAAATTCCCCAACACATCAAAGACATTTACAAAACGGTGTGGGAAATCAAACAACGCGCTATCATAGACATGGCGGCTGACCGTGGGGCGTTCATTTGCCAAAGCCAAAGCATGAATATCCACATGGAAGATGCGAACTACGCCAAACTTACCTCCATGCACTTCTACGCATGGCGCAAAGGACTGAAAACGGGCTTGTACTACTTGCGTACCCGTGCCGCTTCGTCTGCTACGAAGTTCACGATAGACATGGAAACGGTTTTGCAAAACAACGCCAATGAAGCCAAACAACGCCAAATCAACAGCCAAGCCCACGTAGCGCAAGAAATGATGGCTCACGTAGGCGAGATTTCCGCCCTCGACATAGCCGAAGGCAAGACTTGCTCGATTGATGACCCCGATTGCTTGGCGTGCAGTGCGTAATATATGATAACTTTTTGTGGTTCGTGGGGACACGAACCACGAAACTAAAAATTAACCAATTTTCATACTAAAATGCTTCCAAAATAGTTATGACTAAAAGAGAAAAGGAACTCTTGCTTTTATTGGCAGAAACTGACCTCAAAAACCTTAAAATTATACTTCGTTTGAAGGAAAGCACCGCTTCGCAAGAGGACATAGACGCATTGCTTGACAAAATTTGGCACGTGATGCACCACATAGAAGAACTAAAATTAGACTTAAAAAACGAATGAATCGTATGCAAAACGTACTCGAAACCCTGAAAAAATACTTTCGCCAATTAGACAATGCGGAAGGCGAGGCTGAAATAGAGCCTATTATGCAAGCCCTCAATGCGTATATCGCCTCTCTGAACGAGAGTGAAAAAAGACGCGCCAATGCGGAATTTAACTACTACATCTCTAAACGCATAGCCCAAACTGAAGAAAGGGTTAATAAAGTGGCTTTTGAGATGCAGAAGGCAAGCGTTTGAAATGGATTGCCTTGTTTCTTTTCTGTTGTGGTTCGTGGAAACACGAACTACTAAAATACTTATAAAAAAATAACAAATTTAAAATATGGGAAAAATTAAGATAAAAAAAGTTGGTGTATCTGATGCTTCTAAAAAGAAGATGTACCAATATGACCTCCAAAAAATTGAAAAAATTACATTTCAGGGTGAAGATATCATTATTCAAGTAGATGAAACAGGTGATGGTTTCATCGATTGGGACTCTCAGGTACCAAGGTCTGTTCTGGGCAAGATAGAGGAAATAAATATGATATATGGAAAATTTAGGGATTTATCAAAATGCAAAGACAAGCTTAAATACCTTACTTTTGACGATAAATATGAAATAAGAAGATTAGCCGAACATATAAGAAAAATCATAGAAGATGTCCCTATAACTAAAAATATAACAGATATAGTAACTCAACCAAAAAAACAAGATGCGATAAGTAGCATCAATTATACTATTGATAAAGAGATAAATATCTTATGCAGTGTTAAACGTTCTGAATCAACGCATATAAAAGAAAGTTCTCTAAAAAATGCTAAGAAACATCTATCCGATAACATAGACAGTTTTATTCGTATTTTGCAATACTACGACCCTAATATAGAGTAACCTTGTTCATTGAAGTTTGTAATTTCAATGCTTGGGTATTGCGGTCTATGACCGCTACGCCAAAGGCGAACTACCGCGACTTGTCTTGCCTACCCTGTGTGTGGACAAGCAGCAGGCAAGCCCTTTCAACCGCGTAGAAACGTTGCCCTGCAACGTTTCTGCTGTTTTTTGGGTGTTTTGGTAGGGGCAAACCCTTGTGGTTGCCCTTGTTCGTACACACATTTTAGGTAAAAAGAACATTTGCGTTATTCAAAAGGGCAACCACAAGGGTTTGCCCCTACAAATAACTTGTTTTTTTCTTGCCTACTTGGGCGAAAAACAGCAGGCAAGTTATAAACTCTCCAAAAACTCCTCCATAGTAGTTTCTTTGAGCTTACCTGCTTGCATAGCACGCACTTCTGCAAAGGCTTCTTTGATACCTGCTTTCAATTTTTCCTTTTGCAGTTGCTGTTTTGCAGATAAGGGTAAACACAGATTTTTATGGTATTGTTGAGGCATAACATCTTTTACAACACAAAGATAGCTATAAAATTGCAAAAATGCCAAACGCACTTTTGGTCTGTGGTAGGCAAGGTTTATATTTGCGTAAAATTTGAAATAAAGACCTCTTAAATTGATTTGTTATGAACGAAGCTTTTTTCAATCAACTTAAAAAAGAATTAAGTTTGGCTACTACACCCGAAGCCGAAGAAGCGTTTAGAGCTAAATTTCTGGCACGTATTCAAAACCAAACGCTTGAGGAACGTGATGCTGAACTCGCCTTTTTGGAAACCAAAGTGAACGAAATCAAGGCGAAGGTAGAAAAGCATTTGGCAGAAAAACAAGCCCAACAACACGCTGTAGAAGCATGATATGCTTTGTTTTTCATTGAAAAAGCATACAATCTTGCCTACTAATGCCCGTTCATTGAAGTTTACAACTTCAATGCTTTGGCATTGCGGTCTATGACCGCTACGCCAAAGGCGAACTACCGCGACTTGTCTTGCCTACCCTGTGCGTGTTTCGTTTGTAGGGATACAAACCACGCTTGTAAAAAGACTGCCTTTTTCGGACAGCCTCATATCGTATAACCGCAGGCTAAAGCCTACGCTACATAGTTTTTATCGTGCTTAGTGTCCTCACACCACAAATAAAACTCAAAACATTTGAAAATCAATATCTTACTATTTTTAGAATTTTTAAAAACACCCTTCGAAGGGTATAAAAAATCCCCAAGCCTATCGAGTAGGCTTGGGGAACTTGTGTTATGATACCAAACCCGCTTTTTTCAGCAGGGCTTTAGGCGAGGGTTTTTGCCCTCTGAACCTTTCGTATAGCTCCATAGGAGGCTCGCTTCCGCCTTTGCTCAAAATGTGTTGGCACAAACTTTCGGCAGTGGCTTTGTCGAAAACGCCCTTCTGTTCGAAAACCTCGAAAGCGTCTGCCTCCAAAACTTCCGCCCATTTGTAGCTATAGTAACCCGCCGAGTAACCGCCTTGGAAAATATGCGAAAAGGCAGTGCTTGTGAGCGTCCCTTCCACTACAGGCAAGCCTACTTGTGTGGGTGCAATGGCGTTGCGCTCAAAGGCTACTACATCTGTGATATTTTCGGGGTTTTGCGCGTGCCACGCCATGTCGAGCAAGCCAAAACTTAATTGGCGAAGCGTGAAATAACCTTCTTGGAAAATGCGCGACTCACGAATTTTCGCCAAAATTTCTGCAGGGATAGGCTCGCCTGTTTCATAATGACGCGCAAAGGTGTTGAGCGACTCTTGCGCGTAGCCCCAATTTTCCATCAGTTGCGAGGGCAATTCCACAAAATCCCACGACACATTTGTCCCTGCGAGGCTATCATATTGGCATTGGCTCAAAATGAGGTGCAGTCCATGTCCAAACTCGTGCAAGAGCGTCAGCACTTCGTCATGCGTCAGTAGGGAAGGTTTGGTTTCGGTGGGTTTCGTAAAATTGCAGACCAACGAAACGTGAGGGCGCACATTCTCGCCTGCTTCGTTGTGGTATTGTCCACGAAAATGCGTCATCCACGCACCATCTTTTTTATGCCCTGGTCGTGGGAAAAAGTCAAGGTACAAAACCGACAAATGCTTGCCTGCTTTGTCTAATACCTCATACGTCACCACTTCTTCATTGTATTTCGGAATGTCGTTTCGCTCCACAAATTGCAAATCAAAAAGGCGCGTAGCAATATCAAAAACGCCTTGCGTAACGTTTTCCAACTTGAAATAGGGGCGCAACAATTCATCGTCAATATCAAAACGTTCTTTTTTCAGTCTTTCGCTGTAGTGCAAAATATCCCAACGCTCCAACTGCTCGATGCCGTCAGTTTGGCGGGCATAGTCTGCCAATTCCTGCACATCACGCAGGGAAGCCTGTTGTGCGTGTTGTAGCATTTCATCTAAGAAATTGCGCACAATGGTAGGCGAGTTTGCCATTCTTTCCTCCAGCACAAAGTCCGCATGAGAAGCATAACCCAACAATTTTGCTCTTTGGTAGCGCAGGGAGGCTATTTTTTGGATAAGCTCGCGGTTGTCGAACTCATTGCCCCTGAAGCCCTTCGAGCCAAATGCCACAAATATTTGGTGGCGAAGGTCGCGCCTTGTGCTGTAGGTCATAAAGGGCTGATAGCTTGGGTAGGCAAGCGTAAAAATCCACTTGCCTTCCTGCCCCATATTTTTGGCGGTGTGGGCGGCAGTTTCACGCACATCAGCAGGCAAGCCCGCAAGGTCGCTTTCCTGCTCCAGCACAAGCGTATAGTTTTTGGTATCTGCCAATACATTCTCCCCAAATTTCAAACTTGCCTGCGCGAGTTCCTTGTCTATTTCGCGCAATGCGTCTTTTTGTTCGGGAGAAAGGTTTGCGCCATTGCGCACAAACGCCTTGTAGGTCTTTTCGAGCAAACGTTTTTGTTCAGGCGAGGCAAGGGTAGGGGTTTCTTTTTCTGCTTCGAAGACGTGCTTGATGCGTGCAAACAATTCGGCATCAAGCAAAATATCATTGCCATGTTCGGTAAGCAAGGGCGAAATCTCTTGCGCTATTTGTTGGCGCGTGTCGTTGGTATCTGCATGATTGAGGTTGAAAAAAGCGGTAGAAATCATATCCAAACGCTTGCCTGACCGCTCCAATACTTCTATCGTGTTGGCAAAGGTAGGCGAGGCAGGATTTTGTTTGAGCTGTGCAATCTCGGTTTTGGCTTCCGCGATGGCTTGTTGAATAGCAGGCAAGAAATGCGCATCTTGCACTTTTTGGAATGGAAACGTATCGAAGGGCGTTTCGAAGGGTTGGAACAAAGGATTTTCTGACATAAAAGGATTATTTCTAAGTCCCTAAATATCTGTCTTTTTTTTGATATTTCCAAAAAAAACAACACAAACCTTGCCTACAACCGTACACCTGCCACCAAAATATCGTCTATTTGGTTTTCGTTGCCTTGCCATGCCTGTAGGTTTTGCTCTAAGAGCGTTTTTTGCGTTTCCATGTCTTGCGTGTGGATTTGTTGCAAAAATTCTTTGAGGCGTTTGCTCATGAAGCGTTGTCTTTCGGCGTTCATTTGGTCTATGTAGCCGTCTGTGTGCATATAAAAAATGTCGCCTTTTTGGTAGGCAAGTTGATGTTGCTCGAAAGTTTTGGTTTTGTAGAGCGTGCCACCTATCGGAAATTTAGAACCACGTATTTCGTGTAGCTCGCCTGCCTGCACGCGCCAAAGGTGATGTTTTGCGCCTGCCCATAGGATTTCGTCCTCGCCTACGGACATAATGGACAAATCCATGCCATCAGAAATTTTCTTGCCTTCTTCGGTGTCTTCAGTACGCAGAGTTTCCGAGAGTCTTTTGTCTAATTCATACAGAATTGCTACAGGTTCGTGTATGTCTTTTTCATTCACGATTTGATTGAGCAAAGTGTTGGCTATCATAGTCATAAAAGCACCCGGCACGCCATGCCCCGTGCAGTCAATGACCGCAAAAATGCGTCTGCTTTCTGTAAATCCGTTCAACACGGAAGTTTCTTGCCCTTTTTCGTCTATTTTGCGCGTGTAGATGGGGGTAGGCGAGGTTTCCGTAAACCAATAAAAATCGCCTGAAACAATGTCGCGGGGCTTGTATAAGATAAAAAACTCAGGCAAGGCGCGTTTCAGTGTGCTGGCAGTAGGCAAGAGTGCCGTTTGTATTTTGTGGGCGTACCTTACCGAAGAAACAATGTTGTGATGCTGTCGTGCTATGGTTTGGTGCGACTCTTCCAATTTTCGATATGCCATAGAAAGTTTGAGCATGGACTGCACACGAGCCGTAAGCTCAAGTTTATCAATGGGTTTGCGTATAAAATCTACCGCGCCTGCTTCCATAGCCGTTTTTAGGTCTTGCGAGCCACTCATTACGCCTGTGCATACGATAATGGGTATTTGGCTTGTGGCAGGGTTGGCTTTCAAGATTTTGATAGCTTCTACACCGCCCATTTCGGGCATATCCCAATCTGTAATGATAAGGTCAGGAATACGATTTTGGGCAACTTCTACCAAAATTTTTCCATTCGGTACATGGATAAAATTGTATTGCGAAGACACCGTTTTCAAAATATTGCTAATCACTTGCAAATTTTCGGGCTGGTCGTCTGCAATCAAAATAACGGATTCGTATTGGGTAGTAAGCATATCGCAAAAAGATAATTTCAAATAAGCAAAACCTTGTTAATCAATAGGATAGGGTTTCAAACCCTATCCTATCAAGCTGTATTTTGTATGTTTTTTTACAAATATTATTCACTCAAAGTACGCGCTATATCCATTTTGTACACGCGCCAAGCAGGAAGGAGGGAGGCAAGCACGCCCACCACTGTAGCCAAGCCAAACAACCACACTTCTTGCACCAAGAAAATCGTACCCGTCAAAAACATTTTATCCGAAACAGCTTCAAGGCTACCCAACAAAGCCACCGCGCCATGT
>RDXI01000377.1 GCA_004292795.1 Bacteroidota bacterium | reverse complement strand
TTTGATCTTATTGTGGTAGGTAGCGGACCTGGCGGTTATGTGGCTGCCATTCGAGCTTCTCAATTAGGTTTGAAAACTGCAATTATAGAAAAAGCCGAATTAGGCGGAATTTGCCTAAATTGGGGCTGTATTCCCACCAAAGCATTGCTGAAAAGTGCGCAAGTTTTTGAGTATGTCAAACACGCCAAAGACTACGGAGTGGAAGTTTCTGATTCTAAAATCGATTTTTCTGCCATCATCAAACGCAGTAGAACCGTAGCAGGCGGAATGAGCAAAGGGATTGATTTTTTGCTCAATAAAAACAAGATCACCAAAATTTTTGGTTTTGGAAAATTGCTCAAAAACAAGCAAGTAGAAGTTACTGCCGCTGACGGGAAAAAAGAAATTTATTCTGCCGATCACATCATTTTGGCAACAGGAGGCAGAGCTAGAGAATTGCCAAATGTTAAAATTGACAACAACAAAATTATTGGCTACCGCAAAGCTATGGTTTTGGAACAACAACCAAAATCGATGGTTATCATGGGTTCTGGGGCAATAGGCGTAGAATTTGCCTATTTTTATAACTCAATCGGTACAAAAGTTACGATTGTAGAATATATGCCAAACATTGTTCCCGTAGAGGACGAAGACGTTTCTAAAGCCCTCGAAAGTTCGTTCAAAAAAGCAGGAATGACCATTTTGACAGGTGCAAGCGTAGAATCAGTCGACACTTCGGGAGAAGGTTGCAAAGTCAAAGTAAAATCTGCCAAAGGAGAAGAAATTTTGGAATGTGATATCGTGCTTTCTGCCGTTGGCGTAGCAACCAATATCGAGGGAATCGGTTTGGAAGAAGTGGGCGTAAAAACCGACAAAGGAAAAGTTTTGGTAGATGATTTTTACAGAACAAATATTGCAGGCATATATGCAATAGGCGATATTGTCAAAGGTCAGGCTTTGGCGCACGTGGCATCAGCGGAAGGAATTATTTGCGTAGAAAAAATTGCAGGACACCATCCAAGCCCGCTAAATTACGAAAATATACC
>RDXI01000376.1 GCA_004292795.1 Bacteroidota bacterium | reverse complement strand
GCCATAGAGAGCGAAGTGGAGAAGGAAATGGAGCTACAAAACTATCACCAAAACGTACAATTTGCAGATGAGATAGCGGCGGGCAATTTGGACGCGCCTTACAATGCCGAAACAGACGCACTCGGAAAATCGCTCCTCAATATGCGTGATAACCTGAAGAAAGCAGACGAGAAAGACAATCAAGAACGATTCATAAGCGATACTTCTGCCGAAATAAGCGAGGTTTTGCGCCAATACACCCAAGACATCAGCATCTTGACAGACAAAATTTTGACGCGCCTTATTCAAAAATTAGACGCTTCGCAAGGGGCTATGTATTTGGTGGAGAAGGACAAAGGGGACGCATACTTGGAAATGGTAGCCTGTTTTGCCTACAACCGCAAGAAATTTTTGTACCAACGCATAGAGATAGGGCAGGGCATCATAGGGCAAACCTTTCTTGAACAACAGCCTACTTTTTTGACAGAAATTCCCGCCCAATACACGCCCATAGATGCAGGTATGGGAAAAGTAGTGCCTACGTGCTTGTTTGTAGTGCCTCTGAAAGCCAACGAAAAAATGGTAGGTATTTTAGAAATTGCTTCGCTGAAAATGTTGGAAGGATACGAAAGGCATTTCTTAGAAAAAATAGCCGACAACATAGCCTCCACGCTCATCACTGCCCGCAACAACCAAGAAACGCAAGTGCTTTACCAACAATCGCAAATAGCGGCAGAGGAATTGCGCACACGCGAGGAAGAAATGCGCCAAAATATGGAGGAATTGCGCACCACACAAGAGGAAATGCAACGCACACAAGCGGCAATGCACGAAAGCCAAATGAAAAGCCGTGCTATTTTTGATGGCTCTATCAATTCTATTATCATTTTCAGCGAACAAGGCTGGATAGAAGAAATTAACCCCGCTACCGAAACCATGTTTGGCTATGACCGCAATCAAATCGCCAATATGAAAATCGAAACAACCGCTTTGTGATAGGCACTCGCCCCATTTTGCTCATTTACAGCCGAGATGCTACGAAAGAAGTGGCACGCGAAACCGAAAATCAACTCAAAGTGCAACAATTAGAACTCGCCAAACAACTGCTCGAGGAACAGCTAAGAACCTCGCAATCACGCGAGTTACAACTGCAAAAGGAGTTGCAAGCGGGCAAGTAGAAAATAAAAAACTAAAATTTAATTTTTGTACCAAATCCTTTCAGTTCTGTAGGGCTGATGGGATATTTATTGTTTTGGAAATTAATATATTCCAAATTTTTCAGACTTCTCAAAGAAGGAGGAATTGTTTTGAAATCATTGTTATTCAAATAAAGTTGCCTCAAATTTTGCAGGCGGGTAATATTTTTAGGCAAGGATTTTAAATGGTCGTTTTCTAAGTGTAAGATACGCAAATTGGGCAAATTGCTCAATATATCAAAGTCTTTGCTCAAATTAAGTTTCTTTTCTTGGTTCAGAAATAACTCTTCTAAGTTTTTCAACTCCGCAAACTCGGCAGGCAAAACGCTAAAATCATTACCACTTAAGTCTAAAATCTGTAAATTTTTCAGCAATGAAATCTCTTTGGGAATTTGGCTAAAATGGTCGTTGCGCAAACTCAAATATTGCAAGTTTTTGAATTTTGTAACCTCCAAAGGAAAGTTCTGGAACGATTGATTGCTCAAATCCAAACGATATACATTATCAGGCTCTTTCAAGGCATCTTTGAGCGTAGTGTAGAGCTTCGACTTTTGCAAAGTGTCGGTTTGCGCCCACAATGCAGGGGAGGCAAGACTGCAAAAAATATACACCCAAATTAATTTTTTCATAAAATAAGCAAAAGGTTAGGATTGGGTTTATAACATAGAAAACGTTTGTTTTGTTTACATAGCAAGGGTAAAAAAACGTACATATAACGTGCATTCGGAATTAAACCGTTGTTTTCCGTAGGTTTGCACCTACGGCTATTCATAGTAGAACCCCATTCGGGGTTCGCAAAGTGATGTTTAGT
>RDXI01000255.1 GCA_004292795.1 Bacteroidota bacterium | reverse complement strand
AGGCTTAATCTTTACAGCCAGTCCAGTCATTATGATGGGGTATTTTATGGGAGCCGCTTCAGCAGTCAATATGATTGGAAGATATAGTACATTTATGGAATATGCCTTGATGATGTTTCTTGGAACATCTATGCTGTACCCCGTTCTTCTGAATATATACGGCTGGTATATGGTCATAAGGCGCATACCATACAGTCAGAAAATGTTTTTATATCCGTTTTTTGCTTGGATAGCCCTATTTGCTTGGCATTTGAGTTGGTATTTTCAAGGCTTGTAGTTTTCTTGCCTACTGATGCTTTGGGTAGGCAATATGATACAGACCTCTGTTCTTTGATGGGATATTTTGTCAAATACCTGAAAATATCCAAATATTAAAACAATTTCGAACAACAAAGAATTAAAGAGGGAGAAAAAAGGTGCAAAATTTCCTATTCTCCCTTCCCCCTTTCTACCCTTCCCCCTTTCTACCTCAATTATGACTGAAATAAAATTAGACTCGAAAATTCCTGCAGGTGCCATTGGTGAAAAATGGACGAAACACAAGTTTAACCTCAAGCTCGTAAACCCCGCCAACAAACGCAAATACGACATTATCGTAGTGGGTACAGGGCTTGCAGGCGCATCTGCTGCCGCTTCTTTAGCTGAATTGGGCTACAATGTCAAAGCATTTTGTTTCCAAGATAGCGCAAGACGCGCCCACAGCATCGCGGCACAAGGTGGCATCAACGCGGCAAAAAACTACCGCAATGATGGCGATAGTGTGTATCGTCTTTTTTATGACACTGTAAAAGGTGGCGACTACAGAGCGCGTGAGGCAAATGTACACCGCTTGGCAGAAGTAAGTGTAAATATCATCGACCAATGCGTAGCGCAAGGTGTGCCTTTTGCACGCGAATATGGCGGATTGTTAGATAACCGTTCTTTTGGTGGGGCGCAAGTTTCGCGTACTTTCTATGCCAAAGGACAAACAGGGCAACAACTGCTTTTGGGCGCGTACAGCGCGTTGAGCAGGCAAGTTTCGATGGGCAAAGTGCAATTATTCCCACGTACCGAAATGCTTGATGTGGTAGTAGAAGGAGGCAAGGCGCGCGGAATTGTAGTGCGTAACTTGATTACAGGAGCTATAGAATCTCATTCGGCACATGCAGTTTTGCTTTGCACAGGTGGTTATGGCAACGTATTTTTCCTTTCTACCAATGCCAAAGGCTCAAACGTTACTGCCGCATGGAGAGCGCACAAAAAAGGCGCGTTGTTTGGCAACCCTTGTTTTACCCAAATTCACCCTACTTGTATCCCAGTAACTGGCGACCATCAATCTAAATTGACGCTTATGTCCGAGTCTTTGCGTAATGATTGGCGTATCTGGGTGCCAAAAACCAAAGAAGACGCTGTAGCCATTCAACAAGGCAAGAAAAAAGCCTCTGACATTGCTGAAGACCAACGCGATTATTTCTTGGAGCGCAAATACCCTGCTTTCGGAAACCTTGTGCCTCGTGATGTGGCTTCTCGAAACGCCAAAACTATGTGTGATGAAGGATTTGGAGTTGCCCAAACAGGCTTGGCTGTGTATTTGGATTTTGCCGACTC
Organism: Bacteroidota bacterium; assembly: GCA_004292795.1. Classification (GTDB taxonomy): domain Bacteria; phylum Bacteroidota; class Bacteroidia; order Cytophagales; family Microscillaceae; genus RDXI01. The sequence goes on along the minus strand of RDXI01000255.1, from coordinate 3,588 downwards.
TATCAAACGCGAAGGCAAGAAAGTAATAGAGTCAAAATACGGAGGCAAGGAAAAATACGAAGCCACTGTAGGCAATTACGAACAAGGCGCGGTAGCAGAAGGCAAGAAGGTAATGGAAGAAAAATATGGCAACCTTTTCGATATGTATGCCAAAATCACTGACGAAAATCCATACGACTTGCCTATGAAAATTTACCCTGCCGTTCACTATACGATGGGCGGGCTTTGGGTAGATTACAACTTGATGACTACAGTCCCTGGTCTGTACGCATTAGGCGAGGCTAATTTCTCTGACCACGGCGCGAACCGCTTGGGCGCGAGTGCCTTGATGCAAGGTTTGGCTGATGGCTATTTCGTTATTCCTTACACAATAGGCGATTACTTGGCGGGCATCAATGCTGACAAGGAAAAATTACCTACCACGCATGAAGCCTTCAAAACTGCCGAAAACACTGTAAAAGAGCGCATCAATCAACTTTTGAAAGTAAACGGCAAGAAAACGGTTGATGAATATCACCGCGAATTGGGCAAAATCATGTGGGATTATTGTGGTATGGCACGCAACGAAGCAGGTTTGAAAAAAGCACTTAAACTTATTCAAGACCTGAAAGCGGACTACTACAAAAATGTGAAAGTTACAGGCAACAATGAGGAGTTTAACCAAGCTCTCGAAAAAGCCTTGCGTGTGGCAGACTTCATCGAATTAGGCGAGCTTATGGTGCGCGATGCCCTCAACCGCAACGAGTCTTGTGGTGGACACTTCCGCGAAGAATACCAAACGCCAGAAGGCGAGGCTCTCCGCAATGATGATGACTATGCGTATGTGGCGGCATGGGAGTACAAAGGCGAAAATGCTGAACCTGCCTTGCACAAAGAAGAATTGATATTTGAAAATGTGAAACTTACGCAAAGAAGTTACAAATAAGAAAAGCCCCTTTTTGGGGCTTTTTTTTGAAATGACTGAATTGTGAGGTGCATAAGCGACTCAACCACATCAAGCTTAGGTAATATCTAATATCAGTAGTGTTGAATATAGGCAACTTTCCTAACTTCGGTCAGCATGGCAAAACATTACTTGTTATAATCTACCTTATTTTTATACATTTTTCAGTTTCATCATAATTTCTGCTTCACTGCAATAATCCGTAACATTGTAGCTACCCACTACCGTGTCGATGCGTTGCACATAGTATTGCGCTCTTTGGGCATCATAGCCAAACGTAAGCAACTCGCCTCCATAGAAGTCGTCATGTATCAACGTTTCGCCTCGCAACAAGGCTTCTATCGTTTCCTTAATCTCGGTTGAGGTCATACTCTACTTCATTTTCTAATCTATTGATAATAAGTTGTTTACGCTTATTTTCGAAGCGTAATTTTTCGTTTTCTTTCTCAATTTCTGTGTTTTTTTGCTTTGCCTTTTGGAGTTCTTGCACCAACGAGTCCATAAACGCATAGACCGCATAGAGGGCAAAAACGATTGCCAAGAAGCCAATAAAACTGCTCAATAATACAATTAACATATCAAAAACATTTAGGAGGTTGTCTGTTTCAACAAAAAGGTATAGTTTTGCGGGGTTGCAAATATCTTACCTACAATTCAAAAACTATGCGTTATTTCTACGTTTTGTATTTATTTTTTGTTTTCTTTTCCATACAAGGCTCATTATCAGCACAAAGCCCTGCCGACACGCTGAAATGGACACGCAACGGTGCAATAACGTTTAACTTCTCGAATGTAGGCTTGAGCAACTGGGCGGCGGGTGGTCAAAACGCCATTTCTATAGGCGGTTTGGTGGACTTGAAGGCAGTTCGAAGCACTAATAAATCATTGTGGCAGTCCAATTTTAACTTGGCATTGGGCGCGGCACAGATAGGCAAAAGTAGCGAAAATTTGTTCAAAAAAACAGACGACCAACTTATTATGGGTTCACTCTATAGCTACAAACTGAACACACGCTGGAGTTTGGGTACAGGCTTGGAGGTAAGGACGCAAGTATTACCGGGCTATTTGTTCTTTCGTGATTCTGCAGGCAAGGAAAGGCGCGGGCAGTTGGTTTCGAACTTGATGTCGGCAGGTTATCTCAATGCCTTGCTTGGTTTGGTTTATAACGACAAGGGCGTAACGGCTACATTCTCGCCTACTTTTGGCAAATTCACGACTGTTTTCAACGACTCTCTTTCTCAAGCGGGAGCGTTTGGCGTGGAGGCAGGCAAGCACCTTCGCCCTGAAATAGGCGCGAACCTCAACCTAAAACTCGACTACAATTTGGCGGAAAACGTGAACTTCAAAACCAACGCGAACTTTTTTTCAGCGTATGACCCGTATTTCATCAAACGCATAGATGTAAACTGGGAAACCTTGTTTACCTTGAAAGTAAACAAATTTATCAGCACCACTTTTGGCACACAGCTTATTTACGACCAAGATATTCTCATCAAACAACCTGATGAAACGAGCAAAATGGCGGTGCAGTTCAAGCACGTCTTGAATGTGAATTTTAGTTACAAATTTGAAAAAAAATCTGAAACTCCTCTTTCAAAATAACATAAAAAAATGAAACTCGTTAATCAAATCATTAGTTACCTCGTGGGAGGTTTGTTTATTTTTTCGGGCTTGATAAAACTGAATGACCCGCGAGGGCTTGAAATCAAGTTGGAAGAATATTTCGAAGTATTTTCTTTAGATAAAACCGAATTAGGGCTTTCTGCCTTGAGCGGTTTGTGGCTGTTTTTTGAGCCTTATAGCCTTTGGTTAGGCACTACATTGAGCGTCCTCGAAGTAGTGTTGGGTATTCATTTGATTATCCGCTACCGCTATCGCCTGTCGTTGTGGCTCTTGTTTGCTATGATTGTGTTTTTCACTTTCCTTACTTTTTATTCTGCTTTATTCAACAAAGTTACCGATTGCGGTTGTTTTGGTGATGCTATCAAACTTACGCCTTGGCAATCATTTGGCAAAGATGTATTGTTGTTTGTGCTATTGGGCTGGTTGCTTTTCCAAAAAGAGTCTGCCTTGCCTACCCGCACTTGGCAGTGGGCTACGTCTTTGGGTTCAGCCTTCGTGTCTATTTTTATCGCGTATTGGGCAGTGCAACATTTACCTTTCATCGATTTTCGCGCTTATCGCATAGGGAGCAACATTTCCCAAAATATGCAATACACAGGCGAGCCAAAATGGAAAGAGCAATACACTTTCATCAACCTACAAACCCAACAAGAGGAAACTTCGGTAAAATGGGAGGCGAAATTTAACGACAAAGCCAAATATAAGTACAAAGATTACAAAAAAGTTTTGCTCAATCCTGAAGTAAAACCCAAAATAACGGACTACAAAATCACCAATCCACAAGACCAACAAGACGTTACCGCCAAGACCTTTGAAGGCAAGAAACTTATCATTGTCGTGGCAGATTTGAAACGCACCAATGCCCAAGCCTTGAAGAAAATCAACGACCTTGCGCGGGCTTTGGAGGCAAAAAAGATAGAGCCTATGATTTTGACGAGTGCAGGCGCGGAAGATTTTGATAAGTTCCGCCACGAAAATCAACTAAGCGTGCCTTACTACAACGCAGACAAAGTAGTGCTAAA
>RDXI01000254.1 GCA_004292795.1 Bacteroidota bacterium | reverse complement strand
TGTTGAAAGAAGGCTTGGGAAACTCGCCTACATTCTTTGAAATGCGTTTTGTTTTGAATGAGAAACGCTATTCATACAGTTTTTCCTATACACGTGATAAAATTTTAACAGAGTTTTTGTATAGGAAAGGGGAGGGCAGGGAAGTTATGTTGTTTGGTAGGCAAGATGATACTATAGAAGTTTCATCAGGCTTTCAAGGCTCTAACACGCTTATGGACGCGGCAATAGAAGCCACACGCGACAATGCCCTTTTTCTTTCCACTTGTGATATGCTGAATGTAAAAGGTGCAAAGGAATTATTTGAATGGTTTAACCAGTTTCGTAGCATAGACGGTATTGATACAGAAAGTGAGGAGGTAAAAACAGTAAATATTTGGGAAAATGAACCAACTTATAGGCAAAAAATAAAAGATTATTTAAAGTTGTTGAGTTTAGATTTTATCGATTTGGATGTAAGTATTAAAGATTTTTCTATAGAAGACTTGCCTACAGAATTAGACGAAGATGCCAAAAAACAGTTAGCTAAAAGATTGGAAGGTAAGAGGGGTTTTAAAACAACTACCGCCCATTATTTTTATGACCAAGATGGTAAAAAAACAGATAAGAAAATTTTCTGGAAACTTGATGAACACGAATCACAAGGCACACAAAAAGCCTTTCATTTAAGCGGTCCCATTCTCAAAACGTTGCTTGATGGCGGTGTTTTGATTATTGACGAGATAGAGGCAAAAATGCACCCTATTATGACGCTAAACACCATAAAACTTTTCCTAAACCCCGAAACGAACCCCAACAAAGCTCAAATACTGTTTGCTACTCACGACACCAATTTGCTTACCTACACCAACTTAAGGCGCGACCAAATCAATTTTGTAGAAAAAAACAAATGGGAGGCAAGCGAAATTTACGCGCTTTCTGATGTGAAGCACATGAACGAACAAGCAGAACGCATGGACACAGACAAAGAAAAACGTTATTTCGAGGGCAGATATGGCGCAATCCCTGCTTTAGGCTCTTTCACTCAACAAATAGCTGAAATGTATGGCAAAAAAGGGTAAAATCTGAAACAGTAGGAACAGGATTATCACCCAAAGGTGTCGTAGAGCAAGCCATCAAAGAAAGGAACAGACTAAAAATAGAGGCAAATAAAGAAATTGATTTTGTTTGGGCTGTTTTTGACAAAGATGATGCAGGCGAAAATGCTACCAAAATACAAAACTTTGAAGAGGCATTTACAATAGCGAACACAGAGAAAGTACATCTTGCCTACAGCAACGAAGTATTTGAAGTGTGGCTTTTATTGCATTTGGAGAAAGTGGAGGCAAGTTCGCCCATTCCACGCCAAGAAATTTATGCACGCCTTGAAAGTGCTATTCAAAAACAAGGTAGTAAATATACATCTTTCGTCTATGAACATGGCAATAAAAACATAATAGAAATTATAGCTGAAATAGGCAATGAAGCACACGCCATCGAGAAAGCAGAGAAATTGTTAGAAGCTCAAGAAGGCAAGAAACCCATCGAGGCAAATCCAAGTACAAAGGTACATTTGCTTGTGAAAGAATTAAGAGAATGGATTGCTTATTATGGCTACAAGCCTTAAAATCAATGACTTGCTATGCGTAATAGTACAAAACTCTCGAAAAACTGTAGTTTTTAAAAAATTACAGTTTTTTGATTTTTTGGATAATTCACAAAATTTATGATAATGATTGCATGTAAAGTAATAAACCAAAAAAATTAGCAAAACCCCACCAAAAGCGATTATTTCTATTTTCGATGAAAAAAAAAGCTTGGCAGTGGCTTTAGCCCTGCCAATGCTTGAAAAGGCAAACTTTGAAAGAGGAGTTTATATAATCAAACCGCCATCTGCCACATACACGCCACCCGTGCAATACGAAGACGCATCAGATGCCAAAAACAAGGCAAGCCCCGCCATTTCTTCGGGTTCAGCCATGCGGTGCATGGGTATGAGGTCAGTCAAATATTTATACATAGCATCGTTTGACCAAAGCGCTTCGCTTAGTTTGGTTTTCACAAAACCGGGGCATATCGCATTGACACGCACACCTGTAGCCGCCCATTCTTTGGCAAGTGTTTGTGTTAGCGAAATCAACGCCGCCTTGCTTACGCTGTAAATGCCCATGCGCTCATCGGGACGTATCCCTGCGATACTGCTGATGTTGATAATGCTCCCTTTGTTTTTGCGAATGTGTGGATAAGCCTTGCGCGACATCTCGAAAGCCCCTTTGAGGTTCACTTCCATGATTTTGTCAAAGGCAGAAATTTCGGTTTGGGACGTAGAGCCAAAAGCAGGGTTTGTAGCCGCATTGTTTACCAAAATATCAATTCTGTCATATTGCGAAATCGTGGCATCAATCACTTCTTGAATGTCGTCCATTTTGCCGTTGTGTGCCTCTACTGAAAGTGCATCAATGCCTTCTTGTGCAAGTTCACGCACTACCTCGAGCAACGTTTCTTGTTTACGGCTTGTGATAACGACCTTTGCACCCGCCTGTCCTAAGGCGCGGGCTATTTCCTTGCCTATACCTTTGCTTGCGCCTGTTACTATGGCAACTTTGCCATCTAAACGAAATTTATCTAAAATAGACATACTTACAAATTTGGAATGGTTGTTTTTGTGCAAATATAAAAAAATAAAAGCCTAACTATAGTATAGTATAGGCTTTTTTATAAAAAATAAGTGGAAAAATCCTAAAAAGGGTGTTCTTTGTCTTTTTTCACAATGGCAGATACAATCAAGCCAAGGATAACCATTATCAAGAAGCTCCCTATCCAAGTAGTAGGCAAGATAAATGTAGGCGAGAAAAAGAACTCCATGAACTTCATTTGTTCGTCTATTTTATCCGAACTCGCATCATTTTTCTCCAGCTCATTGCGTATTTCGTTGAGGGTGTTTTTGAATACGCTTGTATCAATTATATACAGATAAACGTATGCCCATATAACACCTATTGTAGCATTGACCACCCCTATCAAAGCACTGATGTTGAAGGCTTCACTAAAAGCAATAAAGCCATTTTGTTCTTCTTTGCGCGTATTGAGGGCAAGCCACAAAACATAACCACTAATGCTCAAAGTCATAACAAACGAAGCATAGCCTCCGATTGCCCCAAAACTTTTGCGCGTTTCTTCGGGAATGAAAGAACCCAATACCCCAAAGATAATAGAAATGACTGACAACAACACTCCATAGTAGAGTGCGAACTGAAAATTTGTTTTGCGTTGTTCTGCTTGATTCATGACGTTTTTTTAAGGAATATGTAGCAATAACGCTTCAAACATTACATACCACTCTTTTCTCAAAAATTATTTTCCTGTGGGTACTAACACAATATCAGGCGATTCTTTGCGGTCTGCATTGGCAACTACCACACGCTCAGGCTCTATTTTTTTGATATGAATACGCTCTGTTACGCCTTCTTTGGTCTGCAAAATAACACTTCTGCCATCGTCAGAGATGCGCCAAGAACCTTCATAAGTGCGTTTGCCATCAAACTCCACATAGAAAGAGTTGTCGGTATGGAAGCTAAAAGAAGACTTTTCTATCTCAAGAACAAGGTCTGCCTCGATGCGTTGTTTTTGTTCAGGCGTTAGTTTTTCGTAGGCTTTGCGCTCTTCTTCGGGCATTTTGGCGATTTTTTGCTTCAAATCAAGCACCATGCGCCACTTTTTTTCAAAAATGTCGTTAGAGATTTGAGCAGTTGCGAACACAGGCATCAGCAAGGCAAGCAAGCAAAGCAAGGTTTTGAAAACAGACGGAGGTTCAACAGAAGTCATCATAGTCGTAAAAGGGAAAATGTGAGAGGAGAAGCATAATGTTCTTAGTGCAAAGATACGAGATTAAAATAAGATTAACAATAGGCAAGATGCGTTGAAGTGCTAATGCAGTGTTAATAGTCTTACAGAAGTAAGTTTTTTAAATTGCTAACGTTTTCTATGCAATACTACATAAAAATCGTGGATATGACAAAGTTTTTGATAGCTTTTCTTTTCGGGTGGCTTGCCTACCAAAATGCGCAAGCACAAGGCAATATCGTATTGGCTACCCGCGCTGGCTTCTTGCTCCAAGTTTGGCTCAACAATACACAGAGCGAAATTCCTAACCGCTATATCCGCTTCGAAAACCTGCAAGCGGGCAATTACTTAGCGACCATTGCCATTATTACGAGTGATGGGCAAAGGTACGAAAAACAAGCCAACATCATCTTGAACAATCGCTATGAAGTCAGCTATTTTGTGTTGATAGATGAGGCAGGCAAGGCAGAAATCAATTTGGTAAACGAAACGCCCTTGTTTGCTTCGGGAGCAGGCGTAAACTTCGCACCGTTGAATATGTGCATGAACAAGCCTATCCTCACACCACAAGACGTAACAAAACTGCAACAAAACGTGCAGGCGCAAATGTACGACAAGCGCAAAATGGCAATGCTCAAAACCGCCTTGCCTAATGCGGGCATTATGACTGCCGACCTCAAAACGCTTATCAAACTTCTGAACTCGGAACATGCTCGCCTACAGTTTGCCAAATTTGCCTACGAATACACTTGCGACAAACACAACTACCACAATATGCAAGATGCTTTTCGTTACAATTCCACGATGCTCGACCTGAAGCGATTTGTGAATAAACAAAACAAATAACGAAATTGTCTGGCATTATGGAATAAGCCTTATTTCCTGCCCACGCTCAAGCCCAACGACAGCACGCGGTCATCATTGCGCCTGCCCGTTGGCACAACACTTTCGTATGCCTCTTCGTAATTGAGGCGAAATTGCAGGTTTTTGTAAATGGGGAACTCTAAGGCAAAAATGCCATTCCAGCGATAATTTTTGTTGGTGAAAGAAGGTTGAAAATATACCCAATGTTTGAAGGTAAGGCGGTTTTTGAATAGGCTGTATTGCCCTTTCAGGCGAGCAGAATTGCGCCAAAGGATTATATCATCTGCCATTACAAAGTCTGTGCCTTCGTGCAGTAGCAAGTTCGTAAGTGAAAGTTTTACTTTGTCGGTGCGGACTATGTGCCAGCCCACGCCCACGCCTCCTAACCAACGAAACGTAATGCCACGCAGATTGCTTGCCTCCAAATTCGTAGCCAAAAAGCTGTAGAATTTCTTTTGATGAAAAAAATTAACCAACGCATCGAGGTATGGCTCGCGTTCTGCGGTTTGATTGTTTTGTTCGCCAAACGAAAAACGCGGGTGCAAGTCCAATTCTACTACCTTGCCTGCCCAACTGAACTCGCTCCGAAAAGCAAGCAGTTTGCGATTGACGTTTCCTTCGTTGAAAGAACCTGTGAGGGCGACATTGTACCTAAAAATGCGCCTCGGCAAAATAACGGCTTGGCGTGGTGTCATAGAATCTACCTTGTGGCGGACTATAGAGTCTACTTGTTGTTTGATGTATTGCTTGAGGGGCGCAGGCAAGGAGTCGGGCAGGTTGATTTGCGCCCAAAGAGCTTGCCTACTGCCCAACCCAAGAAGAAAACAGAGAAATAAAAAACGCATATTGTTTGAAAAGCAAGATAGATAAGTTTTAGTAGAAGACAGGATTACAAGATTTACAGGATTTTTTCTTTTCTTTAAGGTTGTTAGGAACAATGGTAAAACGCAAATCTACTTGTAAATCCTATTCAAAAATATACCTTCATATAATCCAAAATAAAAATTAACTTGCATATTCGCTTCATAGGATAGGGTTTCAAACCCCTATCCTATTGAGTATTTACTAAAAATTCTACACGCGTTAAAACTTATTTTGGGATAATTTTTAGTCTTCGATACGATTTTTGCGATATTCGCGTCCTTTTTTCTTTGCCTCTTTGTAGCCATCAGAGCTTCGTTTGGCGTGTTTGCGTAGGCGTTCATAATACATTTTTGCCATTTTGTAGTTCTTGGCTTGGTCGTATATTTGCCCCAATTCGCGCAAAGAGGCTTGGTAATAGCCTGAGTCGTAGGCTTCTATGGCTTCACCGCATCGCACAGTCATTTCATAGTAGCGGATAGCTTCAGGCAAGTTGCCCATGTGTATTTTGTAAATATTGCCCAAAAAATAGCCTGCATACCTTCCTGTAACTTCTTCGTAACCAACTTGTTTGCGTTCTACCTTCTGCACAATGTCTAACGCGACTCTTTGCGCTTCTTGCCACAAGCCTTGACTATAGGCACAACTTACATAATAGCGTTGAAAATAAGGATTGTCAGGAAACGTAGTAGCCAAGTAGG
>RDXI01000253.1 GCA_004292795.1 Bacteroidota bacterium | reverse complement strand
TTATTGTTTTGGGCGTTGTTGGTAGGCAAGTTAGCAGGTGCTGTTTTGTTCCCGCTGTTCAGATTTTGGCGCAAGCTACGGCGCAAGTCGCCACTGATAGCCTTAGCCTCCTTTTTGAGTTTCTCCTCCTTGATGGTTTTCAAGTCCCTTTCTGCACTTTGGAGCAAGTTTGCCAATGCTTTTGCATCATGTTTCATACTGTCCAATTTCCCCAACGTGAGGTTGATTTGGGCAGAAGCTATGGAAGTAGGCAAGATGCACCACACGAATAACACAATACGCAAAGATTTCATAGCACAGAGGGAGGAAAGAATTTGTAGATAAAACGTTGCAAAGGCTCTCAAAATTTCAAAAGAAACGTGAATGTGTTGTTAAAGCTACGCTAACGTAATTTTGAAATGAACTTCACAAAAGTACGAAAAAAAATGAAAATCCTATTCTCTACCCAAAAAAGATAGAAAATAGGATTGCGCTTAGTCATTTTAAGCACAGATAGCGATTATTCCTCTGTCATCAAGTCGCGCTCAAGCGATGTCATCAACACAAGGTCGATAGCTTCGGGAACGGTAGGCAAGATGTGTAGGATTTTCTCCAACTGCGAGATGGTAATAAGTTTCATCACGTGTTCGGTAATGCCCACCAATACCAAAACGCCTTTTAGTTCATTGCAAAGGCGGTTTGCCACCAAGATGGCACTCAAGCCCGAAGAGTCGGTGTAGCGCACTTGGGACATATCGAGAATAAAGCTGTCCACGCCTTCCGCATTGAGCGACACAAACATAGACTTTAGTTCAGGCGCGATATACGCATTCAGTTTCTCCTCTTGAATTTGAATGAGGGTGTACTTTTCTTGTTTTTCGGTAGTGTAATTCATCAAAGTAGTTTTTTATAATTAAAAAGTAGTTTTTTTTGAGTGAATGAGTGGGTGAGTGATTGAGCGAATGAGTGAGTTATTCAATAAATTAACTTTCAACTCTTAACTTTCAACTCTCAACCCTTAGCCCTTAAGTTTCAACTCCACCAATTTTATTTTATTGTGTTTGTAACGGCGGACTACAGAAATATCGTAATGCTCAAGGCTGATAACCTCACCAGGGTTTGGCACACGGTTTACAGTATAGCGCACCAAGCCCGAAACTGTACCGAAGCGCATACCATCAGGCACAGGCAAAGGAATAGGCAAGTATTGGTTTACTTCCATAATTTTCGCAGTGGCATTTACCAAGAAACTGTTATCGCCCAACGGGTGAACAATATCGGTGTCGTCATACTCATCATAAATCTCGCCTAACAATTCTTCTATGATGTCCTCAAGCGTTATCAGCCCTTGCACGCCTCCGTACTCATCTACTACTATAGCTAAGTGCTTCTTCTTTTTCTGCAAATCTAAGAGCAAATCGCCCACACGCATCGAAGAAGGAATATAGATAGGTTGTGTAAGCAAGCCTTTTTCTTTGAGGTTGATGGTGCTGGTATTGCGCAAGTATTCGAGCAAACTCTGTACGTGCAGAATACCTACAATATTATCCACATCTCCTTGAAAAACAGGATAACGCGAGAATTTATTGTTCAAAATAGTATCCAAAATATCGTCAGGGTCGCCTTTGATTTCAATGCCTACCATGTCCCCGCGAGGAGTCATAATTTCCATTACTTGCTTATCATCAAACTCAAACACCTTGTCGATGATTTCGTATTTTTTCACATCAGACAAATCTTCTTGCTGATGCTTGCTTTCCTGCAAAATGAAGCGCAATTCTTCTTCGGAGTGCGCCTCGCCATGTCCATGTGATGCGCCAATGCCCATAATGCCCAACATAAAATTGGCAAAGCCATTGAACAAATAAATGAAAGGACGGAATACAAAATAACAAAACTGCAAAGGATAGGCTACGCTGATAGTAGTAGGCAAGGCATAACGAATAGCCACCGACTTGGGCATCAATTCTCCAAAAACCACGTGCATAAACGTAACAAATACAAATGCAAGAGAACCTGCTATAGTATGCAACACGGCATGAGAAAGTTCAACACCAAAATAATGCAAGGCATTGGCTACTATTTTGCTAAAAACGTCTTCGCCCAACCAGCCCAAGCCCAAACTCGCAATGGTAATGCCCAACTGCGTAGCGGCAAGATAGCCGTCGAGGTGTTCCATGATGTGCTTCGTAGCACGCGCCAAACGTGCATTGGTGGCTGTTTTAACCTCCAACTGTGAGGCACGCACTTTCACAATGGCGAACTCTGCCGCCACGAAAAAGCCGTTCAAGAACACTAAAAAGATAACGATTACAACTTCTAAAACCATAAAAAAGGGAACGTGGTAAAAGGTGGAAAGGTGGAAAGGTGGAGGGGCAGAAGGGCAATGTCTTTTTACCCTTCTACCTTTCTACCCTGATGCCTATTCACCTATAAAATATATTGGCTTAAATCTCTGTTTTTGATGAGGCTTTGCAGTTTTTCATCTACTAACGCCCCTGTGATGACAAGGTGAGCGTTTGCCCCTATCACATCAGGCACATCAAACAAAAATTGGTTCAACAAATGACTCATAACCGTATGCAAACGCCTCGCGCCTATGTTTTCCACATCACTATTGATTTGGAAAGCGATTTCGGCTATTTTCAACAAAGCATCATCTTGGAACGACAGTTCTACTTCTTCAGACTTCAATAATGCCACATATTGTTTGGTAAGCGCGTTTTTCGGCTCTTTTAGAATTTGATAAAAATCGTCTTTCGTCAAGGCATTGAGTTCTACACGAATAGGAAAGCGTCCTTGCAATTCGGGGATAAGGTCAGAAGGCTTGGCTACGTGGAAAGCACCTGCCGCGATGAACAAAATATGGTCAGTTTTTACAATGCCGTACTTCGTATTAACAGAGCTACCCTCCACTATCGGGAGCATATCGCGCTGTACGCCTTCCCTGCTTACGTCAGGACCGCCTCCGCCCGCGCCACTGCGCGAAGCAATTTTATCAATCTCATCAATGAAAATAATGCCAGCGTTTTCAGCTTTGAAAAGGGCTTCTTCTTTCACTTCGTCCATGTCAATGAGTTTCGACATTTCCTCTTCGAGCAAAATCTTACGCGCTTCTGCAATGCTTACTTTGCGTTTTTTCTGTTGGCGTGGCATAATGCCTCCAATCATTTCTTGGAGGTTCATGATGGTCATTTCGTCCATTCCTCCACCAATCATACTCACGCTTGAGTTGTTACTTTGTTGCACAGTGAGGTCTATTTTGCGGTCTTCCAGCTCGCCTCTGCGCAATTTTTCGCGGAAATTTTCGCGTGTGCGTTCATTGAGTAGTTTGTCTTCTGATAGGTCGTGGTTCGAAGGTATCAAGATTTCGAGAATAGCCTCCTCCACCGCTTCTTCAGCTTTGGGTTTGACTTCTTCTTTTTTGAGCGACTTTACCATGTTTATTGATTGCTCGACGAGGTCGCGCACCATACCTTCCACATCACGCCCCACATAGCCTACTTCGGTAAATTTGGAGGCTTCTACTTTGGTGAAGGGAGCTTGCGCAATCTTGGCGAGTCGGCGGGCTATTTCAGTCTTGCCTACCCCTGTCGCGCCTATCATCAAAATATTGTTAGGCACTATCTCATTACGCATTTCCATAGGGCTGTTCATGCGCCTCCAACGGTTGCGGAGCGCGATGGCTACATTGCGTTTGGCTTCGTGTTGCCCAATGATGTACTTGTCCAATTCGGCTACGATTTGGCGCGGGGTAAGAGCTATTTCTTCTTTTTGCATAGAGTTAGTATATCGTTCTGACAAATATAGGTTGTTTTTTGAAATTTACACAAGTATCTTATTTTTTCTCCTCCTTTTCTGCCAATTTCTCTTGCAAGTCTTCCATTTTTTCCTTCAATTTTTTGAGTTCTGTATTCAAGGAGTCAATGGTTGGAGGTGTATCTAAGTCCACTGCTTTGGCACTTTTGCGCCTTACTTTGTGCTTTTCAGCATTTAGGTTTTCTTTGACAGGAAAGGTTATTTTTTGTTTTTCTTTCAAGGGCTGGAGTTCCTTTTCCACCGTTTTTATTTCCTTGCCCGCTTCGTCATAATAGACCACTTCCATCACAATATCCTTGAAAGTAGCATCTTCGCGCAGGTTCGCCACTGTAACGCGGATACTGTACTCGCCTAAGTCATTGCCTTCGAATTGGTCATCAATGCGCAAACCTTTCAGAAGTTCGTCTTCGCGGGTTTTCAGCACCAATTTGCGCAAGTCTTCTATTTTCTCTTGTTTTGCCTTGAGGGTGTCGAGCATTTTTTCGTCTGCGCTCTTTTCTTTAGGCTTTTTGTCCTCGTCTTTCTTTTCGTCTTCGTCAGGCAAGTTTATTTTCTGTTTTTTGTCCTGTTCGTTGTCGTTGTTGTTTGTAGTGAGTTCTGGCGATTTTTTGTCCGCCAAGTATTCTGTATAAAGGAACACAAAACTCGTAGCCAACAACAAGGCAATGATGATATACAAAAACGTATTCGAGTTTCCGCGCCTTTCTCTGCGCTCTATGCGTGGGCGCGGTGTGTAGGCAAGGTCGGTTTCGGCTTCAGGCGAGGTTTGGGTTTCTTTGGGCGTATAAGTTTGGGCTGTAGGCGTGTCCGCGCTGATGGGTGTTACGTTCAGGTTAGTTTTGGTGGCAGTGGTAAAACTTCCTCCATTCAAGGCATTACGAAACTCCTCGCAAGACTGAAAACGCTGTGCGGGTTCTTTGGCAGTAGCTTTGTCGACTATGCTTTGCATACGCTCCGAAACGGCAGGATAAAAATCGCGTAGGCGAGGCAGGGGTTCTTTGATTATTTTTTCATACACATCATATTCTGAAAGTGTGTGCTGATTGTACGGACAACGCCCTGTCAGCATCTCAAAAAGCGTAACACCCAACGCATAAATATCGCTTCTTGCGTCCACACTTTGCCCTTTCACTTGTTCAGGACTCATGTATAGCACAGTGCCTAATTGCGCTCCTTCTTTGGTCATACCCATTGCTCCGCCCTTCAATATCTTAGCGATACCGAAGTCCAAGATTTTGGCATTTCCTTCTGTGGTGATGAATATATTGGAGGGTTTGATGTCCCTATGCACAATGCCTTTGGCGTGTGCGTATTGCAGACCATCAAGAATTTGGTTGAAAAATTGGGTAGCTTTGGCTTCAGGTACGGGTCCCGACACTTTTTTGATATAGTCATCAAGCGG
>RDXI01000252.1 GCA_004292795.1 Bacteroidota bacterium | reverse complement strand
GGTGTCGAATGCGGCGGGTGGGCTAAACCCCAACTACCAAATCAGCGACTTGATGCTTATTAGCGACCACATCAACCTCTTGCCTGACAATCCCTTGATAGGCAAGAACATCAACGAATTGGGTGTGCGCTTCCCCGATATGCTCGAAGCATACGACTCGCAAATGCTGGCTCAAGCCCAAGAAATCGCCCAAAAATTAGGTATTCGCGCCCAAACAGGCGTATATGTGAGTGTGTCGGGTCCTAACCTCGAAACACCTGCCGAGTATAAATTTTTGCGCATCATTGGCGCAGATGCAGTGGGTATGTCCACCGTACCCGAAGTTATCGTAGCGCGTCAAATGGAAATTCCGACCTTTGCCGTTTCGGTTATCACAGATTTGTGCTTCGAAGGCAGTTTGAAAAAATTAACACTCGAAGAGGTAATCGCTTCTGCCCAAAAAGCCGAACCGCATTTGGTTCGTTTGATGAAAGAATTGGTGCAGTTGTATTAACCGCTTTTGCTCACTGTAGTTTGTGGGGACACAAATTACGGCTAAGTTGTTCGCTTCGTTTCATAAGTTATTCCACTTCTAAAAGAAGTGGAATAACTCTTTTCCCAAACGAATATTTGGGTTTGTGTCCCCACAAACCACACACCAAGCCCTATTTTTAGGGCTTTTTTTCAATCCAATCCTCCAAAATTATGCTACAAGCCACCGTAAAAAGCGGATTCAAAGAAGATGTTTGTGTACTTATAACCTTGCCTACCCAACGCTGGACGTACCTTTGCGACTGCGGGTATGCAAGCGCATTGTCTATCCGTGAAATCAAAAACCTGCAAGCCATTTTTATCAGCCACACGCATATAGACCATTTTTGCAACTTTGATACCATTCTAAGGCATCAGTTGCCCATAGGCAGGAAAGTGTTGATTTTTGGACCCAAAGGCATAGCCCGCAACGTACAGGCAAAATTCCTTGCCTACAACTGGGAGAACCTAACTGTTGATGACAAACAAGTTTTTTATGAAATCCACGAGCTACAGCGCGAGGGCTATGTGAAAATCTACGAAATCCGCTCGCCTGCTTGGGAACTTGTGGAGGTAGGCGAGGAAGAAACAGATGTGATTTACCAAACGGATATGTTCAAAGTCCGCTTCTGTTTGCTAAAGCATGGCATAGATTGCGCCGCGTATTCTTTCGAATTGCACCCCACACTGAACTTAAAAGCAGACTTGCCCTATAAGCGCGGGCAATGGATTCGAGAAGTAAAAAATGCCTATCGACTGAACCAACCTAACCAAATTTTGCAATTAGAAGAAGGCACATTCAAAGCCTCCGAATTGTTCCCTTATTTGGAAGAAAATCGTGGAATTAAAATAGGCTATGTCATGGATCACGCCCCCACACCCGAAAACCACGCCAAAGTTATCCAACTGCTCAAAGGCTGTGATGAATTGTATATCGAGGCGTATTACAAACATGAAGACCTCGAAATGGCTATCCACAACCAACACAGCACCGCCAAATTTTCAGGCGAGTTGGCTCGCAAAGTAGGCGCGAGGCGCGTCTTTCCTATTCATTTTTCGCGCCGTTACCAAACCGAAGAAATGATTGAAGAAGTAGTACAAGAATGTTTAGATGCTTTCGAGAGCGAAGGCGAAGAGCTTATTGTGGGCTAAAGGTTTGGGTAGTCAAGATTTTTGTTCAGTTTTGGAGATTTGAACGGACAGAAAAAGATATTCAAATCAACAGTAAGCATTTGTAGGTTGTGATGCTGGAAAATTTAAGTGGCAGGCTTAATCCAACGAGAATATTGCAAGTAATGTGCTGAAAATCAATCTCTTGTTTGCTCTTTTTCAAACGTCCAACAATGATTGCATTATGGCGTTATACTATAAAAAGTATAGTGTTACACAATTTTTTGTGAAAAATATTTAAAAATATTTGGTTTTTTCAGATATTCCCCCTATCTTTGCACAAAGTTTAACGATAGCCAAATTTTATGCTTTGCTGTGAGGGTTGCGAAGTGAGCTGAAACACCATGTTTCTTCATGTAATAACGATACAAGTATATATACATTCAATATAAGTTATGTTCTTTACCATTTGGAAAAGAGCCTATACATTGTTTGTTGATACATATTTGCCAATAATGTTGTTTTAACATATAGTATTGCATTCCTTCATCTGGGGGTATTTTAAAGAAAATGTTATCGAAAAACTGCTCATCAATTTTGAATGTTTATAAAAATAAATTATAAACATTATCATAAATCTCAAATTAAAAGTTAAAGAATGAAAAAAATTGCTCTTGCATCTGTAGCCTTTTTAATGGGTATTCAATCCATTTTGGCGCAAGGTTGGATTGGAAACAGTTCTAACAACTCCCTGTTTCCTGTTAATACTTCATTGGGGCTTACTCCTTTGAACATTGGTATAGGCACAAATGCGCCTTCTGCACAATTACATACCACTGGAAGCGTGAGATTTGGTGGATTGTCTAGGAACAATTCGCTCAATCGCGTCTTGGTTTCTGATAGCATTGGAAACCTCTCTTTCCGAGATGCAAGTAGCTTGAATGGCTCTGAAGATTTCTGGCGACTTACGGGTAATACTCTCACGGATAATACCCCCACAAACCGTTTCATTGGTACGCTAAATGACCAACCATTTAATATTCGTACAAATAATACGCAACGAATTACGGTATTAGGCGGTACTTCTGGATTTGTAGGCTTAAGCACAGGTGCGCCACAAGAAAGATTAGACGTGAACGGAAATATCGCCTTAAGGGGAGATCATATAAGAAGAACAAATGGTCATCTAACCCTTACCGCAGAAGGTTTCAACCAAAGTAATTCATTTTTAACGTTAAGGTATACTGGTTTAGGTTCAGTATTGTTGCGTTCTATGACCAATCCCGAATTTGGACTGGGAGGATTTAATATCGGAGGAGTTGGAACTCCACAAGGTTTGAGAATTTCTTATACGAGGGGGGACAATCTAACAGGTGTAGCTGATAATACAATGTCAATGGAGGACAATCTAACTCGTTTTTCTGACCCCGTTGAAATCACAAGCAGTCAAATAGCAGGAAGAAATACTTATTTTAGAATATCATCTACTACTGGTAATCAAGCAACTGGTATCATTTTGAATACAACTAATGGACTTTCAAACATACATCACGGAGTTATTATAACAGATAATTTTAATGGAAATGCGCCCCCCCCAGTAGGTGGACCAGTTTACGGTAACCTCGCTGTTACAATTGATAGCTCATTTTGCTTAAACAATTCTAGTGCAGCAAATACGCAACATCATTTGAGAATAAGACGTAATGGAGATGTGACACTAGGACAAAGACTTTTCATAGGAAATGAATTTGGACAAAGAATCCGTTTGTGGAGAGACGCCACTACAAGCAATGTTTTCTTCCCTAATTTACCTGAAGCTGAAGGAAGGGTATTGGTGTGGAATGAAACAACTGGACAAGTGACCGTAGCCCCTACAGCTACTGCAAATAGAGCCAATCCTAACGTATCTGCTAGTGATTTGCAGAAGAAAATTGATGAGCAAAACGCTAGAATAACACAGTTAGAAGCTACTCTTTTGAAACTTCAACAACAGTTGAACCCATCTGATAACTTCAACAAAAAAGAGGCTAAACTTTATCAGAACGTCCCCAACCCCGCTAACCAAAACACTGTAATCAACTTTTCAGTACCCCAAGAGGCTAAATCGGCTAAAATGATGATTTACAACTTGCAAGGCGAACAGTTGAAAAGCTACAACCTGAATGGAAGAGGAGACGATAAAGTAGAAATCTCTGCAAGCGAACTAAAAACGGGTATGTATATCTATACATTGATAGTAGATGGTGAAATCGTTGATTCAAAGAAAATGGTAATTACCAACTAATACAAATTGAGGCTGTCCAAAAATCGGACAGCCTTTTTTTGGTATTTCTACTACTACAACAGATGCAAAAAAATAGACTAAATCCTTGCAAAACAGGCGATTGGTATGCTTTTATTGCACAACAAAAAAACGACAGACCATTACAGTCTGCCGTTTTGTTTTGTGGGGTAGGCAAGATTAGCGAATAGCCAACATTTCGCGGTATTTCACCAAAGGCCAAATCTCGTCTTCTACAATTAGTTCGAGCTTGTCCACGCTGTAGCGGATAGGCTCAAAGTACGATTTCACCTTCGTATCGTAGGCAAGGGCAATATCACGGCTGTTGCCAAGATTGTTCGCTTCCTTGCGTGCCTCAATCATATCATGCACATTTTGTTGAATTTTGCTGATGTGGTCAGCGATATTTTTCACAGCATCAACGATAGTCTTGAAACTGGGTAGTTCTTGTAAACCTACTTCCATCAAGCCCTCGAGGTTCGTAAGCAATTTATTTTGATACGTTACCGCCGCAGGGATAACTTGGTTCAGAGCCAAATCGCTCATAATGCGCGACTCGATTTGTACTTTTTTGATATATGTTTCGAGTTGAATTTCATGACGCGCTTCAAGCTCGCGGTGATTCATAATGTCGTTGTCCACAAACAAATGCTCCGACTTCTTCGTCACGAAGGCATCAAGGGCAAGAGGCGTAGATTTCACATTGGGCAAACCGCGTTTTTCGGCTTCTTTCACCCATTCATCAGAATAGTTATCGCCTTCGAAAAGCACGTTTTTAGAGGCTTTGATGTATTCGCGCAAGATGCCCAAAATCACCATTTCCTTCTTATCGGAGCTACTTTTGGTCATAGCTTCGTCATATTCTTTGCGGAATTGCGCTAATTGTTGCGCTACAATGGTGTTCAGCACAGTCATAGGCGCGGCGCAGTTCGCAGTGCTACCTACAGCGCGGAACTCAAATTTATTGCCTGTAAAGGCGAAAGGCGAGGTGCGGTTGCGGTCTGTATTGTCGAGAATGATGTTAGGGATTTTGTTGATACCCATTTTCATATACAAGTTTTCGCCCTTTTCTACCTTGATAGTAGCATTTTTTTCTAATTCTTCCAACACATTCATCATTTCGCGTCCTGCGAAGATAGACAAAATAGCAGGAGGAGCTTCGTTTGCGCCCAAGCGGTAATCGTTGCCTGCAGAGGCAATGCTTGCACGCAAGATGTCAGCATAATCATGCACCGCCTTTACTACATTCACAAAGAACGTAAGGAACTGCAAATTTTCTTTTGCCTTCGAGCTGGGACCGAGTAGGTTCTTGCCTGTGTCCGTACCCAAAGACCAGTT
>RDXI01000025.1 GCA_004292795.1 Bacteroidota bacterium | reverse complement strand
CGACATCTATGCACTATCAAGATGTCGCCCCGCTGGGGCTTTGGAAGACTTAAACCGTTGTGCTACAAAGATGTCGCCCCGCTGGGGCTTGTATGTAACTTTTTTATTTCCGAACTCACGTGGGGATTATGTTTTCGATAGCGAGGGCTTGCCTGATAGTCAGGTTGCTACTTATGTGTTGTTGGGTAATAGGTTGTTCGCCTTGCAAATCCTTCGCCTGAATGTTCATGTTTGTCATTTCGGTAGCAAGGGCTTTTGCCAAAATGGTAACAGTAGGCAAGAAATCACTTTGTGCCTTGCCTCCAAAAAGAGCCTACTGTTTTGCGGTTAAAGGCTGACTTTTGCCTGTCTTTGACTTGGGTAGAGAACTCATATACCTAAAAAGATTTTGAAGTTTAACAATCACACATATACTATTTTTACAATAGATTTTCAATCAAATGAAAATGCTTTTCAAGTTGTTCAGCTGTAGGCAAGAGTTTTTTCCATGCTTCGGGAACTTCTGTGCTAATGCTATAAGTAGCCACACCAATAGGCTTTGTACTGTCTTTCAAGGCGTACTCTACTATAGTTCGGTTTTTCGATTTGCAAACAACGATGCCAATAGCAGGGTTTTCATGCGGTTCGCGCAAAGTGTCATTCAAAACACTCAAATAAAATTGCATCTTGCCTACCATTTCAGGCGTGAACTCGCCTATTTTCAACTCCAAAGCTACTAAGCAGGCAAGTTTTCTATGAAACAAAAGCAAGTCAATAAAATACTCTTGCCCGCCCACTTCCAAGCGAAATTGATTGCCAATAAAGCTAAAATATCCACCCATCTCAAGCAAAAACTCACGTATATTTTTGATGATAGCCGCCTCAAGTTCAAACTCTGAATGTTGGTCTGCAAGCTCCAAGAAGCCAAATTGATATTCGTCCTTTACAGCTAATATAGCCTGTTTTTTGTATTTTTCAGGCAAGGTTTCCTCGAAGTTGGTTTGGTTGAGCAAGTATTTTTCATACGTCTTATTGTCTATTTGGTGTATCAAAACTTCTTTTGTCCACCCAAATTTTTTCGCCATGCGTATGTAAAACTCACGTTGCGAGTCAACTTTGCACTTCTCCATGACTACCACATTATGTGACCAACCTATTTCTGCCACCAATGGTGGCAGAATTGCATTTTGGCTATACAACTCATAGAACTGCCTGATACGCCACAGATTACGCGCCGAAAAACCGCGCTCACCTACAAACTCTGCTTGCAGGTCTTTAGCAATGCGCTCTACTACCGATTTGCCCCATCGGGTTTGCTGTTGTTTTTCAACAATCATTTTGCCCAAATCCCAATAGAGTTGTAGTTGTTCTTTGTTCACAGCCTTCAGTGCCTCATATTGCGCTTGACGAATACGCGCCTTTATTTCTGTTACGAATTGTTGGTACGTGAGTTGTTTCTACGTTTTTCATAGCTTTATTTGCTTAGGGCTTTGCCTCTCAAAAGGCAATCAGGGTGGGGTTTTAGGCTTGATGTTTTTGTTGTGCAAGTAAGATAGCCTTGTGCAATTTTTCCTTTAGTAGTTCTAAGGGAGGCAAGATAGTCAGATATTCGACTACTCTCTTTTGATTCTTTCCTGCAAAGTGCGCGTTCCCCAATGCTCCAAACGGCACATTTCTGTATAAAAAGAGCGTTTAAGCGGTTCTTCTATGTAAATGAGTGTTTTTAGGTGTGTCCATGTCAATTCTCTCCGCAGTGCGGAGAGAATCTGCTCGTCAGGAAAAATCTCATAAAATTTGATGTAATGCCATAAAGTTTTGGCAGACCACGTTTTATCAAATCTTTGCAACAGTTCTTTGGAAAGGCTTTCTACCAAAGTTTTGCCATAACCAGCCCGTTTTTGTTGCAAGATGGTTTCTTGTACGCGCTTGCCAATGTGCCAATTTCGCGTAGTGAGTGCTACATTGACACTGATGGCTACAGCATTTTTGCTTTCCTCAATGAGTTGAGCGACTTCTTCAAATAGTTGTTTTTCTATCTCTTTCATATCAAAATACTTTTTGGGTTGGGTAGGCAAGGCAGGAGGCTTGCCTACTTTTATACAGGAAATATTTTGCTCAAGTCTATCTCAATGTTTACAAGCGGGTCTTTCAATATGTCTTGCTTTTTGTAGGTTTCGTAATCTTGTGTGGAACTAAAAACATGGATAAGGCGCATAGCTGGAATAACCAACCAATATGATTGCACGCCATTTTGAAAATAAGCCTTTGACTTAGTGAGAAGCTCTTGCAAATTTTGGGTAGGCGAGAGAATTTCAATAGCCAAGACAGGGGCTGTAGTAATGCGCACCTCGTCTTCCGCAAAACTCAATGCTCCCTTCGGAAACAAGCAAATATCAGGCACTACATCACCCTCTGCAAAATCTAAAGTAAGTTCAGAAAACACATCAAATTGTGAAGGATATAAGGTTTTTAGTTCAAAACCTATATTCATTTGAACTATAGAGTGAAGTTTGCTTGGCATAGGCTTGTTTCGTTCTAATTCGTAGGCGGAGGGCATCTCCAAAACCAATGTTTCCATAGTACACTATTTTTTACAAAAAACGTTGAGGAACACTTAAAAATTACATTTTAAGTAGGCAAGATTTTTATCTTGCCTACACTTACACAAGCTGTTCTAACGCGATACCAAAAGCGGTTTCGGTAAGGTGAGTCTTGCCTCCATTTTTGGCGCGGACTTTTTCCAAAGCCTTGCCTATCGTGTTCGAGATGTCCTCAAAAATGGCTTGGTCAGTAACGGCAGTTTCGCCTTCGGCGGTCATCAGGTAAGCAAAAGTACGCGCCATACCGCAGTTCGCTATGAAGTCAGGCACAAGCGACAAACGTGAGTCGGCATATTCCGTAATAGCACCATAAAAAATCTCCTTGTCTGCAAAAGGCACATTCGCCCCGCAAGCAATCACTTCAAGCCCGTTGGCGTGCATAGCTTCCACTTGTGCCTGCGTTACGAGGCGCGAAGCGGCGGCAGGAATGAATATATCCGCCCCAACTGACCAAATTTTTTCGTTTGCTTCCTCGAAAGACAACATATTGCCTGCTGACAAGGTATTTTTTTGGCGGTCTGCGAATAGTTGTTTTACTGCATCAAGTCCGTAACCTTCAGGATTGATAACTCCTCCTACGCGGTCAATGATACCCACGATTTTCGCACCTTGTTTTGCCAAATACAACGCGGCAGTCGCGCCCACATTGCCCCAGCCCTGAATAATGGCACGCTTGCCTGCCAAATCTCCGCCCCAAAGTTTGTAATAATGCTTCACAGACTCGGCTACGCCATAGCCCGTTATCATATCTGAAACGGTGTATTTTCTGCCCAATGTGTGAGGCGTATAATTCGGATCTTCTATAATTTTGGAAACGCCTTGGCGGAGTCTGCCTATTTTGCGTATTTTTTCGGGCTTGTGCGGGTTGAAATGCCCGTTCACAATGCCCTCTTGCGGGTGCCAAAGTCCGTATTCTTCAGTGATAGGAATAACCTCGTGAACTTCATCAACGTTCAGGTCGCCTCCTGTGCCATAATAATTTTTCAACAAGGCATATACGACTTTGTACCAACGCTGTAGCACCTCGCCTTTGCGCGGGTCATTCGGGTCAAAGTTGATGCCTGACTTCGCGCCACCAATGGCAGGACCCGAAACCGTGAATTTCACTTCCATAGTTTTGGCAAGCGATTCTACTTCGTTGCGGTTTAGTCCAAGCCTCATGCGTGTGCCTCCACCCGCCGCGCCACCGCGAAGCGAATTGATAACTACCCAGCCTTCAGCATCTGTTTCGCTGTCTTTCCATTCAAATACGATTTCGGGGCGTTTTGCCTCAAATTTGCGTAGTAGGTCTTTCATAACTCAAATTTTTTGGGAAAAGGATTAAGACTGCAAAGTTAGGGCTTATTCTGTGAATTTCAAACGATATAGATTTTTTGACAACAAGGCATAGCTTGCCTACGCACACCCGAAAACTATTTGTTTATGTGCAAAAAGCGTCTTACCTTCGCTATCTCAAAAACCAACGTGGCTATGAACCCTATTCAAGATTATTTGTTGAACTATATCAAACAACAATTACAACCTCATCAGTCTTTGGTTGATGTGTTGCAAGAGGTATTGGGCATTAGCAAAGATAGCGCGTATAGGCGATTGCGCAACAATACTGCCCTTACGCTGGAAGAAGGCGTAAAGCTCTGTTTGCATTTTCATATTTCGGTAGATAGTTTGTTGAATACAGAAACGGAACACGTGGTGTTTCAATATTTTCGTTTTCGGTCTGCGGATAGTTTTCGAGTCTATCTTGCCTCCATTCGGGATAGGTTGCGCCAAATAGCTCGCCTACAGGGTAAAATCATTTGCGCAGATGATGACTTGCCTATCTTGCATCATTTTCAACACCCCGAACATACGGCTTTCAAGATGTATTATTGGCTACTTTCCACACAACCTGCACAAGCGCACAAGCCTACTTTCAGTCCTGCGTGGGTAGGCAAGGAACTTATCGAGTTGGCACAAGAAGTCCATGAGGCGTATTGCCAAATTCCTGCGGTGGAGATTTGGACAGAAGATTGCGCGAATACGACTTTGCGACAGATTTTGTATTGTGTGGAGGTAGGGGCTTTTGGCTCGCCTGCGGAGGCAAGGCTGGTGTGCCAACAATTCTTAGAAATGCTCCAAAGCATAGAAAAAAAAGCCTCCGAAGGAAAGGCTTTGCAACTGTATTTGAGCGAGGTGCAGATAGACAATAATTGCATTTGGGCAGAAGCCCACGAAAAACAAGAGGTATTCACAAGGCATCAATCTTTCAATATTGTGCGTACCGAGTCGCGCCTTTTTTGCGAGGACACGCATCTTTTTTTACAGGATTTGATGCAAAAATCTATGCTTTTGAGCGGAACAGGCGAGAAAAAACGCCACCAACTTTTTGCGTACTTGTATCAACGCATCGAGGAAGTGATAGAAAAATTAAGCTCGAAAACCCAATAGCAAAATATCGTCTGTTTGTTCTTTTGTGCCCGCGCCTATCCAATTTTCAATCGTGAGCATGAGGATTTTGCGTTGGTCGACAGGTTCTTCTTGGTACAAGGTAAGCAACAACGCTTTGAGGCGCGAACTCAAAAACTTTGTATTTTCCTCGCCTCCAAATTGGTCTTGATAGCCATCTGTATAGAGGTAAAATTGCGTTTTTTCGTCAAGAAGCAAGGTCACTGTATGTTTGTCAAACGCGGGACGGCGGTATTCCTTGCCTCCTATGTAGGTGCGGTTGGCTTTTACCTTTTGCAGTTCGTTGTGTCGCACATAATAGAGCGATATTTTGGAGCCTGCGAAATAAAGTTCGTGGTGTTCGTTGTCCAAAATACAAATCCCGATGTCCATGCCATCATTGTTGTTCGTTTCGCCTTGCCTAAGCGTGCTATAAATACCTTCGTGCAAATACTCCAAAATGAGTTGAGGCTCCAAAATACCTTGTTGCAAAATGATGTTGTTCAGGTGTTGGTAGCCAACCAAACTCATAAACGCGGCAGGAATCCCATGCCCTGTGCAATCCGCCACCGCCAAAACGCTTCTACCTTCTTTGCGGGTGAAGTAATAAAAATCACCACTCACTATATCACGCGCTTTGTGCAAAATGAACAAATCCTCCAAATGCTTTTTCATCAGGCGCAAGTCAGGCAAGATGGCGTTCTGTATGCTTTGGGCGTATTGTATGCTGGCATCTAAATCGTGGCGTTTTCGTTCTACCTCCTTGTTTTTTTGACTCATTAGTTCGTTTTGCGTAGATATTTCTTCTTTTTGGTTAGATACTTCATCGAGGACTCGTTGTAGTTTGGCATTGGTGTAGGAAAGTTGGTCTTGCTTGTAGCCCACAAAACCGAATGCCATACCCAAAAAGAGCGGTGCCGTATCAATGATAAAATGCAAAGGGTTCAACCTATGCGCTTCGCCAATGTTTTGCCACGACAAATCCATAGGTTTAAAAAATAACATATCGGCTGTGATGGCAATGATGGGAAAGCAAAAACCAAACGCTACCCCAAAAGTAGTGTAGCCTATGAAGTTTTTGCGAAAAACAAACATAACAAAGAAGTTTTGTAAGAATATGACATGGGTAGGTTTATAAAACGTTTGACAAATGTTTTTTAGTATATTTTGCAGAAATGAAACACTTTTTGCATCTTTGGGGTTATAAATGATAGCTTTACTAAAAAAACCTCATGAATAGCCAACAAATAGACCATATCGTTGCCAAACTTGCAGACTTAACGAATCAAAAATTCAACCACTTTGACCTGCAAGATACATTTACCGAAAATTTGGAGTACCGTTCCGAAGAGATAGGGCGTTTCATTGACCACATCATGGAAAAGGGACAGCGCATCAACCTAAGCATCTTGAAGAACCACATCAAAATAGACGAGTTGGCGCAGTTGGTAAACACCGCGAACTTTCCTATCTTGGTCTTTCGAAAATTGGGTGCAGACGATTTTGAGCCTATTGTTATTCACAAAAACAGCAAAGAAGGCATTGTATATCATAGCTTTGAGAGCAACGCGCTATTGCCTATCCAAGATGAGCAATCTATTTTGAATGCCTTGTTGCTCTATGAGAACTACCCCGACAAAGCCCTCGAAGGCTCTGTTATTTTCTTGACTGTTTTGCCTCTTGAGTACATTTCTACAGACTACTACAGCAAAGCGGCGGGAGGAAACAAAGAACTTACGCCTTTGCGCCGTTTGTTTCGCCTCTTGCGAGCAGAACGTAAGGAAATTATTTATTCCTACATATATGCCTTTGCCGTAAGTATCATCAGCCTTTCTTTGCCGTTGGGTATTCAAGCCACGATAAGTTTGATTTCGGGTGGTATGTTTTTTAGCTCGGTTATTGTGCTTATTGCGTTGATTATCATAGGCATAATCCTTTCAGGGGCGTTGCAGGTCATGCAAATCACGATAGTCGAAGTGTTGCAACAGCGAGTCTTTGCCAAGTCTGCCTTCGAGCTTGCCTTCCGCATGAACAAAATACGCACAGAGGCACTCTCCAAATACTACCCTCCCGAATTGATGAACCGCTTTTTTGATGTGGTTACGTTGCAAAAAGGCTTGCCTAAAATTTTTGTGGACATCTCCGCGGCGGTGTTCCAAATTTTGTTGGGACTTTTCTTGCTTTCGCTCTATCACCCTGTTTTTTTGGTTTTTAGCATCTTACTCTTAGCTTTTATTTCCCTCATCTTCTACTTCACAGGGCGCAAGGGCATACAAACGAGCAGTATGGAATCGAAGTACAAGTACAAAGTGGCGTATTGGTTGGAGGAATTGGCGCGTACTGTAGGGGCGTTCAAGCAAGCAGGCAATACGAACTTGCCTATCCAAAAAATGGACGAACTCATCAGTAATTACTTGTATTATCGCAAAGCACACTTCCGCGTATTGCTCTCGCAGTTTTTCAATATGTTGCTTTTCAAGGTATTGGTTACGGGTGGCTTGCTTATTATCGGTACGGCATTGGTAGTAGATAGACAAATCACGTTGGGGCAGTTTGTGGCTTCAGAAGTTATCATTATCCTTGTGGTGGGTTCGGTAGAGAAGTTGATTATGAGTCTTGATGTGATTTATGACACCCTGACAGGCATTGACAAAGTGGGCAATATGACCGACTTGCCTTTGGAGCGTCTTGATGGCACACGCATTTCCCTTTCGCAACACCCCAACGGCTTGCACCTGACCGCAAAAGATTTGAAATTCAAATACGAAGGCAACACCAATTACACCCTGCAAGGTATGACTTTCGAGATACAAGCAGGCGAGAGCATTTGCGTAGCAGGACACAACGACTCAGGCAAGCACACACTCGTGAAGGTCTTGGCGGGTAGCTTAGACACTTTCGAGGGCGCAGTAACTATCAATAATTTCCCCCTTCGAAACATTGACCTCAATAACCTGCGTGATGCTGTAAGCAAAACCCTTGAGCAAGATGAAATTTTTGATGGAAGTATCCTCGACAACATCACAATGGGGCGCACCTATATTACGTATGATGACGTTATTTGGGCAATCAACAACGTAGGTTTGCGCGACTACATAGCGGGGCTAAAAGATGGACTTTACACACACATAGGCGCGACAGGCAAGCGTCTTTCGAGCAGTGTTACCACTCGCTTGTTGCTCGCAAGGTCGGTAGCCTCTCACCCTAAATTGTTGATAGTAAACGACTTTTCAGAACATATAGCCAAGAGCGAAAAAATGCGCATCTTGTCTTTCCTACAAGACAAATCAAACGGCTGGACGCTCATTGTGCTAAGTGTGAGTGATGACCCTGTGCTGTTGAGTTCTTGCGACAGAATAATGGTTTTAAGCGAAGGCAAGGTAGCCGTAATGGGTTCGTATGATGAACTTTTGGGCAATAAAATATTCCAGAATTTGATGTTTAAGAATAGGTAAAACGGTTTGTGCCATAAAAATTCCATTTCGTTTCTACATGAGCAAAGCCCATTTTTGGAATGTTTACAAGGAATTGATTAATGAATGGGTTTTGTTTTACAACGCCACCACCGAAAACAGTCAAAAAGTAGCTATGGGAAACTACCAACATTTTTTAGTAGAAAACAAACCTTTGTTTGACCTTTTTTTTCAAGATACGGACTTATGGAAGTAAAACAACTCGACAATATATCAGTCTATCAAACGGCTTCTTACTTTGCCAACCTTTTCAGCCAAGCCGTACAAGAGGCACGTGAAACAAACCGCAAAAACGGCTTGCCCAACGATTTTGTCATCAATGGCAAAACCTACTACGAACTGCCCAACGGCGAAATAACCACCGAAAACCCGTTAGCAAAAAACAATGCCTAACATTTGCATTTCTCCTTTTGCTTGCCTACCTTTGTCTTATACAAATGCCTCTGTGAGCTACTGCTATGTAACTTACGGAGGCAAATTTTTTTTAACTGTCTTTTTTACATAGAATAAAAAAAAGAGCTAAATTTGTAAAAAATAACAAACCAAATGCAACACGATATACAGGATTTTATAGAAAACCGTTTTGGAGTTACTTCAGACGTGTTTTTGCACGCTTTGCGAAGTAGTCCAAGTGCTAATGGCTACATTATGGGGGCTATTAGTGAACTACTTTTAAAACAATATTTGGAAAGTTTGGGCTATGAGGTGTTGCGCATCAAAGAAAAGCCCGCAGGAGGCAATAACGCCAAAAATAGTGAGGCAAGGGGCGATTTTTACATTCGAAAAAAGGGCGAAACTAAAAATGAATGGCTTGTTATTGAGTGCAAAGGATTGAAAAGCAATTCAGAGTTTAGAGGTTCAAAATTGGACAACAAAGACAAACTTTTCCGTTTTTTGAAACCTTTGGCTTTTCCACAACCTGATGCTAAACAAAAGACGTATGACAAAGGATTAAAAGCCTACAACAAGACTAAAGAAGAATGGGAAAAGAAAAATCCTGCTAAGACTTTTCCACCTTTTATGTGGGTTATAGAAACTGCAGGAGCATTTAGCGTCTATCTTGCTGACATTTGGGAAACGGAACAAGATTTAAAAACTTGGATAGATAACCAACCCGATGAGGTTTTCACAGAGCAAGCCTACCGAAATATAGAGGGTGCAATCGCTATTTTGGAAACCCACCAACCCAGCAATAGAGTAGGCGAGCTTACCAATATCAAACAAGCCGCC
Organism: Bacteroidota bacterium; assembly: GCA_004292795.1. Lineage (GTDB taxonomy): Bacteria > Bacteroidota > Bacteroidia > Cytophagales > Microscillaceae > RDXI01. The sequence continues at coordinate 12,579 of RDXI01000025.1, read as the reverse complement.
CCTTTGGTAAAGGATTTTAATATTATGGCTGTAGATTTGTTTTTGCGGACAGGCAAGCACGAATTCGCTTTTATGAACAGTGAAAAAATAAGCCACTCGCCTACCTCGCCTGAACATCTATACCAAAACTATACGATTGATGTTTTGGTAAAAGACGAAAAAACACAACCCGTTTTTACGCCACCTTGGTACAATGACCTCGAAAAACTTATCCAAGAAACCAAACCTACCCCACGCGAAATTGACGAAAGCCAATTAGACACAAGAGAGGGTTTTGATGAAAATGAAGAATAATTTGCGTTTTACACATAAGTGTAATATATTTGCACATAAATGTAAAGCTCAATATCTATGCAACAATCCAATATTTTTGAAGCTCAAAAAGAAACTTCTTTGCTCAAAAAGTTCTCTGAAATTCATAACAGCATTTATGCCAATGATGGACTTTCGGCACAACAAGCCTTAGATGAAATGCTTAAAATACTGTTTATCAAGGTTTTAGCAGAAAAGGAAAATACTCAAGACTTTTTTGTGAGTAGCGAAGAATTTGCAGACATCAAGGCAGGCAAGCAAAGCAAAACCTTCGCCACACGCATAGAAAATCTGTTTCAAAAAACGATTGAAAGTTTTGCAGATATTTTCGAACCTACCGAAAAGATAAAATTAACCCTTGCGAGTCTGGCGTTTGCAGTCAATAAATTGCAAAACATAGATTTTTCAGATACGACAGATGCCAAAGGCTTGGCGTTTCAGAAATTTTTGGCAAGCACAGAAAAAGCAGACAGAGGGCAGTTTTTTACACCTGAACCTGTGATAAATTTTTGTGTAGAATTTTTGCAACCTAAACCACACGAAAAAATCATAGACCCGACTTGTGGCAGTGGCGGATTTTTGTTTTCAGCCTATCAATATTTGTTAGACAATTTCCAAGTTTCCAAACAAGAAATTATCCCTTATCTTTTTGGTATTGACATCAACAAAACAATAGTTAAAATTGCCAAAATGAAACTGCTTTTAGAGTGTAACACAAATTTGAATATTGTGGCTCAAAACTCCTTAGAAGATTTGGACGAATTAGCATTATCTTTTGAGCAATCTATTGAAAATCAAATGGATATAGTATTAGCCAATCCGCCTTTTGGTACAATGGGAAAAATTACGAATGAAAAACTTTTACGAAAATATGAATTAGGCTATAAATGGCAAGGTGAAAATGCTCACTATTTCAAAACTAAAACCTTGCACACAGGGCAAACACCTGAAATTTTGTTTATTGAAAGATGTTTACAACTTTTGAAAGAAGGTGGTAGAATGGCTATTGTCTTGCCTAATGGAATGTTTGAAAATCCATCTTTGGAATATTTGCGCATTTTTATCAAACAAAAAGCAAGGGTTTTAGCAGTCGTAAATTTACCCCAAGAAACCTTTATACCCTTCGGAACAGGTGTAAAAACGTCTATTTTATTTTTGCAGAAAAATGTCGTTTGTGAGGACACAAACAACGGTAGTAATACCAATAAAAAGATATTTTTTGGCAGAGTTACCAAGTTAGGCTATCAAGGCAATAAAAATGGAAACCCCATATACCAAAAAGACGAGTTCGGAAATTTACTCAAAGATAAAAACAAAGAACCTATTTTAGAAGAGGATTTTAGTAAAATAATCCAAGACTACAAGAATTTTCAAGAAATAAACGAAATAGAAACAGAAAATAGTTTTTCTTTTCCTTTGTCAGAACTCAATGGAAGGTTTGACTTTGACTATTACGCACCCGAAAATCGGAAACTGTTAAACAAACTTAAAAGCCTACAGGCTGTAAAACTTTCAGACCTTTGTGAAATAGTGAGAGCGAAAAGCAAAAAACTTTCACAAGCAAACGAAATAGTGGATTATATAGAACTTTCAGACATCAACACGCACAGTTATGAAATTATCAACTCAACAAGTTATGCAGTTCACGAACTACCAAGTCGAGCAAGTTATGAAGTGCGAGAAAATGACATTTTAACCGCTGTAGCGGGCAATTCTATAGGCACAACTAAACACGCAACAGCCTTAGCTACTAAGGATTATGAAGGGAATATTTGCACCAATGGGTTTCGTATTTTGCGAAATTGCAAGATTGATTTGTATTACTTGTTGTACTATTTGCGAACAGAAATGTTTTTGAAACAGGTTTTTATGTATCGCACAGGTGCCGCGATTCCCAATATTTCGGATTATGATTTAGGCAGGATTTTAGTGTATTTGCCTGAAGAAAAAACCTTGCAAGAAATTAGCGAAAAAGTCCGTTATTCTTTTGAACTTCGTAGGCAAGCAAAAGAGGCTATAGAGAAAATAACCATTGAATTCTAAAAATTGCTTGCTATATAATATTTTTATTTTTTGTATTTTCATATTTTCAAAAATAGCGTTTATCCTTGCCTACTCGAAGCCCACGCAAAGCATTAGGTAGGCAAGTTGTATATTTGTGCATTACAATCCTTCTGCTTGTATGCTTGCCTACACAGTCGTAGGCAAGTTTTGCCAATCAAAAAACGGAGTTCGATGTTGAACCCCGTTTTTTGTATAGCTATCTGAAAAAAGCCTAAAACAATGCCTTCGCAATGTTCTGCACAGCCGTAGAGCGACTCATGGAATAATAGTGTAGGCAAGGCACACCGAAGTCCATCAATTCTTTCGATTGTTGAATACCCCACTCGATGCCCACTTGCATTACTTCGTCATTCGTTTTGCATTTGTCCAATTCGCGCACCAATTCGTGAGGCAAATCTATGTGAAAAATGCTTGGCAGAACGGTTAGCTGATTTTTGGCAGTGATAGGTTTCAAACCCGGAATAATGGGAACATTGATGCCTATAGACCTGCAACGGCGCACAAATTCAAAAAATTTGTTGTTGTCAAAAAACATTTGCGTTACGATATATTCTGCCCCAAGGTCGACCTTGAGCTTCAAATATTCGAGGTCTTTGTCCAAATTAGGAGCTTCGAAATGCTTTTCGGGATAGCCTGCCACGCCAATACAAAAAGAGGTAGGCGCGGTTTTCTGCAAATCTTCATCAAGGTATGTGCCTTTATTCATATTGGCAACCTGCACCAAAAGTTCCGAAGCATAATGATGTCCGTTGGGTTCGGGAACAAACTTGCCTTCTGATTTGATGGCATCACCACGCAAGACCAGCACATTATCCACGCCCAAAAAGTCGAGGTCAATCAAAGCATTTTCTGTTTCTTCTTTGCTAAAACCGCCACAAATCAAATGAGGCACAGCATCAACGCCTTGGTAGCGGTTCATGATAGCGGCACAAATACCTACCGTGCCGGGGCGTTTGCGCGTGGTTTTGCGCTCCAACAAACCGCCTGCTTGTTGTTTATAAACATATTCCTCACGATGATACGTAACATCAATAAAAGCAGGCTTGAACTCCATGAGAGGCTCTATAGCCTTGAAAAGCTGGTCGATACTTTGCCCTTTGAGGGGAGGCAAGATTTCAAAAGAAAAAAGCGTTTTTTTGGCTTGTGCCAAATGTTCTGTTATTTTCATGCGTTTTCTGTAGCGCGATATTGAATAATATTCTGCAAAAGTAGCAAAGAATGGTGGGACTTGCAAATGCTGTGCTGTGCCACGAAAAAAATAGGTTTGCAAACCGTTGTTATGAAAAATCAATTTATTTTTGATAACTTTGCCTCATTAATTTATAAAGGTTATCCAACTAAACAGTTCAACAATTATGGCATATTACTATCGTCTTGGCAATATCCCGCCCAAACGCCATACCCAGTTCCGCCAACCCGATAACTCTCTCTACAAAGAGGAGTTGGTAAGCTCCAAAGGCTTCAGTGGCATCTATTCTAACCTTTATCATACCTTCTCGCCTACACAGGTCAAGCAGGTGTTGCCTCCCGTTCCCTACGACACGCCCCTTGCCGACTATCCTTTGCTCCAAACACACCTGAAGACAAGCGGTTTGGGTACTACAGGCGAGGACTTTCTGGAGGCGAGGAAAGTGTTGATGAAAAATCAAGATGTGTCTATTGCCGTTTGTAACCCTTCAGGCAAGGGTATGGATTATTTCTACAAAAATGGCGAGGCTGACGAAGTGCTGTATGTGCATGATGGCACAGGCATTTTGTATTCACAATTTGGCAAATTGCCCTTCAAAAAAGGCGATTATGTAGTCATTCCACGTACTACAGTTTACAAGTTGGAATTTACGGAAAAGTGCCGTTTTTTGGTTATCGAAGCCGTAGGTCCCATTGAAACCGTAAAGCGTTACCGCAATGAATTAGGACAACTCGAAGAACATTCGCCCTATTGTGAGCGCGATATTCACCCGCCCCAAGAACTCGTGATAGAAGAAGCAGAAGGCGATTATTTGGTAAAAATCAAAAAACAAGGCTATTTGCATCAATACGTTTATGCGCATAGTCCGCTTGATGTGGTAGGTTGGGACGGTTTTCTCTATCCTTATACCTTGTCTATTTATGACTTCGAACCCATCACAGGGCGCATACACTTGCCTCCCCCCATTCACCAAACCTTCCAAGCGTGGGGTTTTGTGATATGTTCGTTTGTGCCTCGCCTATTCGATTATCACCCTTTGTCTATTCCCGCACCCTACAATCACTCGAATATCGACTCTGATGAAGTGCTGTTTTATGCAGAAGGCGAGTTTATGAGCAGGAAAGGCATTGATAGAGGTTCGTTTACCTTGCACCCTGGGGGATTGCCTCATGGACCGCACCCTGGGACAGTCGAAAAAAGCATAGGTGCAAAAGAAACCCACGAATACGCGGTAATGATTGATACGTTCAAGCCCTTGCACCTCACTACAGAGGGGCTAAACTTTGTGGATAAGAACTATCCATACAGCTGGAACGAATAAAATATTTTATTTTTATCAAAAAAAGAGGGCTGTCCGAAAAGTCGGGCAGTCTTTTTTTTGCAATTTTTTGGTGTTTTATTTTGAACTTGTCTAACATTATGAAAAAAGTCCATAAAGAGCTACTTTCGAGTTGCGAAAAACAAATACAGCATCGATATGGGCTTACTATGCAAAGATACAATTAAAAAAGAAATTCTACTTACTTGCCAATCATCATGAGGTATTCGAGATAGAAAAACAATTGTTTGTTGATGCATATTATCGCTCTTATAACTCTCATTTCTAGAAAAATAAGAAATGTTAGACAGGTACAATAGCGAAAGATTTGATTTCAGCCTTTTTTTTGAGTTGATAAGCCTCTTGTTTGGTAGGTGCTGTAAAATGAAAGATACCACTTGCAAGTCTGCATGGCGTTTTGGTTCACTGATGAGTACCCAAGTTTCGGGAAAAGCCTCCTGTAGCGTTTCTATAGAAGCGAACTTGCCTGCTTCGGGTAATGCTAAAGTGTTGTTCATAAATTTCTTTTTCTTTACAAAACGTATGAATTGAATTGATAGCATATAACAGCAAAAAACAGGCAAGACTCGCATCTTGCCTGTTTTGGTTATAAAAGTTCGTAGCCATCTAAAAGCTGTATAAGTGCATTCTCCGCTATGTCTTCCTGCTCCGATTTGTCGTAAATGGTTAGTAGATAGACTGTTTCTTGTATGACTTTTACGCAAGTTATTACTCTTGCTCCGCCTGAATTGCCTCTATCTTTTGAGGCAATCGCAAGACGTATTTTGAAGCAATCATGCGCCAAAGCAACACCCTGAAATGGATTTTCTACAAGACTTTCTTGCAAAGTTTCTGTTTTTCCTATCAAAGAAGGGTTTTTTTTAACAAGCCATTTTAAATATTTAGCAAACTCTTTGAGGGCTATGATTTCCATAGTATTCAGGCTTCTTTCAGTTCCTTTAAAAGTTCCTGGAGGGGCACACCTATTATTTTGCCTTGTTCTGAAAGTTTTATTTCATCTAAGCCTGTTTTAATTTTAGCCCAAAGCGTTTCTTGGCTTGCAGAAAGTTGTTCTGCAATAGGCGTTTTCAAACCCAAAAAGCCTTCTACACTTTTTATCTGCTCAAGAAAAATCTACAATTTTTGAGGCTCTATTTCTACAGTAATTTGTACATTGTTAAAACGCTCAACTTGACTTTTTATTTTACTCATACAACGCAGGAAACCTATTCGGTTCGGCTTCGTGCATCAGGGCATAGACCGCATCAAACACATCTTCGGGGTTGGGTTTGGAGAAATAGTCGCCATCTGAACCGTAGGGAGGGCGGTGTGCTTTTGCCGAAATGGTTACGGGCTTGCTGTCCAAATAGCGATACGCATTTTGGTTTTCCAATACCTCTTGCATCATAAAGGCAGACGCGCCTCCGGGTACATCTTCGTCTGCAAAGATAACGCGGTTCGTTTTCTTTACCGATTCTACGATTTTGTGCGAAATATCGAAAGGCAAGAGCGTTTGTACGTCTATCACTTCTACTTCGATGCCCGCTTGCGACAGTTGTTCGCTTGCCTCCAATACCACACGGCACATAGAGCCGTATGTAACAATCGTAACGTCCTCGCCTTCGCGCAGGATTTCAGGCACGCCCAACGGAACAGTAAACTCGCCTACATTGTCAGGCAAGCGTTCTTTGAGGCGGTAGCCATTCAAGCATTCTATAATCAAAGCAGGTTCATCGCTTTGGAGCATTGTGTTGTAGAAGCCCGCCGCTTGCGTCATATTTCTTGGCACAAGGATATGCACCCCGCGCAAAGTAGAAAGCAACGCGCCAACAGGCGAGCCTGCGTGCCAAACGCCTTCGAGTCTGTGTCCGCGTGTGCGCACTATGAGCGGGCATTTTTGCCCTCCACGTGTGCGGTATTGCACGGTAGCCAAATCATCAGAAAGTATCTGAAGGGCATACAGCATATAATCCAAGTATTGAATTTCGATAATAGGGCGCAAACCTCGCATAGCCGCGCCAATGCCTTGTCCTGCAATGGTCGCCTCGCGTATGCCTGTGTCGGTTAGGCGCAGTTCGCCATATTTGTCTTGCAAACCCGCAAAGCCTTGATTTACGTCCCCAATCTTGCCTACGTCCTCGCCTATAGCAAAAACAAGGGGATTGTGTTCGAAGATATAATCAAAATTGGCTTGTACGACTTCGCGCCCATCAACCGTTTTGCTGTGTTCGCTGTAAATGGGTTTTACCTCTTTAACCAATAGCGCGGACTCGCTTGTTTCGCTGTGTAGGCAAGAATTGAAGTCCTCGCGTGCATGAGCTTGTGCCTTTTCGAGCCACGTGAGTAGGTTTTGGCGCGTAGTGGTAGGCTTGCCTACCAAAAGGCGGAGAGCTTTTTTCACTGCCCTCACTGCGTCAGCGCGGATAGGATTGATGGTAGTAGCCAATTCTTGGACAATATGCGCAATGACCATATTTTCGTTGGCAGAGGCTTGTAACAAGGACATGGCTTCGTTGTGTTCGTCTTTCATCGAGTCCACAAATGCCTTCCAAGCATCTACTTTGCCCTGATTAGCCGTTTTTTTGGCTTCTTCTTCTATAGCTATAGTTTCTTCTTCGGTGGCGAGGTCGTTTTCAATCAACCATTCGCGCATTTTTTTCAAACAATCCCATTCTTTTTCCCAATCGAGGCGTTCTTTGGATTTGTAACGCTCATGCGAGCCAGACGTGGAGTGTCCTTGTTGTTGAGTAACCTCTATGACGTGAATAAGCACAGGCACGTGTTCTTCGCGGGCTATTTTTTCTGCCTTTTCGTAGGTTTCGAGCAATGCCAAATAATCCCATGCCTTGACTACAAAAATCTCATAGCCTGCTTTTTCCTCTGTACGCTGAAAACCCGCTAAGGCTTCGGAAATGCTGTGCTTCGTGGTGTGGTATTCTTTGGGAACAGAAATGCCGTATTCATCGTCCCAAACCGACATAATGACAGGCACTTGCAACACACCGCAAGCGTTGATAGTTTCATAAAACAAGCCTTCGGAAGTAGAAGCATTGCCTATAGTGCCAAAAATCACTTCGTTGCCGTTGTTCGAAAACTGCGTAAATTCGTGCAAAGCAGGGTTATTTCTAAAAAGTTTGGAAGCGTAGGCAAGTCCCGCTATGCGTGGCATTTGCCCTGCGGTAGGCGAGATGTCCGAAGCCACGTTTTTGTGTTCCGTTAAGTTTTTCCAAGTCCCGTCTTCGTTCAGGGTGCGCGTAGCAAAGTGTCCGTTCATCATACGCCCCGCCGAAGCAGGGTCTGCCTCGATAGAAGGGTGTGCATAGAGCTGTGCAAAATACTGTTGGTAGGTAAGCTCGCCTATAGCAAACATGAACGTTTGGTCGCGGTAGTAGCCAGAGCGAAAGTCCCCATTGCGGAAGACCTTTGCCATAGCGATTTGGGCGAGTTCTTTGCCATCGCCAAAAATACCAAATTTTGCCTTGCCTGCAAAGACTTCTTTGCGTCCTAATAGGCTCGCGTGGCGACTTTCGCACAACAAGCGGAAGTCTGCAAGGGCAGTTTCTCGGCTAACAGCAAGTACGGTTTCTTGGGCAAGAGTTGTCATACCAGAAGGAAGAGGGGGGTTGGGGTAAAAATGTAATTATTTATAGTTGTTTTTGGACTATAACAATTTTTCAGGTGCAAAGATAATACATAAATTATACCTATACAAATCTGTAGCTTTTTTTTAACCAAATTATATTTTGATAAAATGTTTTAGAAAATGATTTCTAAAACAAGGGAGGCGTGTTTTATATGGTGTTTTGCCCTTTCCTTGGAATAAACTTGGGCGTTTGTAGGCAAGAAGCTATTTTTATCTGTTTTCAGGTAGGCAAGGAAAAAAGCGCGGAAAATACTATATTTGCCTTCCAAAAAGCTGTTATTATGAGAACTTACCAACAAGACAACAACCAACCATCTGTTAATTTTACAACCATCGAGGACGTTTGCAAAGACTACCCTGTCGTACACCGCATGGAAGTAATACTTGGAGCATACATAAAAAACGGAAATCCTGTAGAAATTATCATTACTTTGGAGGAGGGGCAAGAAGATACGCTCCTTGTGATGCCACAAGCGCAAGATTGGGAGGAAAGCGTGAAGCACTTTCCATTGGTAAAAATCTTGCATTTGGAGCATCATTTTAAATTTTTATATGAATTGCTCGAAGCAGAAAACAAGCTTTCAGCACTTGAAGGGCTATTTATAGGAAGCTCGAGATATGCGTATTATGACAAATTGATGCTTCCGCTCCCCAAAGAAAGCGTAGTACGCATAGGCGTTTTGCCTTGCCTGAAAAACCTAAAAATTACGCTTAGGCAAGATGTAATATTGAAAAGTGCATTGCCATGTTTGGAGGAATTGCATTTGCAAAATTGCCACAAAGTACATTTGATAGAGGTGTTGGAAAAACTGAATCCTGCGGTTCTTCGGTCTTTGTATCTTTTTTCTATCACAGACTTGTATTTCGAAAAGCCCAAAAAGAAAAATAGTCGCGCTAAATTTAATCCTGATGTACGCTTCGAGGCATTAGATAGGTTTGTAAATCTGTCCTACTTGAATATTTCGTATATAAACATTCCCAAACTGCCTTTTTCCTTGTTGCCCTTTCAAGCCTTGCATACGCTTATGCTCAATCAAACAAACTTGCAGACTTTCCCCATAGAAACGATAGAATTGCCAGCCTTGAAGGAAATCAATCTTACGGGTTCGCCTGTTCTCAAAAAAAAGGTGTTGCGCAGTACGAATGATGTGATAAAACTTTACCAATATTTCAGGAAAGAAAACTTGCCTACCGCAGACCGCTACGCGCTGATGCACATATTGTTGGAGCAAAGCGAAGTAACGAAAGATTTTTCTATAGATGACTTATTGCGCTTATTGGTTTTGGCAAAGTATGATTTTTTGCAAAATAAAATAGTGGTTTTGTGTGAGCGAGCCTTGCCTACTCCCGCCCTCAATCCGCAAGAAATACAAGAAATAGCTTTGGTAGGCAAGTTGCCTGCTATGTCGTTGGAAAGTGTGCAAGAATTTTTAGCTCCTCATGGCATTAATCTTACTGCTCAAATCACGCCCCAAACGCAAGTAATATGCTTGGGCGCGAGTTCCACTGCCGCCCAAATCAAGCGACTTATCAAACGAAAAAAAGAGCAAAGTTCTTTAGTATTGTGTTTTGCTTCGCAGATGCAAGACTTGATGCACCGATTAGAAACGCCCTATTTGAGCCAAGAAGTTGATGCCACGATAGTCGATAACTTGCATAATCTTCTGCAAAGTGCAGAACGCACCAATACCTTGCTTGCCTACCAAATTATGCAAAATGGCGGTATGCCTCCATTGTTCTTTGAATATTTATGCCTGATTTTGCTCTCGACGCGTGTAGGAACAAGCAGGGAATTGAGTAAATTATTGCAAAAATATGCTACGCCCCCACAATATGCGGTGATTGAGAAAGCTAAAAAAATTGGTTACCAATCCAGAGAGGCAGTTTTGTTGTTCCTCTCATCGCCTGAGTTTGATATGGGCAATATTATCCGAGCTACGTATCATTTTTTTGCCCATGTGGACACAGATGCAAGTTTTTTCAACTTATTGAAAAAATGTTTTTGGCAAGTCGAAGGGGAGCGTTTGGAGCGGGTATTGGATTATTATATGGAAGGCAAGCATTTGTTGCTTACCTACGCCCAGCACCATATAGGCAAGTTTCCTAAGACATTGGCGGGCAATCCACGCCTTGTTACGTTGGAGGTAAGCTATGAGTTGGTTCGTTACAGCCCCTACAGAAAAGTCGTAAACAGCTTGCCTAACCTACAAAAAATAACCATTCATTTCTCAAGCGTATCGCTTGAATACTTCGAGGAGGAGAAAAACAAATACATTGATGCCTTTCCAAACATCGAGGTAGTGTTATTACGCTAACCGCCTTGTGATGTGTTGGCGCACTACTTCGAAAAGGGCTTTGGGCTTCAGGGTGCGCCAGTTGTCGATGTGGAGCGTTCCGCCAAAGTGCATATAATAATCCAAATGATATTTTGTCCATTCCGCCTCGACGAAGTCACGAAAATTGATGCCTGCAATCCAGCCATCTTCCACATCTTCGAACCATTCTTCGTAATAACAATCGTCAGAAGCGTGAAAATTGAGGATATTCTCGCCAATGAGCATAAAATGCTTGATGTCGCGCCTTACCAAGCTATCAATCACCACGCGCTTCAGGTGCATAATGTCGTTGTGCAAGGCATCATTCCACTCGCCTAAGAGTTCGATGATGGCTACTTGCATCTCATAATCCACAAAAAGCAACTTCACATACAGCGTTTCCGAGCCTATTTCGTCCCAATCGGGGTGAATATAATAGCCATAAATGGTGTTTTCATAGCTATTGAGCGGTTTTCGCCTGAAGAAAGGCGAGTGCATATCCGTATAAGCATTGTAATATTTTTCCCAATTATAGAAGGGTTCTATCTCGTGCATAATTCTTTTGGCATAGTGTTTGTTACCTTTTGAGAAACTGATTCATACATCTGTGGAAAAACGGTTATAATGTTGCATAATGTTTCAGCAAAGAGCCATCTCGTTGAGGTGGCTTTTTCTTTGCAAGTTACAGTATATGCAAGATAAAACCAAAAAAATGTTAGCTTTGCATCTATGAAAGTCTTGACTGTCTTAGGGATATGTATCTGCCTTGCACTACAAACCGTTGTGGCGCAAGATACTACGCCTTATGTGGATAGTCTGCTGAAAGCCTTGCCTACTGTGCATGACACAGTTAAAATAAAAATCTACCGCGAACTCACAGGCGAGTACGGAGGCACAAATCTAAACAAAGCAGTAGAATATGGCGAAAAAGCCCTTACACTTACTCGAAAATACAATCTAAAGATTATGGAAGCCAATATGTTGGATATGCTTGGCTCTGTCTATGCACACCAAGGAGGCTACACACAAGGCTTGGAGTACAAACTGAAAGCCCTCGAAATTTATAGAAAATTAGGCAACAAAAAAGGCATAGCCCAACTGAACAACAACGTAGGCGTGTTGCACTTTCGCAATCAGAACTATCAACAAGCCCTTATAAGTTATGAGATTGCCCTGAAAATGGTCAAAGAATTGGGAGATGAGGCAAGCGAATCGACTTACCTGCTGAACATAGGCGAGGTATATCAAAAACTGAACTTGTGGGACAAAGCTATAGAATATGAGCTTGCCTCCCTGAAGATTAGCGAAAAAATAGGCATAGGCGACAACAGGGCGTATGCGCTTGGCATTTTGGGGCAAGTCTATAAGGCACAAGGCAAATACGACCAAGCCATCAAATACCAAGAGAGAGCTATAGATATATTCCATCGCTTGCAAGACTTCACAGCCGAAGCGGAATATTTGATACGCATAGCCGAAACCTACTTGGCGCAACGTAATTTTTTGAACGCGCTGAACTTTGCCCAAAAAGGACTAAAAACCGCCACAGAAAGCCAATCGATAGAATGGCAGAAAGAAGCCTATCACGTCCTTTCAGATATATTCGCAGTGCGCGGAGATAGCACTACTGCTTACCGCTACCACAAAAAATACGCAATTTTAAAGGATTCTATCCTTAATGAGTCGATGGTCAAGCAGTTGGCAAAACTCCAAAGCCTCTACAAACTTTCGGAACAGC
>RDXI01000251.1 GCA_004292795.1 Bacteroidota bacterium | reverse complement strand
CGAGCAAACCTTGACAGGACATCCTACCAACGTGCAGACAAGGAACGAATTGGGAATTTGCTACAAACTCAAAGGCAAGTATGACAAAGCCATTGAAATCTTCGAGCAAACCTTGACAGGACATCCTACCAACGTGCAGACAAGGAACGAATTGGGAATTTGTTACAAACTCAAAGGCAAGTATGACAACGCCATTGAAATCTTCGAGCAAACCTTGACAGAACAGCCTACCAACGTGCAGACAAGAAACGAATTGGGAATTTGCTACAAACTCAAAAGAGAATATGACAAAGCCATTAAAATTTTTGAGCAAATCTTGACAGAACAGCCTACCCACGTACAATCCAAAAACGAATTGGGAATTTGCTACAAACTCAAAAGAGAATATAACAAAGCCATTGAAATTTTTGAGCAAATCTTGACAGAACAGCCTACCAACGTGCAGGCAAGGAACGAAGTAGGAATTTGCTACAGACTAAAGGGAGAGATACAAACATCTATTAACTTCTTCCACAAGGCAATCGAACTACACCCTGACAATACTTACTTTCAATTTCAATTATCTATTAGTCAAAATACTCTTCATCAAAAGGTATATGCAGACAAAAAACGTTTGGGTATAGTGTTGAATGTATTTGAAAACTATATCGTAGTATTTGCAGTAGAAGAACAATTTTTCAGAAGTTTTGAAGTACCCAACCCACAGGATTATCCACTTTATCAAGCTGTATTATTTTCTTTAGAGGAAATCATCAAAATCATTCCGAAAGAAGACATACGCCCTAAATTTTTCATAGAAAGCACTGTTGCTTGGTTGTTTCCAGACAGGCAAGAAGGTTTTATTTACAATATAAACAACCAGTCTAAACAAGGCAAAGACTATTTTTTTGACTATGACGCTTGCGACTTCGAGCCACAGGTAGGCGATAAAGTGCATTTTATCTCTGTTTTGAACCCCGCCAAGAAATATCAAGGAAAGCCAGTTGCAGTATTGATAAAAAAAGCTGTTCACATCTGCCAAATCAGAAATTGCTACAATAAAATGACGCATTCGCACATCGAGGCGTTTGATGTGCATACCAATACTATGCTAAAATTTGACCAAGAACTACCCCAAAAACTAAAAAGAGGGCAACAGTTCTACTATGAGAAGCAGGGAAGCAAAATTGTTTTGTTGGAGGAAAGAAAATAAAGCACTACAGTTTTGTGGTGCAGGCAGGCGAGGTCTACAAAATTCGCGTGCTGATTTCCGAATATTGGATTGATAACTTTACGTAATATTTTGATTTGTCAAAAATGGAGGTGTGAAATAAAAGATATTTTTCTACCATTGTTAGTTTTTCGGAAAATTGAGCATAATTTAGTTCTATAGCTACCCTTTTCTACCCATTTTTCATGGCAAAAAATTTGCCACTTATTCGCCACTATTTTTTACCCAAAAGTGCCTCCAAAAGCTGTGAAAGCCCATGAGATGTTAAGTTCGTGTTAAACTATTTCGAAAATTTATCGTTTTAGGATTCAATGACTAATTTTGCTTTATGAAAATGCAAGTATTTTCTTTTTTGCGTGCTAAACCCTTGTTATACAGCGTATTGGCTGTGTATATGTTGGGTATGGCAGTATATTGGGATTATAGCCTTGCCTACCAAACACCCAAACCGAAAGCTAAACCGACTTGTTGCCAAGTCATTCCCAAAGCAAAGAAAAAATGTTGTGCGGACTCTCCTACTTGCGAAGTTCCCTCGAAGGCTACAACGCCTGCCCCGCAAGACTCGAAACCTTGCCCCTGCTCGCCTACCTGCCCTTGCGAGAGTCGCCCCTCTCCTACCCCATCTACACACATGATTTTGTCGAATGACAACATCATTGCAGAGGAAAAAAAGCAGGAAAAACAAAAGTTCTTATACAAGTTTTTTCAAAAAGAACAATTAGCAAATTCAAGTAATTTGCCTGTTTCCTTGCCTACGCCTGCCTCGCCTACTTTTGCAGGCAAGGAGCGTTTGAGGCATTATTGCATTTGGCGGGTTTGAAGTATCTTTTTGTATGAGTTTTTGCGCGTGCCTTGTGGTTCGGGCTACTATTTCATTTCAAAAGGTCTTTAATCCAATCAAATTATGAAAAAAATTTGTTTTTTTCTATTATTTTTCTTTTCGTTTGCGGTAGTTTTCGCACAAAAAAACAGTGCTAAAACAGATGAGCATTGCGCAGTAGATACCATCAAAGGCAGTCCTGCACGCCAAGTAGCCGATAAAATTGGCGCAAACGCTATCAACATTCAGTATCACTCGCCCGGTGTGAAAGGTCGCATCATTTGGGGCGGTTTGGTTGCCTACAACAAGGTGTGGGCTACAGGGGCGCATAATGCCACTAATATGAGCTTTTCGCAAGATGTGGTCATCAACGGCACACGCATCAAAGCAGGCAAGTATGCTTTTTTTACTATTCCTGATAAAAAGAGTTGGACGCTGATAATCAACAAAAATTGGGAGCAACATTTGGCAGATGAATATGACCAAAAAGAGGACGTTATTCGTTTTACTGTCAAGCCTCAAAAGTTGAAATCGGAGGTTTCGCGCCTTGCCTACTACATCAAGCCCACTTCGGACAAGGAAGGGACTATCTCGATGGCGTGGGAAAAACTGCAAATAAACTTTGTGGTAAAAAATGCAGAGTAACGACCTCGAAACCTTATGAGCCTGTTCAAATTTTTTGGTAACGCATTTTCAGCCCCAGAGGGGCGATATCTTTGTAGAAAAGTCGTTCTACCAGCAAGAACCCCGTAGGGGTGAAATCTTAAGATGTCGCCCCTACGGGCTTTCATAATCTTAACAATGTCATTGCTACAAAGATATCGCCCCTATGGGGCTACCAAGCAAAGTTATTTTTGAACAGGCTCTATAGGTTTGGCACGAACCGCTAATATAGCTAATTTTCTTTTTTTAAAACATCTCTTTTTATGTTTCGCTCTGTTTTATTTTTCTCTATATATTTGATTTTCAGTCATTTCGCACAGGCACAAATCAAGGGCTTGGTGCAAGGCAAGGACTCACAAGGCAAGACTGAAGCCTTAGTAGGCGCGACTGTAGTGTGGAAAGGCACGCAAGTTGTGGCAACTACCAACGAAGCAGGCGAGTTCGAAATCCCTGTTCAACCCAACAATACTGCGCTTGTAGTAAGTTTTGTGGGTTTCAAAACGGATACAGTGCAGGTGCAAAATGCGTTTATTACCGTTACGCTTGCGCCTGACAATACGCTGAAAGAGGTAGTTTTGCGCAACACGGATAACTTGGACAAAGCCACGACCAAAAGCGAACTATTGGGCGTGAAGGAATTGCGCAAAGCGGCTTGTTGCAATTTGTCAGAAAGTTTTGAAACCAATGCTTCGGTTGATGTTTCGACGACTGATGCCGTTTCTGGCACAAAACAAATTCGTTTGTTGGGGCTTGACGGCACATACGCGCAAATTATGGCGGAAAATATGCCCTTTGTGCGTGGACTCGCCTCCCGAAGTGGGCTTTATTTCATACCCGGGACGTGGATAAAGTCCATCGACATCAACAAAGGCGCGGGTTCGGTAGTGAATGGCTACGAGTCTATTACAGGGCAAATCAATGTGGAGCTTGCCAAGCCCGAAAATAGCGAAAAATTGTTGCTCAACTTTTATGCAAACAATGGCGCGAGGTTAGAGGCAAATATGAATTTGGCTCGTAAGGTTTCGGAAAGATGGCATACAGGCGTTTTGGCGCATCATAGCCGAGGCGACATGGCAATGGACAACAACCGCGATGGTTTTATGGATAATCCTATGTTCGAGCAATTCAACCTTATCAATCGTTGGAAATATCAAGGCGATATTATGGAGTCGCAAATTGGTTTCAAGGCTTTGTATGAAGATAAAACTTCGGGGCAAAGCAATTTCCGCCACTCCGCAGGGCAAACTCACGATTTTTCTACGCCTTATGGGGCGAACTTCCGCACTACGCGCTTAGAAGGCTTCACGAAAACGGGCTTTTTCTTAGGTGAGGACGAGAAAGGTCATGTGAACCAAAGTTTAGGGATTATTTTCAATTATACCTATCAAGACCAGCAGTCGCTTTGGGGTATGAATACCTACGAAGGCAAGCAAAATTCGATGCTTTTGAATGCTATTTACCAAAACGAACCGCGTGCAGGGCAGACATGGCGTTTGGGTGCGAGTGCGATGAGTGACGAATTGATTGAAAAATACCTCGAAGGGCATAATGGCGTGCATTTGCCCAATACACACCCCACGAATTATTTTTCGCGCAAGCGAAGGGAACTTTCTACAGGCGTTTTTGCGGAATATAATTTTGATAAAGACAAATTGGGTTTTGTGGCGGGCTTGCGTGCTGATTATCACAATCTTTGGGGCTTTTTTGTTACGCCTCGCCTGCATTTCAAGTATGAATTTACAGACCGCACTATCTTACGCCTTTCGGGTGGACGCGGACAACGCACCGCAAACCCTTTGGCAGAAAATGTAAGCTATATGATTAGTTCGCGCAAATTGTACTTGCCTACTGCGCCCTTGTTAGAAATTGGCTGGAATTATGGTGGTAGTTTCTCGCATCAGTTTTTTATAGGCAATACAAAGGCTACGCTTACGGCGGATTTTTATCGTACCGATTTTCAGAAGCAAGCTATTACGGATTTGTTCACAAGCCCACAAGCGATTATTATTCACCAACTCAACGGACAATCGTATGCGAATAGTTTGCAAATAGGCTTGGATTATGAAATTCACGAAAAACTGAAGGCAAGACTCGCCTACAAGTATTATGACATTCGCGCTTCGTACAATTCTTTTGCGGGAGATTTGGGATTGCGAAGTATGCCTTTTATTCCCCAAAACCGTTTTTTCGCTAACATTGGCTACACAACACCCAACGAAAAATGGGAGTTTGACCTCACTGCTGAGTATTTTGGTAGGCAAGTCTTGCCTACTACAGCGAGCAATCCTGTAGAATTTCAACGCCCTGATAAGTCCCTTGCCTACGTTTTGGTAAGTGCGCAAGTTACACGCAAGTTAGGCAAGAAATGGGAAGTGTATCTTGGAGGCGAGAACATAGGCAATTACCGCCAACAAAACCCTATCATTGAGGTAAACAATCCTTATGGCAATTACTTTGATGCGGGGCAGACTTACGCGCCTGTTTTCGGGGCTATGGTCTATACGGGTGTGCGCTTTACGGTGGAGTAGTGAGTGAGTGAATGAGTGAGTGGGGTTTTGAAGGTGTAATTCTTGTGCTTGTGTAAGGCAAGACGCAAAAATGGTTGTTATTGAAGCTTTTCTAAAAATCCTTACCTAACAAAGCACCCAAATAAAATTTGGCAATAAAAACAGAGGCTATCCTTTCGGATAGCCTCTCTATTTTTGTTATTCCTTGATGAACTTAGTCTGCAATTTTTTCTTGTTGGTTTGGATTTGGAGTATGTAAGTGCCTGCTTTCCAAGTGCGGAAGACCTGTTGCAAACTTGCCTGCACTTCTGCCAACTTGCCTGCTCCACGCCAAACACGCTTGCCTACTGTGTTATACACCTCTACTTTGAGTATATCAGTAAGCGAGATGCTTTCTGATACTTTCAGTTTCAGGTCTGCGCCAACAGGGTTCGGATACACTATCACAAAGTCCTTGCCTGCCATACCCGCCACAAACACGACAGGCGAGTACGAAAACGTGCCATCAAAATCGATTTGCTTTAATCTATAATACGAGTCTGAAGGATTGTTTACTACTGACTGATAACTACTCACTGTACTACTGTTTCCTTTTCCTTCCACAAAAGCGCGTTTTTGGTATGCAAGCCCGTCTGCAGACATTTCTACCTCAAAGCCCTTGTTGTTGATTTCCGAAGCAGTCGCCCATTCGAGCCTTACCTCCTCTGTCATTTCACCTCTCAACCCTTCTACCCTTGCGCCTTTCAGCCCCAATAGGGTAATAGGCAACGGTGAACTTGCACTACCTATCACAAATTGGCTGAAATCTGATACGCCTGTAGTCCCTCCACCTGTAGGTCCCTCTCCAAACCTGATACTCCCAAAACCCGTAGCACGTGCCACCGCCTCCCAATTCCCCACACCTACAGTGCTTCCTAGGGCATCATCGGGGCGTTTGTAGAGTTTGATGTTGTTGGGGTTTGAGAGGTCGGTTGCTGAAATGGTATTGCCTGCGGGAACTTCGAACTTGATTTCAGGCAAGGCAGAGAAGGTTTGGTTCGTGCCATAATTGCGCACTACCCAGTATGCGTTCATAAAACTCATACCCGCCACAGCAGGGTAGCTTTCAGGTTCGCCATCTATGCGTGTCACGACTACTTCACCGTTAGGCGTTATGGCACCAAAGTTCATCGTAACGCCTGCTTGTGGGAATACAGAAACAGTATTGGAAGTAGCTGGCACAACCAAGCGCGTTACTGCACCATCGCCCAACGGTTGGTTTGCATCTGCAAATACTACACCGCCTATCAAAGTAGCATCATTGCCATTCACGAGGTCTTCGCTCAATGTACCTGAGCCTATACCTTCATCAAAGCGATAATAGGCTTCCAAATTTGCAAAATTGGGGTGTGCGTCTTGGGCGCGGAGGTTTACCCAGTCTTTGATGGTATTGGCAGACAAGGCAGTATTCCAAATGCG
>RDXI01000250.1 GCA_004292795.1 Bacteroidota bacterium | reverse complement strand
GTCAGAAGAAGGCAAGGGTGCGAAATTTTGGTTTACCTTGCCTGCTGTGGTAGAAAAGCAAACCGAGCAAACAGCCTTGCCTACCTTCTCGCCTACGGCTATGCCTGACTTGCCTACCCTGACCGAAGCCAACCAAACATTGTTGCTTCCATTCTTGCCTGCCCTTTCTGAAAGAGCGGTTTATTATACGTCAGAATTGGAAAATATATTGAGTCAAATTGATTTTGAACAAAACGAAAACTTATCTCTTTGGGGCAACCGACTGAACGAGGCTATACACAATTTCAACCAAGAACTTTATACCCAACTCTTATCCCAAATTAAGCCATGATAGCCCTCAAAAAAGAACCTTGTATTATCATTGCAGACGACAACCCCGAAAATTTGCGCCTGATAATGGATATTCTCAAGAAAACCGACTTGCATTGCAATTTGATAGCTGTGCCAAACGGCAAAGTTTTGGTAGAAATTGCTTTGCAAAAAGTGCCAGATTTGATTATTACGGATTGGGAAATGCCTGTGATGAATGGCTTGGAGGCGTTGATAGAGTTGAAAAAACACCCATTTACAGAGCATATCCCTGTGATTATGTGTACGGGCATTATGACGACTTCTAACGACCTGAAAACGGCTATGGACGCGGGAGCAGTGGATTATGTGCGGAAGCCTGTGGAGGCTATGGAGTTGGTGGCAAGGGTGCAATCTATGTTGCGTCTTTCGGCTTCGTACATCAAAATCAAAGAGCAGAAAGAGGAAATAGAGAGCCAAGCCCACGCTTTGGAAAAGGTGAATGAGGTAAAAGATAAAATGTTTTCTATCATTGCCCACGACTTGCGTAGCCCTTTCAATACGCTCAAAGGAATGTTGATGCTTTTGGAATTAGACCCGCTTTTTCCGAATGAGTTGAAGTTTATGGGCAAAGACATTCAAAAAAAAGTGGCTGTTTTGGACGAAACATTGAACAATTTGCTTACATGGGCAATGAGCCAAATGCAAGGCGAGGAGAGCGAAAAAGTAAAGATTGATGTCTTACAAATTGTGGAGAATAAGATGCTTCTTTTCAAAAGCTCGGCAGAACAAAAAAATATTCAACTTGCCTACCAAGTGCCAAATAATACGTTTATTTTTGCTGATGTGAATCATTTTAGGGCTATCTTGCGTAACTTGATAAACAACGCCATCAAATTCACGCCTGAAGGTGGAAAAATAACTATCCATGCAACTGAAAAAGGAGATTTTGTATTGCTAACGGTTATAGACACAGGCGTAGGAATGGAGCAGGAAAAGGTCAAGCAAATTTTTACACCTAAAACAAACCTTTCGACACTCGGCACGAACAACGAAAAAGGAACGGGCTTGGGTATGTTGATATGCAAGGATTTGGTAGGCAAGAACAATGGCAATATTTATGTAACAAGTGTGGTAGGAGAGGGGACTACTTTTTTTGTGGAACTTCCAAAAGCCTAATGTTTTCTATGAACTTAAAAACTATACCTTATACAGCATATTCTGCCAAACTTCCCCACGAGGGCAAGCACATAGTAGGGCAAATGCGAGGAGAAAATATCATGGTGTATCAGGCTTTTATGCCTTCTATAGCGCAAAGTGCGGTCAAAAATCAACGCTTTGGCGGAGGTGGCTATGCTTTTGGGCGTATGACGTGGATAAAGCCTAATTTCTTGTGGATGATGTTTCGGGCAGGCTGGGCAACCAAACCTAACCAAGAACGGATATTGGCTATAGAAATGAAGGCAAGTATTTTTGAACAACTATTGCAAATGGGCGTTTACTCTTCATACAAAGAACACTTGTACGAAACGGAAGAAAATTGGCAAAAACTTTTGCAGGATAGCGAAGTGCGCCTACAATGGGATCCAGACCACCATCCGTATGGGCAAAAATTGGATAGACGCGCTATTCAAATAGGTATGAAAGGCGAAACTGCCCGCAAGTTTGCTACCGAATGGATAGAATCCATAGAAGATATTACGCCTTTTGTTGTAGAACAATATCAATACGTAGAAAAAAAGGACTTACAATCGCTTTGGGTAATGGACGAAGAAGTCTTACCTATTGCAATCCAACTATAAAAATATATTCAATGTCATGGAAAACAAAAAATTAGCCGTAGCCCTACAAGGCGGAGGCTCGCATGGAGCTTATACGTGGGGCGTTTTAGAACGACTGTTAGACCAAGAAGGACTCGATCTGTGCGGGTATTGTGGCACAAGTGCAGGAGCTATGAATGCAACTGTCCTTGCCTACGGTCTGCACTTGGGAGGCAAGGCAAAAGCCAAAGAATTGCTCCACAAGTTTTGGAAAACAGTGTCTGACGTGGGCAGTCGTTTTCCGCTCACGCCTAATTGGTTTGACCTTATGTTTGGCAAGGGCAATATGGATCATTCGCCAGGGTTTTTGATGAGCGAAATGATGAACTTATATTTTTCGCCTTATCAAACGAACCCCTTGAATGTCAATCCTTTGCGCGATATTCTGACAGGTATTGTAGATTTTGATGCGTTGCGCCAATGCAATGTTACGAAATTGTTTGTGTGTGCTACGAATGTGAAGCGTGGGCGTGTGAAGGTGTTTCGTTTGCATGAAATGTCTGTTGATGCGGTCTTAGCTTCAGCTTGCCTGCCCTATATGTTCCAAGCCGTTACTATCGAAGGCGAGGATTATTGGGACGGAGGCTATATGGGCAATCCGCCTATTTATCCGCTCATTGATGGCACAGACACAAAGGATATTTTGATAGTGCAAATCAACCCTATCAACATTCCCGAAACGCCCAAGACTGCCAACGAAATTCGAGACCGCGTGAATGAACTTAGCTTCAATTCAAGCCTTATGCTCGAAATGCGTAAATTAGAGTTCATAGACCGCCTCATTGATGAAGGAATCGACCTTTCGAGCAAAAACTTCCGTAAGATTTTTGTGCATAACATCAATCCTGAAGAAAAATTGTGGGACTTGAACATATCGAGCAAGCTCAATACGAATTGGGCGTATTTGCAAAAACTGCACGAACTCGGCTATCACTATGCTGATGTATGGCTCAAAGCCAATTATGACCAAATAGGCATACGCTCCACTTGCAATATCCGCGAAACGTTTATGTAGTCAGATATACCCTTTAAAGCGCAAAAAACTGTCTGAACGACAGTTTTTTGTGTTTCAAAACGACTAAAAATCCTCTTCTTCGTCAAAGTCTTCTTCGTCCTCGAAGTCTTCGTCCTCGTCAAAGTCTTCTTCGTCATCGAGGTCTTCTTCGTCCTCATCAAAGTCCTCATCATCATAGTCGTCCTCCTCCTCATCGTCAAAATCTTCGTCCTCGTCGAAGTCATCATCTTCGTCAAGCGAAACAATGGAGGGGAACAATAGCGCGTCCTCGTGGCGGTCGCACAGCAAATCTTCAAGCACGCGATAGCCTTCATTGACTCTCAAGCGTGTGGGTGTTGCGATATTCATATTCAACAATGTATGTTTTGCAGGCGCAATTTAAGCATTATTTTATTTTCCAAAAAAATAAATGAGTTTTTGGCTATTTTTTTTTGAAAATTTGCTTATCTCACTTCATATTGCTTTTGCAAAGCCCTTACCAAGACTTCCGCCACAAGCAACTTGCCTATCATTTGCAGGTCGCGGTTTCGGCACGTAGGCGAGAGATAGACCTCATAGCCTTCGTTTTTGATAAAAACCGCCTTGAGTTCGTCCCCTTCATACACTTTCACCAAGCCGTTGTGTTGGTAGGCAAGCCATGTCCAAGCGTTTCGTTTGGTTTCCGTTTCGGCAAGGTCTAAGACTTCCGAATTCTGCACACCCGCCAAATTCATTTGAGGTGCTGCGAATTGGATAAAAACCTCTTGCGGAGTTCGCTCTGGCAACAAGCCTTTGAGCTGTATGCGTTCCTTGCCTGCCCGCACAAAGGTAGCCTCGCGCCTGTAGGTTTTGTCCTCATAATGAGGCGTTTGTAGCTCCAACAAGAGCGAAACGGCAGTATCAGGGCGTACCCATGTAAATTTTCCGCGCCCTTCGGTAGTGAGGAGCGTTTTATTCGCCTTTGCCAAAAAAAGGCTTACCTCCTCCGAAGGCATTTGCATGAAGTTCAGAGGCTTTTTTTCAATGGATTCCTTCTGCATCAAAGCACGCAAGGCTTTGTTATACAAGGTTTTGAACTGTGCATTGTTCAGCCAAACGTCCCCCTTGCCTGCGCCATCGGGCTGAATGGTAAAATGAATTTTCAGGCTTTCCTGCAAAACTTTGCGCTGTTTTTGGTCGAACACGCGTAAGTACAAACTAAAAATGCCTTTATCCAATTCAGGCAAGTTTTTTTTTTTGTTGCCCAATGTAAGCTCGGTTTGCAATTCGGCAAAATAGGCGTAGGCGGTTTCGCTAAAATTCACGCCTCTTGCCTCCACAGGCAAGCGCGTTGGGTGGTAGGTAAGGGCTTCGTGCTGTTTCACATCTACCTTGCGCACCTTCAGCTTGGTCTTGAGCCAATCAGCCGAAACACGCGCTACCGAGTCGCCCCACGCTTCTTGTTGGAAGTAGTCGGGCAACATATACGGCATCGGGCAATAATGCGACACGCGCAAAAAAGCAAAACCTTCTTGCTGGGCTTGGGCAGGCAAGCAGGCAAGTAGGCAAGCTACTAAGGTGAAAAATTTTTTAGACATATTTGGTTGAAACAAAAAAAAGCTATTGGAATAGCTTTTGGGTTGATTGGTGGTTTGTGAGGACACAAACCACAGGTAAAAATGGTATTTGATAAATCAAATACCTACTTTTCTTCTGCTTCGGGTTCATACGAAACGAATAAGTACATCCACGCCACACGCGAAAAACGGAAATTGAACGGAAACGTCAATAAAGTAGCCACTGTTACAGCCGTAATATATGTCCAAATGGTTGCCCCTTTCACAAGATAAGCCACCGAAACGCCACAAGTAGCCAAAATAATCACTGAGATAGCATAACTCACATACATAGAGCCATAAAAAAAGCCTGGCTCCATTTCATAGTGAAGGTTGCAATGAGGGCAATTTCTGTGCATTTTGAAAGGTTTGGCAACATTGAAAACCGAAGTTTCAAATACATCTCCTTGCCTACAACGCGGGCATTTACCTTTTAGCATACCCTGAAGGGTAGTGGGTTGATTCATAACGTTTTTTGCTGTTTCTGTACCAAAGCAAACCTATTACTGCCAAAATGAGATAAGGCATCGCCGCGAGGTACAAAATGCCTGTGTTCAGATTGGAGGCAGTTTT
>RDXI01000430.1 GCA_004292795.1 Bacteroidota bacterium | reverse complement strand
GGCAATGCCAAAAATATTTTAACAGTAGGTGCAGTAAATGATGTAGCAGGTGGTTATACATCTGCAAGCGGTGTTGTGATGAGCAGTTTTAGCGGTTGGGGGCCAACCGATGATGGACGCATCAAGCCTGATGTTTGTGGCAATGGTGTAGGTTTAGAATCTTCTACTTCTGGTTCTAGTGCTTCTTATGGTTCATTGAGCGGTACTTCTATGGCAACGCCCAATGTGTCGGGAGCGTTGTTTTTGTTGCAACAACACTATCAAAATTTGTTTGGAAATGGCAATTTTATGCGTGCCGCCACCTTGAAAGGCTTGGCTATTCACACAGCAGACGAAGCAGGCACTTCGGCGGGACCCGATTACAAGTTTGGTTGGGGTTTGGTGAATGTGGCTACTGCGGCACAAGCTATCACCAACGCTAAAGCCAATACAACGTCTTTTGTGTTCGAAAAAACATTGCCCAATAATGCTTCGCAAACTATGCAAATTACGTCAAATGGACAACCTTTGCGCGTTACGATTTGTTGGACAGACCGACCTGGCACGCCTGTTACACCGCAAGTAAACGACTCGCCTACACGTATGTTGGTCAATGATTTAGACTCGCGTATATCTTACAATGGTACGACTACCTTCCCATGGATTTTAGACCCTGCGAACCCTAACAGTGCCGCAACACAAGGCGATAATATCCGTGATAATGTAGAGCAAATCTTGCTTTCATCTACTACCAATGGCGGTGTTTATACGCTTACCATTGGACACAAAGGCACGTTGCAAGGTAATACGCAGGCGTATTCTATTTGGATTACGGGTGCAACTTCGGTAACAGAAGTAGGTGCTTTGCCTGCTATGCAATTCACAACAGCAAGTACAAGCGTGAGCGAAGGAGCAACTACAGGCACGTTAAATTGTCGTAAATACCAAGATGTTACAGCTACTTTGCAAATCAACAAAGCCTATACAGGCACTGCACAAGTAAATGTGCAAGCAACAGGTACTGCGTCTTCGGGTGCTGATTATAGCATTCTATCAGGTGCTTCGCTT
>RDXI01000249.1 GCA_004292795.1 Bacteroidota bacterium | reverse complement strand
TATAGGGCTACAAAGATATAGCCCCGCTGGGGCAAGCCTATTCAATCCATTGATTTACAATATTTTATATTTAAATCTAATTCCGAACTCACGTTAAAAGTAAGCTTCGTGTCCTTGTGTCCTTGTGGTTAATACGCATTTTAAATCTTATTTTAGTATAAGAATGAGTAGTCGCATATTACAAATTTGATATTTTATCGGAAAAGTACAGTTACAACTTAAAAATTTATTTTATATCCTTCACCAAACTTTTGCAATATATTTGTTACTACTTCTTGTAAAGCATCTTTATCCTTGTAATCTTTTGGTACAAGCCATTTGTGTTTTTCTTGGACGATATGTGCTATAGTTATCCAAACAAATAACTGTTTTGCACACAGGCTTGTCGCATACACGTTGTTCTATAAAATTATCTGTTTTTCAAAAATTTGTAGCGTTTTTAGCTATAAATGCCTTGAAAGGCGGTTGCGTCCCAATTTTTCGACTCTGTGAAATGATACACTTCTCTGCGCAAAAGGTCGGTTCTTAGGCTTTTATCTACTGAAGCGAAGGGCGCGAAAATGTCCTTTTTGTCTTGCTTTTGTGGCGCGACAAACGCCTCGCCCAACACCAAGCCAATTTTACTAAAATCTCCAAAAAAGTATTCTTGCAAAAGGGGGATAAGTTTGTTTTCGAAGGCAAGGCGCAAGTCTTCTATAGTTTCCAAGCCCAAAAAATAGCTATGCCCTATGGCGTGGTCTTTGTCCAATAACAGTTCTATTCGAGTATTGATAGTTTGTAGCATCTTGCCTACCTCCACACCCTCCACAGTAGGCAAGAGTGCATAGTCAGGACGCATTTCTTTGAACGAAAAACGTCTGCGCAAAGCTGTATCGAGTGCCTCCACGCTTCGGTCTGCGGTATTCATCGTGCCTATGAGGTATAAATTCGCGGGAACAGAAAATGCATCTTTCGAATAGGGAAGCACCAATTCAATCGCCTCTGCCTTGCCTGCCCGCTTCGACTCCTCTATCAACGTGATAAGCTCGCCAAATATTTGCGCCACATTCCCGCGATTGATTTCGTCTATGATGAGGACAAAGTTTTTAGGCGTATTATCCACATCAGAATAATTAAAATGCGTTTGCAAATAATTTACAACGCCCCAAGCATAACTTGGGTGATGCACTTTTTCGCCATTGATATAACGTTGTAGTGTATCTTTGGTCAAAGAGCCTCTTTGTGTTGGTGGATTTCCCACTACTAAATTTAGGTTTTCATTTTCATTCAAATAAACAGAAAATGCTTTCGAGTTTTTTGTATTGAGCGTTATCGTTTCTTCTTCTGATAATTTTTCAACCAATTTATTATAGGCTTCTTGGAGTCCTGAAGCATTGGGTGTTTTGGCATTGATGCACATTTCTTTGAAAACACCTGAACGAATTTCGTAACGAATAGGCGCGTCATTGTTGGCAGAAAGAACGGGCTTTATCCCTTCCACAAAATCCTCATAACCAAAGGATTGATGAAACGTAACAAATTGGATTTGCCCCTCGCCTACCAACCTATCAAATTCGGCTTTGACTACAGACCGCTCTTGCGACAAATCGAAGGCAGGGTTAGCAATGCTAATGGCTTCATTTACACTATGATAGGTCTTGCCTGTGCCAGGTGCGCCAAAGAGAATTTGGTTGAGTGGAGCATTTGTATTTTCGTTTGGTTGCATATCAGTAGGCAAGGCAGGAATCGGTTGATTGGACTGTGCAAAGGCAAAAATTTCGTTTTTGTACGTTGCATCTGTGATAAGTTTGTAAAGTTCGTGGTTGAACAAAGGTTGTTTGATATTGATTTGATAAGAGTCAAAAGCCTTTTTAGCAGTTTTGAGCCAATTATCTTTGATGTCATTTTCAAAATCAAAAGTCTGGTAAGCAAACTTAAAAATATAGGGTTCTTCGCCATCAGTAAGGGCTTCGAGTTGCAAAGGGTTATCTTTTGAGCTTTTTTGTATGTATTCGTCGTAGCTTGCCTGTGGCAAGATGTAGTAAAAAGAAGCCTTGCCTTTAGACTGAAATTCAGCTTTCAAGATAGTTTTGTTTACTATCTGCACGCTCATGCTGTCTGTAGAAGCAGGCAAGGTACACAAAAAATTATGAGGCTTGCCTACAATGTTGAGCGTGTCAATCAACAATTTGGCTTGTGTCAAAAAAGCCTCTATTGCAGGATAATTGTTGAATTTACGTAGTTTTGAGATAAGATAGTAGTCTTTGTTTGTCAAGTGAAGCATAGCTTATACAATGCAAGTGAGTAATGAAAAGACAAATATAGCCCTCCCTTCGCATTTTGCCAAATTTTTGTGTTTTGGGTAGGTAAGAAAAAAATAAGCTCAAGCATACATAATAAGCATCGATAGCCCCAGAGGGGCGCAATCTTTGTAGAAACATATTCCCAAAACACCCCAAAAGCCACAGAGGGGCGACATCTCAACATTTCAAGATATCGCCCCTCTGGGGCTTTTATGTGGGATTATGCTTGGGCTACAAAGATGTTGCCCCGCTGGGGCAAAGATATAATACACAACTTGGTTCATGTAGCTTCTTGCCTACTTCCTTCTTGAACTTGAACTTCTCGAACTGCTCGAAGAGCTTGAACGACTCGATGAAGAAGAAGAGGAAGAACGCGAACTGCTCGAAGAACTTGAACGGCTTGGCGCACTGTAACTGCTTGAGGAACGTGGCGTGCTTGAGGTAGTGCTTGGGCGATTGGGGGCAGACGAAGTGCGCGAAGGCGTGCTACTCGAAGTGCTACTTTTGTAGCTCGATGATGTACTAGGCTTGCTACTCGAAGTGCTTGATTTATAGCTTGATGACGTGCTGGGCTTACTGCTAGAACTGTTGTAGCTTGAGCTGGGCGTGCTACTTGTCTTGCCTGCTTTGGTGTAGGTCGTGCTTGGGTCGCGGTTGGCGCGGGTATATTGGCGCGGGTTTTGGGCAACTTTTTGTTTGAAGCTCGACATTTGGGCTTGTTGTTGCTTGCGTTCAAAAAAGCTTGGATTGCTCTTTTTTGTTTCGGGGCTGTTCGTGCCATACGAATTGTTTTTTGTGCCATAATAAGGCTTATGACTCGTGTAGGGGTCATTGCGATAGCTCGAATAATGCGTGTAAGTGTTGTAATATACACGCGGTTGTGAGGCATTGAGCATACTGTTCATGAAAGCATATTGCCCGTAATATTCCCAAAATTTATTGCCCTGATTGTCTTGTTTCCAAGTGCCATATTGGTCATTGCCCACATAGCCATTGAAGCCTGCAGGCGAGGGCGTTTTATGCACCTTACCATCAGGAGATTTGGAGGCAAGCTCCAAGCCCATATTGTCCACATTTTCCGCAAAAAAAACTTCATCAACGTTTACCCACTCAGTAGTATAAGGCTTCGAAGCACTATCCAAAGGATTTTTGGTGATGCGGTACTTGTGTTTGTAAACACGGCTATTTTCGTCTAATTCCATATCATACAACACAATGGAATAGCTTTTCTCGTCTGACAAGTCGCGCACAAACCTATCCACAGGGCTAAGGGTGTAGCGGGGCTTTGTTTCAGTTGTATAAGCTCTGTCGGCTGTCTTTGCGCCACTTCCGCCCATGCGCGAAATGCCCACAATGACCAATATGGCTATGATGATGATGAAGTAATTACGCATAAGGGGGAGGGGTTGAAGGGTGGAAAGGTAGAGGGGTGGAAAGGTAGAGGGGTGGAAAGGTAGAGGGGTTGAGGGGTGGAAAGGTTGAAGGGTGGAAAGGTGGAAGGGGCAATAACTCAATAAATCAATAACTCAATAAATCAATAATTCAATAAATCAATAAAAAATCCCACAAATAACGTACCTCATTCAGAAATAAAGGCTAACTTTGGTGCTAAATATTTCACTTTGCTTATGTTATTCGAGATTGTAGCCAATCGTCAGAAACAAGTAGAAGCCCTGAAGCAGGCAAGACCGACCGCGCTTTTAGAGCGAAGTCCGTACTTCGAAAAGCCTTGCCTATCGCTCAAAGCTTACCTACAAAACCCCGAAAAAACGGGTATCATTGCCGAATTTAAGCGTAAATCACCCTCCAAAGGCATTATAAATGCAGAGGCAAATGTAGTAGAAACAACTACAGGTTATGCGCGAGGCGGGGCTTCGGGGCTTTCTGTATTGACCGAGCCGAGCTATTTTATGGGCAATGATGGCGACCTTTGTATGGCACGCGAGGCAAATCAAATTCCCATTTTGCGCAAAGATTTTACGACTGACGAATACCAAATCATAGAAGCCAAAGCACTTGGCGCAGACGTGATTTTGTTGATTGCGGCTTGTTTGGAAAAAGAGCAGGCAAGGCATTTAGCCGAAGTCGCGCAATCGTTGGGCTTAGAAGTGTTGTTCGAAATTCACGAAAAAGAAGAATTGGATAAACTACCCAATGACTCGGTCATCATAGGCGTAAACAACCGAAGCCTGAAAACTTTTGTGGTCGATATTCAAACCTCTTTCGAGATGGCGAGCATTTTATCACAAGATTTTGTGCTTGTGTCAGAAAGCGGTCTTTCGCAGGCAAGCGACCTTGCCTCCCTGCGACAAGCGGGCTATACAGGCTTTTTGATGGGCGAAAACTTTATGAAAAACGCCAATCCTGCGCAAGCATTTCAGGCATTTGCAGAGTCTTTGCGGGCTACTAAAAATTAACTTGCCTATTCGCTTCGGGTTTCAAACCCTATCCTATTGAGTATTACTAAAATTTGTAGGTACTAAACAATTTCACAAAATTTAACATTTTATTTGTAATAAGCTATAGTAAAAATGAGTATATTTGCTTATCGAAGTATGCTCTTATAGCATCATGGAAACAATTTTTCATTAAAAGCATTGATTATCAGATACTTAACCTTATATTGCTATGGCTCAAACACTTAGTATTCTTGCCGACTTGCAACGCTACAAACGCAAGTATTACTTGAATCAACTGCTCAAAGGTGTGTTGATTTCATCGGCTATTTTGTTGAGCGTTTATATTTCTTACAACACGCTGGAGTATTTGGGGCGTTTTAGTTCAACTATTCGCGCCTTCTTCTTCTATTCTTTCCTGCTTTCATTGGGAACGGTGGGCGTGCTGTGGATTTTGAACCCTATCGCCAAACTGTTGAACCTCAATCGTCCTTTGACAGACGAACAAGCCGCGCTACAGATAGGCAAGTTCTTTCCTACTATTGACGATAAACTGTTGAATACCTTGCGTGGTGCGTTTTACTGATGCCATTCGCTATTCGGAAAACAAGCGTTATTTGCGCTATGTGCTTATTCCTATTGCGTTTTTGGGTTTGATTTTTATGATTTCGCCTTCATTTTTCACAGAATTGTTTACCAAAAGTTCGGCACGTATCATTCGTTACAACGAGTCTTTTGCAGAACCCGCGCCCTTCAATTTTGAGGTAGAAAACAAGAAAATGGAAGCCTTCAAGAATGAAGATTTTACGCTTAATTTGAAGTTGGCAGGCAAGGCTATTCCTACTGAAGTATTTTTAGTTACGGGAGGGCGCAGATACAAAATGACCAAAAACGACATGAACCATTTTGGGTATGACTTCCCCAAGATACAAAAAGGCGTGGACTTTTACTTCGAGGCGGCAGGCTTCAAATCCAAAGAATACGACATCAAATTGTTGGAGCGTCCAAGTTTGGCAAACTTCAATGCCTATCTTTCCTACCCTGCCTACTTAGGCAAGCCCAACGAAAAATGGAACAATATCGGCAATTTGGTTGTGCCAGAGGGTACACAAATCAAGTGGGATTTTCAAACGAACAAAGCCGACAAAGTTTGGCTCATGTTCAACGAAAACCGCGACACAGTAAGCCTCAAGCCTTCTTCTACCGATAATTTCAGCTATCAATCCCAAGTGCGCAATTCGCAAAGCTACCAAGTGCGTTTGGGCAATGCCTTCAGCTACAACAAAGAGCCAATACAATACTACATCAATGTTATCCCTGACTTGTATCCCAAAATCACGATGCAAGACTACCGCGATACGGCAGTGTATAATTTCATCAGCATTGGGGGCAGTATTTCAGATGATTATGGTTTGTCGGGCTTGAAAATGATGTACCGCGTAGTAAACAAGGACAAAGCGGGGCAATTCCAAGCCATGAATATTCCGATGGAAAGCGACCAATCTATCCAAAATTATTACTACCAACTAAGCCTAAGTGACTTGAACCTGAAACCGGGCGACTATGTGGAATATTATGTGCAGGTGTGGGACAATGATGGGGTGAATGGCGCGAAAAGTAGCCGTAGCCATACCTCACAGTTCCGTATTCCTACCTCTGCCGATATGCAAAAAGAGATAGACAAGGGCGTGCAGGACACCGAAAAGCAGATAGACAAGGCTATGAAAAAAGCCCAAGATGTGCAGAAGGACATCAAAGAAATAGAGAAAAAATTGGTAAACAAAGACCGCCTCGACTACCAAGATAAGAAGAACATAGAAGACGTTATCAAAAAACGCGAGGAATTGGTCGATGAAGTGAAAAAGCTACAGATGCAAAACGAAGCCCTGAACGAAAAACAAGAGCGTTTTGATGAAAATAGCGAGAAAATCAAGGAGAAAATGGAGCAACTTCAACAACTCATGAACGAGATGTTGGACGAAGAAACCAAAAAATTGTATGAGGAATTGAAGAAATTGCTCGAACAAAATCGTGATGCTGACCCCGTTATGGAAAAGCTGAAGGAGATTAGCGAGCAAGAAAACAACCTCGAAAAGGAGCTTGACCGCGCTATGGAAATGTTCAAGCAAATGCAGTTCGAGCAAAAAGTAGAGAAAACAGCAGAAGAATTGGAGAAATTGGCAGAAGACCAAGAGAAACTATCGGAACAAACCGATAAAATGGACGACAAAAAGAGCGAGGAGAACAAAAACCTAAGCAAAGAGGAGAAACAAGCCAAACAAGACGAACTCAAAAAGGAACAAGAAGACCTCAACAAACGCTTTGAGGACATCAAAAAAGACCTCGAAGAGCTTGAGAAAATGGACAAAGACCTCGAAAAGCCCAACGGCATGGAGAAGCAAAATGATGAAATGGAGCAAGACAAACAAGACGTGGACAAAGAACAAGAAAACAGCAAAGACAACCTCGAAAAGAAAGACAACAAAAATGCCTCTAAATCACAGAAAAGTGCAGGCAAAAAGATGAAGAAAATGGCGGAAAGTATGATGAAGATGGCAGGTGACCAAGAAAAAGAACAGGAAGAAGAAGATGCCAATGCCCTAAGAGCTATCCTCGAAAATTTGGTGCAACTTTCGCATGACCAAGAAAATTTGATGAAGGAGTTTCGAAACGTACAACTTTCAGACCCGCGTTTTATTGGGCTTGCGCAACGCCAAACCAAATTGCAAGATGACTCGAAAATCATAGAAGACAGCCTCAATGCGCTTGCCAAGCGTGTTTTTCAAATTCAATCCTTCATTACCCGCGAGTTGGGCGACATGAAACGCCACATGACCGCAAGCACCGAAGGCATCAAAAAACGTCACTTGGGCAATGCCACAGGCAAGCAACAACAAGCCATGACTTCCATGAACAACCTCGCGCTTATGCTAAGTGATGTGCTGAACCAAATGCAAGACGCGATGCAACAAGGAGGTGGCGGTGGAGGCATGAAGGTGAAGAACAAGAAAAAACAGAAAGGCAAGGGAGATGGCAAAGGCAAGGACAAAGACGGCAATACGCCCAACATGAGCGAGCTACAAAAGAAACTCAACCAACAAATCCAAGACCTGAAAAAGAGTGGCAAAACAGGCAAGGGCATGTCGGAAGAATTGGCGAAGCTCGCGGCAGAACAACGAAGACTCCGAAACGCGCTCCAGCAACTCGAAAAAATGGCGGGTAGTCAGTTAGACAAAAATGCTAAAGACCAACTCGGCAAGCAAATACAAGAACTGAAGAAGGAAATGGAGAAAATAGAGGAAGACTTGGTAAACAAACGCCTTGACCGCATAGACCAAAAACGCCAAAAGGAGATAGAAACTCGCCTACTCGAATCGGAAAAAGCCCTCCGAGAACGCGAAGAAGAGCCTACCCGAAAAGCTGAAACAGGCAAGGACAAGCAAAAAACACCACCTCCTGCTATGAATCAATACCTCAAAAACAAAGAAAAGCAGATAGAACTCTTGAAAACTATCCCGCCTTCGCTCTCGCCTTACTACAAGAAAGAAGTTGATGAGTATTTTGAGAAAATAGACAAATAACCCAACGCGCCTTCGAACAGAGGGCGCGTTTTTTCTTGCCTACTTGCCTACTTTTCAGAAAAAAGCAATAACTTTGCCCGTACAAAAGTGTGTAAAAACCCGATGCTTGCCCTCCTTCGTTATTTTCTTTCACTTGGCGAAACGCCTACGCTCTCCGAACTCGACAAACGCAAGTTGCGGATAGTGAATGGCAATGCTTTGTTGAGTATCGTACTCATGCTCGTGTATCAAATGTACTTCTTGACAGCAACAGGTATGAAAAGTGCCATACCTATCGCATTATCGGGTGTTTTTTTGTTCTTAGTGCCTCTCCTGCTCAATAGCTACAAACAACATCAAGCAGGCAAAATAATGTTTATGGTAAGCGGTTATAGCTTTCTTACATTGATGGCATATATGTATGGTAAAACCTCTAATATGGAATATACTTTCTTAATAGCCAATATTTTAGCGTTGTTTTTGTTTGATAGAAAAAACCTTATTTTCTTGTTTTTCTTGCTTGGGTTGGGGCTTTTTTTGTTTTTCCAGTTTTATTATTACGCACATTACCGTAGCCCTTTGGAGCATTTGGTTACACAAGAAGTCTATTTTTTGAATGTAATTACGCTATTTTTTGTTTGCTACTTTGTTGTCAAACAATTCAAGTATGAAAACGAAACGTACCAAAAAGTAGTCTTGCAACAAAATGATGAACTCACGCAACAAAAAGAAGAAATAGAAACCCAACGCAACCTGATAGAAGCCGAAAAACAAAAATCTGAAACGCTTTTGCACAATATCTTGCCTGAAGAAGTAGCCCAAGAACTGAAAGAAAAAGGCGTGGCTACGCCCAAACATTACGAACTCATCACGGTACTTTTTACAGATTTCAAGGGCTTCACGAACATTGCCGAGAAAATCTCGCCTACCGAAGTGATAGAAAATCTCAATACTTGTTTCTTTGCCTTCGACAACATTTGTGATAAATACGGTTTGGAAAAAATCAAGACCATTGGCGACTCGTATATGTGTGCGGGAGGCTTGCCTACTGCCAACACCACGAACCCTGTAGATGTGGTCAAAGCAGGTTTGGAAATGCAGGATTTTATGGCAAAGTGGATTGCTGAAAAGCAGGCAAGCGGGGAAGAAGTGTGGGAATTGCGTTTGGGTATTCATTCAGGCGAGGCTGTGGCGGGAGTAGTAGGCAAGAACAAATTTGCGTATGATATTTGGGGCGACACAGTCAATCTCGCCTCCCGCATGGAAAGTAGCGGGGAGGTAGGCAAGGTCAATATTTCAGAAACGACTTACAACTTGGTAAAGCACGTTTTTCAATGCACGCACAGGGGCGCGATTCAAGCCAAAAACAAGGGCGAAATAGAGATGTATTTTGTGGAAAGTGTGCTACACGCCTAAAAAATTATCTTTGGTAAATATTCATAATGCTCAAAATAAGTATGGTTTTTGTATATAAAACCTTTGTTTTATACTTCTTTTAGATACTTATGAATAAGAAAATTACCTTGCTTTTTTGCCTATTTCTGAACTTTACAAGCTATGCATGGGCGCAATACAAACCAACAGATAGTTTGTATTTTGCTTTGATAAAGTACGAAGACAAAGAGGCTATCTTGGATAGTGTGTATGTAAATACGCTCAATCAATTAGCCTACAAACTACAT